>NZ_KV800319.1:488414-538611 GCF_001810205.1 Pseudomonas sp. HMSC076A11 | reverse complement strand
TGAAGGAGAAGAACGGCAGCGGTACCGGGATCGGGATGTTGATGCCCACCTGGCCGACCTCGATGTGGTGCTGGAAGGTCCGCGCCGCGGCGCCGGAGCTGGTGAAGATCGAGGTGCCGTTGCCGTAGGGGCTTTCGTTGATCAGGCGGATCGCCTGCTCCAGG
Source organism: Pseudomonas sp. HMSC076A11 (assembly GCF_001810205.1). Lineage (NCBI taxonomy): Bacteria > Pseudomonadati > Pseudomonadota > Gammaproteobacteria > Pseudomonadales > Pseudomonadaceae > Pseudomonas > Pseudomonas sp. HMSC076A11. Next base: position 538,447 of record NZ_KV800319.1, on the reverse strand, counting down.
CTGTCGACCTCGGCCAGGCAGAGCACCGGGCCGAACACCTCTTCGCGGTAGATCGCCATGTCCGGGCGCACCCCGGCGAACAGCGTCGGGCCGACCCAGTTGCCGTCCGGGTATCCCTCGACCTTGTAGCCGCGGCCATCCAGCAGCAGTTGCGCGCCCTCCTCCACGCCCTGGCCGATCAGGCGCTCGATGCGCGCCTTGGCCTGCGGGTTGATCACCGGGCCGTAGCTGGCGCCGCTGTCGTCCCATGGGCCGGGGCGGACCTTGGCCAGCGCGTCGCGGATTTCCGGAATCCACTCGCGGGCGGCCCCCACCAGCACCGCCACCGAGATCGCCATGCAGCGCTGCCCGGCCGCGCCCACCGAGGCACCGACCAGGTTGCTGATGACCTGTGCCTTGTCCGCGTCGGGCATGATCACCATGTGGTTCTTCGCCCCGGCGAAGCTCTGCACGCGCTTATTGTGCGCGGTGCCGGTGTGGTAGACGTACTGGCCGACGGCGACCGAGCCGACGAAGGACACCGCCTTCACCTGCGGGTGCTTGAGCAACTGGTCGACCTGTTCCTTGCCGCCATGCACCACCTGCAGCACGCCCTTCGGCGCACCGGCCTCGAGGAACAGCTCGGCGAGCCGCACGCTGGTCAGCGGCACCTGCTCGGAAGGCTTGAGGATGAAGGCGTTGCCGCAGGCGATGGCCAGCGGGAACATCCACAGCGGGATCATCGCCGGGAAGTTGAACGGGGTGATGCCAACGCACACGCCCAGCGGCTGGGTGATGCTGTAGGTGTCGATGTTGCGGGCGACGTTCTCCACCGTCTCGCCCATCAGCAGCGAGGGCACGTTGCAGGCGTGCTCGACCACCTCGATACCGCGCCAGACGTCGCCCTTGGCGTCCTCGAAAGTCTTGCCCAGCTCGCTGGAGACGATCTTCGCCAGTTCGTCGTGGTGTTCCTTGAGCAACGCCTGGTAACGCAGCATCACCCGCGCGCGCTCGGAAACCGGGGTTTCCTTCCAACTGGCGAAGGTTTCGCGGGCACTGGCCACCGCCTGCTCGATCTGCTCCGCGCTGGCGCAGGCGATCTCCGCCAGGGTGCTGTTGTCGAGGGGATTGCTGACCGGGATGCGCTGGGCGCCGAGACCTTCGACGAAGGCTCCCGCGATGAGGTGGCGGACTGGGACTGACATGAACCCTCCTGCACCGGCCAGGCCGGCTTTTATTGTTGTGGCGGACTGGTACGAGGTCGATTCGGACCTCGCTTTGGCCAAGAAGCTATCACTGGGCGGAAGGTCGCGAGATCGACTAAATTGTGTTGTTCATGGACTATATTGCGGAGCCGGCTACCGACATGTCGCACACCTCCGACTGGCCCCTGCCGGCCGACAGCCTGCGCTTGCCGATCCCGGCGGCGCTGCTGGAGAAACTGGCGGTCCACCCGCTCAGCCGCGACCTCTACCCCACCTCCCTGGGCCACTACCGGCGCGCCCGCGACCACCGCATGAGCCGCGAGCGCCATGACGAGCACCTGCTGATCTATTGCAGCGAAGGCCAGGGCCTGTTGCGCGTGCGCGAGGGCGACGCCTGGCGCGAATACCGGGTCGGCAGCGGTGACCTGCTCTGGCTGCCGCCGGGCATGGCCCACGACTACGCCGCCGACGACCGCCAACCCTGGACCATCTTTTGGACCCACCTGCGCGGCGACAGCGCCACCTGGCTGCAACACAGCGCCGGCTACCGCGACACCCCGCTGCGCCATTGGGGCCTGCAACACGCCCTGCTCGGCGGCTTCGAGCAACTGCTGGAGGTGCGCCACAGCGGCTACCGCTTCCAGCACTTCCTGCTCGCCGCCAGCCGCCTGCGCAGCCTGCTCTGCCAGCTACCGCTGCTGCGCCCGCTGCGCGAGGGCAGCCTGGACCTCGACGGGCTGCACGCCTACATGCGCGAACACCTGCATGCGCGCCTCGAACTGGAACGCCTGGCGGCCTTCTGCAACCTGTCGAAGTTCCATTTCGTCAGTCGCTACAAGGCGATCACCGGCCGTACGCCTATCCAGCACTTCCTGCACCTGAAGATCGAGTACGCCTGCCAGTTGCTGGACAGCAGCGACCAGAGCGTGGCTCGGGTCGGCCAGGCGGTCGGCTACGACGACAGCTACTACTTCTCGCGCCTGTTCAGCAAGGTCATGGGTTTGTCGCCGAGCGCCTACCGGCAGCGGGTAAGGCAGGGCGAGGGAGGAGCCTGAAGCGCTCTGCGGCGGGGCTGTAAACGAAGCGGCGACCAGTTGTCGGCAAACTGATCCCGGTCAGTGTTTTCCGGGCCGACAGGACTAGACTGAAGCTCCCTTTCCAGCCCCGATGGATGAATCGCCATGAACATCCTCGTCCGCCCGTCGCAAACCCCGAAAGGCCAATGCTGGCAAGTCTGCCTCGACCAGCAGGCCGTCAACTTCCGTAGCGAAAGCGAGGCCCGGCGTTTCGTCGACCGCCTCGAGGCGCGCCTGCGCGCGCCCCATGTGCTGCCCGAACTGAAACAGCGAACGGCCTGATCCGCGCTCAGGCGGCCTGGCGCTCCAGGCGCCCGGTCTGCCAGGCGAGCAGGGTCGCGACCGCGCCGCAGACGGCGATCACCAGAGTCATGGGGATCGCCGTGCCGTCGTGGAGCACGCCGACCAGCGCCGAAGCGCCCGCCGCCACGCTGAACTGCAGGCTGCCCATCAGCGCCGAGGCGCTGCCGGCGTGCTGTCCCTGTCCGGCCATGGCGCAGGCGGAAGCGTTGGGAATGATGCAGCCGAGGCTGGCCACGCATCCGAACAGCGGAACCAGCAGCGGCCACAGCGTGGCCGGTTGCAGCGAAGCGATGCCCAGCAGGGCCAGGCCGCACGCCAGGTAGCCCCAGATGATCCGCCGCAGCCAGAACGCCGGCCCGCGATAGCGCAGCAGCCGCGCGTTGACCTGTGCCATGACGATGAAGCCCGCGGCATTGCTGCCGAACAGCCAGCCATAGTGCTCGGCGGGAATCCCGTAGAGCTGGATGAACACGTAGGGCGAACCGGCGATGTAGGCGAACATCCCGGCCATCGCCACCCCGCCGGAAAGGCCATAGGCGAGAAACAGGCGGTCGGCGAACAGCCGCCGGTACTGCCCCAGCGCGCCGGACAGCGGCGGTCGCTCGCCGTCGGCCGGGATGGTTTCCGGCAGCCACAACGCCACGCCGAGGCCGGCCAGGGCGGCGAACAGGGTCAGGCAGACGAAGATCGATTGCCAGCCCTGCCAGTCCAGCAGCAGGCCGCCGGCCACGGGGGCGAGGATCGGCGCCAGGCCCATTACCAGCATCAACTGGGAAAACGCCTTGGCGGCGCCGATCGGATCGCACAGGTCACGCACCACTGCCCGCGAGATGACCATCCCGGCGCAGCCGCCGAGGGCCTGGACGAAGCGCGCGGCGATCAGCCACTCCAGGCTCGGCGCCAGGGCGCAGGCGGCCGAGGCCAGGGTGAAGATACTCACCCCCACCAGCAGCGGCAGGCGCCGGCCATAGCGGTCGGCCACCGGGCCATAGAGCAACTGGCCGATGGACAGGCCGGCGAAGTAGGCGGCCAGGCTCAGCTGGACGTGCTCGACGTCGGTGGCGAAGGCCTTGGCCAGGGTCGGGAAGCTCGGCAGGTAGAAATCGATGGCCAGTGGCCCGAAGGCGCTCAGGGCTCCCAGTATCAGCAGGATGCGCAGGTTCATGGATCGCTCGGCACGGGGCGCGTCGGTGGCAGGCAAGGCACTTCCCTGCGCGGCTCCCGGCAAGCGGGACGACGACGCCTATCATTGAATCGTCTGTGAGGGCGGGCGGCTCCAGGCCTGAAGGCCGGTACTGGCGGGAAGATGCTACGGACAGCCGGGGAGTCGCCGAAAAAGCAGCGCGCAGCATAACACCGAAGACGCCCGCCGATCATGGCCGGAGACCGTGGAACCGCGGAATCCACGACTCATGAATGAGCAGCATTAGACAAAGGTGGTGTCGAAATACTTCGAGTCCGCCCGAGCGCGGCTAAAATCGGTACACTCCCCGCCCCGTTGCCGAGACCGATTCGACTACCCAGCACAGCATGCGACGCACAAAGGAAGATTCTGAAAAAAACCGTACGGCCATCCTCCTGGCCGCCGAGGAACTGTTCCTGGAAAAGGGCGTGTCCCATACCAGCCTGGAACAGATCGCCAGGGCCGCCGGGGTGACCCGTGGCGCCGTCTACTGGCACTTCCAGAACAAGGCCCACCTGTTCAACGAGATGCTCAACCAGGTACGCCTGCCGCCGGAGCAACTCACCGAGCGCCTGTCCGGCTGCGATGGCAGCGACCCGCTGCGCTCGCTCTACGACCTCTGCCTGGAGGCCGTGCAATCGTTGCTGACGCAGGAGAAGAAGCGCCGCATCCTGACCATCCTGATGCAACGTTGCGAATTCACCGAGGAACTGCGCGAGGCGCAGGAACGCAACAACGCCTTCGTGCAGATGTTCATCGAACTCTGCGAGCAGTTGTTCGCCCGCGACGAATGCCGTGTGCGGCTGCATCCGGGCATGACCCCGAGGATCGCCTCGCGCGCCTTGCACGCGCTGATCCTGGGCCTGTTCAACGACTGGTTGCGCGACCCGCGCCTGTTCGACCCGGATACGGACGCGGAACACCTGCTGGAGCCGATGTTCCGTGGCCTGGTGCGCGACTGGGGTCAGGCCAGCTCGGCGCCGTAGCCCTCCTCGCGGATCGCCTCGAGTACCTGGGTGCTGTCGAGCCGGCTGGCGACCCGGACTTCGCCGGCGCCAAGATCCACCTGGACGTCCGCCGCCGAATCCTTCGCCTGCACCGCATGGGTGATCGCCCGTACGCAGTGGCCGCAGGTCATGCCCTGAACCTTGAAGACTTGCATGGTATTGCCTCCTGTTGGTCATCGATGGGGCGATTTTCGACCTTGACATGGTGTCAAGGTCAATCCTCGAAATATCCGGTAACCGACAAAGCGTCAAGAACGGGTAAAGGCGGAGTAAAGAGGCTTAAACCCTACAAAGCACATGGTTAACATGTTCACCTTGTTCTTCACGAGGTAGAACCATATCCATCCGCCGCTATTCCCCGTCACAGATCGCCCTGCACTGGCTCAGCGCCGTCGCGGTCCTGCTGATCATCGCCCTGCCCTACGGCGCCGACTTCTTCGCCGGCCTGCTCGGCGGCAAGGGCAACGTCTTCACCCTGCACAAGTCGCTGGGCGTGGCGGTACTCCTGCTGACCCTGACACGCCTGGCGCTGCGCCGCGTCCAAGGTGTCCCGGATACCCTGGAGGGGAACCCGGACTGGCAGCGCGCGGCCGCCAAGGCCGGGCATTTCCTGCTGTACGCGGTGCTGATCGTCATGCCGCTCTCCGGCATGCTCGCCGGCAAGCGTCCGCTGGACCTGTTCTGGCTGGTGCAGATCGGCCCGTTCGACCTGCCGGAAGCCTTCAAGGCGTTCGCCGGCGGCACCCACGTCACCGTCCAGTACCTGCTTTTCGCGCTGATCCTCGGCCACGCCGCCGCGGCCATCTGGCACCACCGCGTGCAGAAGGACGACGTACTGCGCGCCATGCTGCCGCAACGCGGCGCCTGACCCCAGCGACGGACGGGCACGCGGATGCCCGTCCCGACTTGTCCCGGGCCCCGGCTTCGGCCAAGCTTTTCCCTACGCCCCCGCCGCCGAGGCCCGCCATGTTCTCCATTCTTCGCCCGCTGCTCCATACCGCCGCCCTGGCCTGCGCCCTCCCGGCGCTCGCCGCGGACCCGCAACCGGCCAGCGGTGGCTGGGCGCAACCCGACCCGGCGCCGATCGGCTATGCGGTGCTGAACGTTTCCCGCGAGCGGGTCGAGTCCGGCACTGCCTGCGATGTCGGCCTGTACGTCCACGACGAACTGGTCGGCAACCTGCAACCGGGCGCCAGCCTGGCCCTGAACCTGCAACCCGGCGCGGTGGACGTGCGTCTTGCGCCGAACGGTCCTGGCGACGCCTGCCGGAACGGCATGACCATCCTCGCCGGACAGACCCTGACCCTGCGCGCCGGAGAGATCCGCAACCTGCGCATTACCCTCGGTGCGGGCGGGCTCTACCTGGCACCGGTGGCGGATGGGTACTGAGGGGTAGCGACTTGCCGTGGAGCATTGGCCATGACTCAGGGCACGAAGGTGGCGTTTCGGCACCGGGTGCACGGGGACTGCCTGGCGGGCCGTGAATGCGTGCACTGGCCCCCAGCTCCCGTCGCTGCCTGCACGGCACTAAGGGGGGAAGCTGTTGCTTAGCGCTTGAGCGGGCGTCGTGGTTGCCTTGGCCTCTTGTTTCGCCTTTCCAGGCGAGTTCCTTCTGCAAGCATCCAAAAGACTCGCCCCACCACTCGGAGGGCATGCCAGGAGCCCGATCCGTAGGGCGAATAACCGCTTGCGGTTATCCGCCGGCTGTCCGGGGCATCGGCGGATACCGCCTGTGGCGGTATTCGCCCTACGTGACTATATCGCTCGCGATTTCTTAGCTACACGGCAGTGAGGGGGGGCGCTGTTGCTTAGCGCTTGAGCGGGCGTCATGTTTGGTGGTCAAGCTGTTTTCTGTGCCTGCCTTGACCTCTTGTTTCGCCTTCCCAGGCGAGTTCCTTTTGCAAGCGTCCAAAAGGAACCAAAAGACTCGCCCCGGCATCCTGCCACTCATCCCCCTCCGCAACGATTCCGCTCGGCCTCCTGACGGGGCGGGTTTGCCGCCCCACCACTTGGAGGGCAAGCCTCACTTCGTGCATGCCAGGAACCCGATCCGTAGGGCGGATAACCGCAAGCGGTTATTCACTCTACGGATCAGGGCTTCGGTATGTGGAAGTCTGGCATGCACGAGGTCATCCCCCTCCTGAAGCGCCCCTCAGCCCAATCGAATCCTTCCGCTCGCCACCAGCACCGCATGCCCGGCGATACTCACCCGCTCGCCCTCCAACCGGCACCACAGCTCGCCGCCGCGCGCCGAGCACTGCTGGGCGGTCAGCGACAGTTTGTTCAAGCGCTGGGCCCAGTAGGGAATCAGGCTGCAATGCGCGGAGCCGGTGACCGGGTCTTCGTCGACGCCCATCGCCGGGGCGAAGAAGCGCGAGACGAAATCCTTCTGCAGGCCCCGCGCGGTGACGATCACTCCACGCCAGGGCAGCCGCGCCAGGGCCGCGAAGTCGGGGCGACAGGCGCGCACCGCCTCTTCGGACTCGAGCAGCACCAGCAGCTTGTCGGTGGAGCCCAGCACGTCCACCGGCGGCAGGCCCAGGGCCTGCTCCAGCTCGACGGTGCTACCGACCTCGCTCGGATACTGCGCGGGGAAATCCAGGACCAGCCGCTCGTCCTCGCGGTTGACCCGCAGCGCACCGGAGCGCGAGATGAATTCCAGGCGCTCGCCCGGCTCGTCGTAGACCTCGAACAGTACGTGGGCCGCAGCCAGTGTGGCGTGGCCGCAGAGCGCCACCTCGACGCTCGGGGTGAACCAGCGGATCCGCCAGGCCTCTCCTTCGCGAACGACGAAGGCGGTCTCGGAGAGGTTGTGCTCGGTCGCGATCATCTGCATCAGCTCGTCCGCCAGCCAGGCGTCGAGGCGATAGACCACGGCGGGATTGCCGCTGAACGGACGGGAAGAAAACGCGTCGACCTGGTGGAACTCGAGCTGCATGGCAGACCTCCTGGGAACGATCGCCACAGCATGCCGCCGCAGGCTCCGGGATGGGCGATACAGTGCGATCTTTTCCGATCGTAACAGTGGGACTTCGCCCTGCCTTCGACCCATTGCCCGAGCGGGCGTTTGCGGCGACCTGCCGGCGTTGTGAAGCCGCCGGCAAAAACGCCGCCTTTTTCCGCGAAACGCCGCTCAGGCCTCGCTGCGCACCCGTCGCACCGCGTTCTGCCAGCCGGCGTAGAGTTCGCCGCGGCGCTCCTCGGCCATGTGTGCGGCGAAGCGGCGCTGCAGGTGCCAGTGGCTGGCGATGTCGTCCAGGTCGCGATAGAAGCCTGCCTTCAGCCCGGCCATGTAGGCCACGCCGAGGGCGGTGGTCTCGGTGACTTCCGGGCGCTCCACGGTGACACCAAGGATGTCGGTGAGGAATTGCATCACCCAGTTGTTCACCACCATCCCACCGTCCACCCGCAGCGCGCTGGGCGGCGTGCCGTCCTGGCGCATCGCTTCGAGCAGGTCGCGGGTCTGGTAGCAGACCGATTGCAGACCGGCGGTGACGATCTCCTTGATTCCGGTGTCGCGGGTCAGGCCGAAGATCGCGCCGCGCGCCTTCGGGTCCCAGTAGGGCGCGCCGAGGCCGGTAAAGGCCGGCACCAGGTAGACGCCGTTGGAGTCGCCGGCCTGGATCGCCAGGGCTTCGCTCTCGTGGGCGTGGTCGATCAGCTTGATGCCGTCGCGCAGCCATTGCACCGCGGCGCCGGCGACGAAGATGCTGCCCTCCACCGCGTAGCTGACCTTGCCGTCCAGACGGTAGCCGACCGTGGTGAGCAGGCGGTTCTTCGAGGTCACCGGCTGCTCGCCGGTGTTCTGGATCATGAAGCAGCCGGTGCCGTAGGTGCTCTTCACCATGCCCGGCTGGAAGCAGGCCTGGCCGATCAGCGCGGCCTGCTGGTCGCCGGCCATGCCCAGCACCGGGATCGCCGCGCCAAGCAGCGACGGCTCGCTGACGCCGAACTCCGCCGCGCAGTCGAGTACCTCCGGCAGCAGGCTGCGCGGGATCTCGAACAGCGCCAGCAATTCCTCGTCCCAGTCCTGGCTGTGGATGTTGAACAGCAGGGTGCGCGAAGCGTTGGTCGCGTCGGTGCGATGGGAGCGGCCGCCGGTCAGGCGCCAGAGCAGGAAGCAGTCGACGGTGCCGAAGCGCAGCTCGCCGCGTTCGGCGCGCTGGCGGGCGCCGGGCACGTTGTCGAGGATCCAGCGCAGCTTGGTGGCGGAGAAATACGGATCGATCAGCAGCCCGGTGCGCGCGCTGACGTTCGCCTCGTGGCCGGCGGCCTTGAGTTCGGCACAGTAGTCGGCGGTACGACGATCCTGCCAGACGATGGCCGGGTGGATCAGGTCGCCGCTGGCGGCGTCCCAGACCAGCGTGGTCTCGCGCTGGTTGGTGATGCCGATGGCGGCGATGTCGGCCGCGCGCAAGCCCTTGCGGGCGAGCGCGTCGCGACAGACCTGGAGGGTGGTCAGCCAGATTTCCTCGCCGTCGTGCTCCACCCAGCCGTCCTTCGGGAAGTACTGCTTGAATTCCTGCTGGCAGCTCGCCACCGGCAAGCCCTGGGCACTGAACACGATGGCGCGGGAGCTGGTGGTGCCCTGGTCGATGGCGAGGAGATAGTGGGACATGGAAAACCTGACAGATTGAAAAGTAAGACGAATGCCGACCGCTAGGCCGGCGGGATTAGCGGCTCATTCACGGCCGATGGCGGCGAACGAACCCTGGGTCAGCTGGGCCAGCACCTCGGCCGCCAGCTCCACTTCCAGCCCGCGCCGTCCTGCGCTGACATGGATGCTCGGGTACTGCCGCGCGCTTTCATCGATGAAGGTACGCAGGCGCTTCTTCTGCCCCAGCGGGCTGATCCCGCCCACCAGGTAGCCGGTAGCCCGCTGCGCCGCCTGCGGATCGGCCATGTCGGCCTTCTTCGCCCCCGCCGCATGGGCCAGGGCCTTCAGGTCGAGACTGCCGATCACCGGCACCACCGCCACCAGCAACTCGCCCTTCTCCGTGGCGGCGAGCAGCGTCTTGAACACCCGCTGCGGGTCCAGGCCGAGCTTTTCCGCGGCCTCCAGGCCATAGGAAGGTGCCTTGGGGTCGTGGCTGTAGCTGAGCACCTTGTGCGCGGCGCGGGCCTTTTTCAGCAGGTCGATGGCAGGGGTCATGGTCACTCCCGGAGAAGAACGTTGGCTGAAAACCGGCGCCTACCTTAAGCCATCGCCGCCCCTGCTGCACGGGCGCCGATGCCGCGGCCCGCGTGCCTCGGTAGCGATATTCGATTGGCCGCGAAAACGAAACCGGAGGGTCGTTTTTCGGACAAACGTTCATCTTCGCGCTTTGACAGCATTCCTTTGTGAATATATTTTTTCGAAACTGAACAATTTTCACGGCTGCCCGCCATAATTACAAGAACAGACAAGAGAGGCCCCATGACCACCGCCGCCCCGACCCCGTCCCTGTTCGGCCAATGCCTGGCCGAGTTCCTCGGCACCGCCCTCCTCATCTTCTTCGGCACCGGTTGCGTCGCGGCCCTGAAGGTCGCCGGCGCCAGCTTCGGCCTGTGGGAAATCAGCATCATCTGGGGGGTCGGCGTGAGCATGGCGATCTACCTCAGCGCCGGCGTCTCCGGCGCCCACCTGAACCCGGCGGTGAGCATCGCGCTGTGGCTGTTCGCCGGCTTCGAGGGGCGCAAGCTGCCGTTCTACATCACCGCCCAGGTGGCCGGTGCGTTCTGCGCCGCAGCGCTGGTCTACACCCTCTACAGCAGCCTGTTCATCGAGTTCGAACAGGCGCAGAACATCGTCCGCGGCAGCCAGGACAGCCTGGCCCTGGCCTCGGTGTTCTCCACCTATCCGCACCCGGCGCTGTCGGTCGGCCAGGCGTTCCTCGTCGAAGTGGTGATCACGGCCATCCTCATGGCGGTGATCATGGCCCTTACCGACGACGGCAACGGCCTGCCGCGCGGTCCGTTGGCGCCGCTGCTGATCGGCCTGCTGATCGCCGTGATCGGTAGCGCCATGGGCCCGCTGACCGGTTTCGCGATGAACCCGGCGCGCGACTTCGGCCCCAAGCTGATGACCTACCTGGCCGGCTGGGGGCCCATCGCCTTCACCGGCGGCCGCGAGATTCCCTATTTCCTGGTGCCGATCTTCGCCCCGATCCTCGGTGCCTGCCTCGGCGCCGGCGGCTATCGTGTACTGATCGCGCGCCATCTGCCGAGCGCCGCGGCGCCCGCCGAAGCCGAGCCGGAGAAGGTTCGCGCTTCCTGACCGCCCGCTCTTTCCTGCCATAGCCACAAGGCCACAGCCATGACCGACAAGCACAACAAGAAATACGTCGTCGCCCTGGACCAGGGCACCACCAGCTCCCGCGCCATCGTCTTCGACCGCGATGCCAACGTGGTCAGCCAGGCCCAGCGCGAGTTCGCCCAGTTCTATCCGCAGGCCGGCTGGGTCGAGCACGACCCGATGGAAATCTGGGCCACGCAGAGTTCGACCCTGGTCGAGGCCCTCGCCCAGGCCAGCATCGAGCACGACCAGGTGGCCGCCATCGGTATCACCAACCAGCGCGAGACCACGGTGGTCTGGGACCGTCACAGCGGTCGGCCGATCCACAACGCCATCGTCTGGCAGTGCCGGCGCAGCGCGGCGATCTGCGCGCAGCTCAAGCGCGACGGGCTGGAAGACTACATCCGCGAAACCACCGGGCTGGTCACCGATCCGTACTTCTCCGGGACCAAGCTGAAGTGGATCCTCGACAACGTCGAAGGCGCCCGCGAACGCGCGCGCAACGGCGACCTGTTGTTCGGCACCATCGACACCTGGCTGATCTGGAAGCTCACCGAAGGCAAGGTCCACGTCACCGACTACACCAATGCCTCGCGGACCATGCTGTTCAACATCCACAGCCTCGACTGGGACGCACGGATGCTCGAGGTGCTCGACATTCCCCGCTCGATGCTGCCCGAGGTGCGCAACTCTTCGGAGGTCTACGGCAACGCCCGGATCGGCGGGGTCGGCGGCGGCGAGCTGCCGATCGCCGGGATCGCCGGCGACCAGCAGGCCGCCCTGTTCGGCCAGATGTGCGTGGAACCGGGCCAGGCGAAGAACACCTACGGCACCGGCTGCTTCCTGCTGATGCACACCGGCGACAAGGCGGTGAAGTCCACCCATGGCCTGCTCACCACCATCGCCTGCGGCCCGCGCGGCGAGGTCGGCTACGCCCTGGAGGGCGCGGTGTTCAACGGCGGCTCCACGGTGCAGTGGTTGCGCGACGAACTGAAGGTGATCAACGACTCCTTCGATTCCGAATACTTCGCCACCAAGGTCAAGGACAGCAACGGCGTCTACCTGGTACCGGCCTTCACCGGACTCGGCGCGCCCTATTGGGACCCCTATGCGCGCGGCGCAGTGTTCGGCCTGACCCGTGGAGTCAAGGCCGACCACCTGATCCGCGCCACCCTGGAATCCATCGCCTACCAGACCCGCGACGTGCTCGACGCCATGCAGCGCGATGCCGGCGAACGCCTGCGCGCTCTGCGCGTCGACGGCGGGGCGGTGGCCAACAACTTCCTCATGCAGTTCCAGGCCGACATCCTCGGCACCCGCGTGGAACGTCCGGTGATGCGCGAGACCACCGCCCTCGGCGCCGCCTACCTGGCCGGCCTGGCCTGCGGCTTCTGGGGCAGCCTCGACGAGCTGAAGAGCAAGGCGGTGATCGAGCGGGTGTTCGAGCCGGAGTGCGACGAGCCCCGGCGCGAAAAGCTCTATGCCGGCTGGAAAAAAGCGGTGGAGCGCACTCGCGGCTGGGACGACGGCGAACTGTGACGAGCTGGCGCCATTCGTCCGCCGCGATGCGGCGAATGGCGTGTTCCCCGGCGCCGCTCTGGCATGCCCTGGGTAACGTTTGCGCGCGGCGGCCGGGTGCCGCCGCGGCGCCCTCTACGACTCATGCACGGCTGACAACGGCCCCCCGCGTGCGGCATTCTTGGCGACTTTCCAGGGTCCCGGCCCGGCAGCACGAGAACAACCCATGAACCTGCCCCCCCGACAGCAAAGCATCATCGAGGAGGTCCGCGAGCGCGGTTACCTGAGCATCGAGGAGATGGCGCAGATGTTCGCGGTCACCCCGCAGACCATCCGCCGCGACATCAACCAGCTCGCCGAACAGGGACTGCTGCGCCGCTACCACGGCGGTGCGGCCTACGATTCGAGCATCGAGAACACCGCCTACACCATGCGCGCCGACCAGATGCGCGACGAGAAGCAGCGCATCGCCGAAGCCGTGGCCAGCCTGGTGCCGGACAACGCCTCGCTGTTCATCAACATCGGCACCACCACCGAGGCCATCGCCCGCGCCCTGCTCAACCACCGCAATCTGAAGATCATCACCAACAACCTGCACGTGGCCGCCACCCTCAGCGCCAAGGAAGACTTCGAAGTGCTGGTCGCCGGCGGCACCGTACGCAGCGACGGCGGCATCGTCGGCCAGGCCGCGGTGGATTTCATCCAGCAGTTCCGCGTCGACTTCGCCCTGGTCGGCATCAGCGGCATCGACGAGGATGGCAGCCTGCTCGACTTCGACTACCAGGAAGTGCGCGTATCCCAGGCGATCATCGACAACGCGCGGCAAGTGTTCCTGGCCGCCGACTCGAGCAAGTTCGGGCGCAACGCGGTGGTCCGCCTGGGCCCGATCTCGCTGGTCAACCGGGTCATCAGCGACAGCCCGCCGCCCGCCGCCATCGCCCGCCTGATGGCACAGCACAAGGTTCACCTGGACCTGGTCTGAGGCATTTCCCCTGCCACGGCGCCGTTCGGCGCCGTGAATGTTCGTTTCAGAAAAGCCACCTGCCGCCCCCTGCCCATGCGCCACGACCCTCGGCGGCCGCTTTCCCGCACGCGGAAGAGGGGCTGTTCCAGCGCGGACGGGCAAACCGGTAGCGCCCGGGCAACCCTTCGAAATTGAAAAAGCCTGATGCATCGGGCTGGTCAATAACTGCGCAATCGACTAAGCTATTTTCGAATTCGAACAAAACTACGTTCACTTTCGACTTCAGGGCCTTTCACATGAGTCAAGCGCACACCCCCTCCGCTCCACTCGCCGAAGTCTACGATGTCGCCGTGGTCGGCGGTGGCATCAACGGTGTAGGGATCGCCGCCGACGCAGCCGGGCGCGGCCTGTCCGTGTTCCTTTGCGAACAGCACGACCTGGCCCAGCACACCTCCTCGGCCAGCAGCAAGCTGATCCACGGCGGCCTGCGCTACCTCGAACACTACGAATTCCGCCTGGTCCGCGAAGCCCTGGCCGAGCGCGAGGTCCTGCTGGCCAAGGCGCCGCACATCGTCAAGCCGCTGCGCTTCGTCCTGCCGCACCGTCCGCACCTGCGCCCGGCCTGGATGATCCGCGCCGGCCTGTTCCTCTACGATCACCTCGGCAAGCGCGAGAAGCTGCCCGCCTCGCGCGGCCTGCGCTTCACCGGCAGCAGCCCGCTGAAGGCCGAGATCCGCCGTGGCTTCGAGTACTCCGACTGCGCGGTGGACGATGCGCGCTTGGTGGTGCTCAACGCGATCTCCGCCCGCGAGCACGGCGCCCACGTCCATACCCGCACCCGCTGCGTCAGCGCCCGTCGCAGCAAGGGACTCTGGCACCTGCACCTGGAGCGCGGCGACGGCAGCCTGTATTCGATCCGCGCCCGCGCCCTGGTGAACGCCGCCGGCCCCTGGGTAGCGCGCTTCATCCAGGACGACCTGAAACAGAAGTCGCCCTACGGTATCCGCCTGATCCAGGGCAGCCACATCATCGTGCCGAAGCTGTACGAAGGCGAGCACGCCTACATCCTGCAGAACGAAGACCGCCGCATCGTCTTCGCCATCCCCTATCTGGACCGTTTCACCATGATCGGCACCACCGATCGCGAGTACCAGGGCGACCCGGCCAAGGTGGCGATCAGCGAAGAGGAAACCGCCTACCTGCTGCAAGTGGTGAACGCCCATTTCAAGCAGCAACTCGCGGCCGCCGACATCCTGCACAGCTTCGCCGGCGTGCGTCCGCTGTGCGACGACGAGTCCGACGAGCCTTCGGCGATCACCCGCGACTACACCCTGTCGCTCTCCGCCGGCAACGGCGAGCCGCCGCTGCTCTCGGTGTTCGGCGGCAAGCTGACCACCTACCGCAAGCTGGCCGAATCGGCGCTGGCGCAGCTCCAGCCGTTCTTCGCCAATCTCGGCCCGGCCTGGACCGCCAAGGCACCGCTGCCGGGCGGCGAGCAGATGCAGAGCGTCGAGGCGCTCACCGAGCAATTGGCCAACCGCTACGCCTGGCTCGACCGCGAACTGGCGCTGCGCTGGGCGCGCACCTACGGCACCCGGGTGTGGCGCCTGCTGGACGGGGTCAATGGCGAAGCCGATCTCGGCGAGCACCTGGGCGGCGGCCTGTATGCCCGCGAAGTGGACTACCTGTGCAAGCACGAGTGGGCCCAGGACGCCGAGGACATCCTCTGGCGCCGCAGCAAGCTCGGCCTGTTCCTCTCGCCGAGCCAGCAGGTGCGCCTCGGCCAGTACCTGCAGAGCGAGCATCCGCATCGCCCGCGGGTGCATGCGGCCTGATCGCCAGCCAGAAACGTCGAGGCCCGCTTTTGCGGGCCTCGTTCGTTATGGAAGGGTACGGGACGATCCGGGCATAATGCGCGACGCCACCAAGCCGGTGGCGCCGCCGCAGTCGAGAATCCCGTGGACCTGATGTTCAAGGCGCTGATCGGCGCCGCCGTGGTCGTGCTCCTCGCCGTCCTGTCGAAGACCCGCAACTACTACATCGCCGGCCTGGTGCCGCTGTTTCCCACCTTCGCCCTGATTGCCCACTACATCGTCGGCAAGGGCCGTTCGCTGGACGACCTGAAGACCACCATCGTCTTCGGCATGTGGTCGATCATCCCCTACTTCGTCTATCTCGCCGCGCTCTACCTGCTGGTCGAGCGCTTCCGCCTGGAGACCTCGCTGGCCCTGGCGGCGCTGGCCTGGCTGGTGGCGGCAAGCGTGCTGGTGGGCCTCTGGGTACGCCTGCACGCCTGAGACCGCGAGCGCGGCTTCAGAGCTGGACGACGCTGGCCTGCCGATGGGCCTTCAGGTAAGGCACTACCGCCGCCAGCAACGGCTCCTTGAAGGCCTCCTGGAAGCGATGGGCGAGACCGGGGATCAGCTTCAGCTCCGAGCCACGGATATGCGCCGCCACGTGCACGCCGTGCATCACCGGTAGCAGCGGATCGGCGGTGCCATGGATCACCAGGGTCGGCACCTGCAGACGGTTCAGCAGCGGCACCCGGCTGGGTTCGGCGAGGATCGCCAGCAATTGCCGCTGCACGCCTTCCGGGTTGAACGCGCGGTCGTAGGAACGTGCGGCCTGCAACAGGAGCTGCTGGCGATCATCGCGCACTTCCGGGCTGCCCAGCGCCGCCAGCAGGTCGGCCTGCTGCTCGACCGCCTGCTCGCGGCTGGCCGCCTCGCGCCGCGCCAGCAGGCGCAGCAGCGACTCGCTGGGCGCCGGCAGGCCTTCGGCGCCGGAGCTGGTCATCACCAGGGTCAGGCTGAGCAGGCGCTGCGGCGCCATGTCGGCGATGTGCTGGGCGATCATCCCGCCCATGCTGGCGCCGAGCACATGGGCCTGGGGGATATCCAGCGCGTCGAGCAGATGCAGGGCATCGCCGGCCATGTCGGTGAGGGTATAGGGCGCGCTGACCGGCAGGCCGAGGCGATAACGCACCACTTCGTAGGTCAGCCGCGAACTGGGCACCGGCACGTTCCAGGCCGACAGGCCGACGTCGCGGTTGTCGTAGCGGATCACCCGGAAGCCTTGCTCGCACAGGGCGCTGACCACCTCGTCCGGCCAGTGGATCAGTTGCCCGCCCAGGCCCATCACCAGCAGCAGGGCCGGATCGCTGTCGCGGCCGATGCTCTGGTAGGCCAGGCGCACGTCGCCCAGTTCGACCGTCTCGGTAGGTACGCGTGCGTCGCAACGCGCCGCCGCAAAGGAGGAGAGGCTGCACAACAAGGCGGCCAGGAAGATGAAAGCACGCATGAAGAAAACCCAGAACGCAAAACCCCAGTGGAGCGCGATTCTGATTAAATTTCGTCCAGCGCGCTGCCACAGTAGCGTGACAGTTTGATGAATGCCGCCAGGCGGTCGTGGCGTTGTGGCTCTGCGGCGTTGCGCCGCTGCTCCGTGCCGCCGTCCCGTGTGCCGGGCTCTTCTCCCCGTCGCTCCACGATCGCACGCTCTGCGGGATCGAGGCCATCGCTTGTCGACAGCCCCTGGCGTATGAGACAAACTCAACGAATCCGCACCGCTATCAAGTTTTGCTCATACAGAGGCCGCCATGCTCGAACTTCGCCACCTCAAGACCCTGCACGCGCTGCGCGAAGCCGACAGCCTGGTGGAAGCCGCCGAGCGCCTGCACCTTACCCAGTCGGCGCTGTCGCACCAGTTCAAGGAACTGGAAGAGCGCCTGGGCATGCAGTTGTTCGTGCGCAAGACCAAGCCGGTACGCTTCACCAGCGCCGGGCTGCGCCTGCTGCAACTGGCCGACTCGCTGCTGCCCCAACTGCGCACCGCCGAGCGCGACCTGGCACGGCTCGCCGGCGGTACCGCCGGGCGCCTGCACATGGCCATCGAATGCCACAGTTGCTTCCAGTGGCTGATGCCGACCATCGACCAGTTCCGCGACGCCTGGCCGGAAGTCGAACTGGACCTGGCCTCGGGCTTCTCCTTCGCGCCGCTGCCGGCCCTGGCCCGCGGCGACCTCGACCTGGTGGTGACCGCCGACCCGGTCGAGTTGCCCGGCATCACCTACGTGCCGCTGTTCACCTACGAAGCGCTGCTGGCGGTGGCCAATCAGCATGCCTTGGCTAGCCGGCCGTACGTCGTCCCGGAGGACCTGGAGCGGGAAACCCTGATCACCTATCCGGTGGAACGCGACCGTCTCGACGTCTTCACCCGCTTCCTCGACCCCGCCGACGTGGAGCCGGCGCAGGTGCGCATAGCCGAGCTGACCGTGATGATGATGCAGCTGGTGGCCTCCGGTCGCGGCGTCTGCTGCCTGCCGAACTGGGCCCTGCACGAGTACAGCTCGCGCGGCTACGTGACGGCCCGGCGCCTCGGTGAAAAGGGCCTGTACTGCACGCTCTTCGCCGCCATCCGCACCGACATGTTCGATGCGCCATTCATGCGCGACTTCCTGCTCACCGCCAAGGACACCTCCTTCGCCACCCTCGAAGGGGTCAGCGCCGCCAAGGGCTGAGCGGCTCAGAACAGCGGCAGCTCATAGGTCAGGTACAGGCGGTTCTCGTCGATGTCGCGGCTGAAGGCCGAACGGTAGGTAGCGTTGCGCCAGACCAGCCCCAGTCCCTTCAGCGCACCGCCCTGCAACACGTAGCGCAGGTCGCTGTCGCGTTCCCACTCGCGACTGCCGTCGGCGCCCTTCGGTTTCGCGCCGTGGCCGCTGAAATAGCGCGTCATCAGGCTCAGGCCGGGCACCCCGAGCGGCGCGAAGTCGCAGTCGTAGCGCAGTTGCCAGGAGGACTCGCCGGCCTCGGCGAAGTCGTTGTACTGGCCGAAATTGACCAGGTACGGATCGGTCCCCTCCAGGTAGGGGAAACCGTGGTCGCCGCTCATCCGCTGGTAGCCCAGGCCGAAGGCCTGGCCGTTGCGCAGGCGGTAGGTGAGCAACCCGCTGAAGGAACGGTTGTCGATGCGCCCGCCGCGAGCGCCGCCGGTATCCCGGCTGAGCGCCAGGCGCAAGTCGCTCTCCAGGCTATCCGCGGCGACGCCGATGCGCCCCTTGAGACCGAGGAAATGCTGGGCGTAGACCTGCTCCAGTTCGCCATAGTGGTAGCTGCCGGTCCAGTCCGGGGCGATACGGTAGTCCAGGCCGGCCAGGTCGAAACGGTCCGCCTGCGCCGCGCCGGCGAAACGCCGGTTGCGGTTGAACAGCGCCAGGTCGCTGGTGCCCGCCTCGTTGCGCTGGCTGACCTCGGTCAGCCGTCCCAGGTTCAGGCTCAGTCCGCTCAGTTCGCCGGAAGTCAGCAGCGCGCCCTGGAACACCTGGGGGAATAGCCGCCCGTAGTTGGGCTGGATGGTCGGTAGCTTCGGCACCAGGCCGCCGACCTTCAGCTCGCTGCGCGACAGGCGCAGCTTGGCGGTCGCGTCCAGCCGCGCGTAGTCGCCCGCCGCGCTGCCATCGTCGCGAAGCGGAAGCAGGCCGGTGCCGCTACGCCCCGCGCCGGAATCGAGTCGGACGCCGAGCTTGCCCAGCAGGTCGAGACCCACGCCGAGGGTGCCCTCGGTATAGCCCGAGCGGTAGTCGAAGAGAAAGCCCTGGGCCCACTCCTCGCTTTTCGCACGCCCCGCGCCATCGCGGAAGTCGCGGTTCATGTAGAAGTTGCGCAAGGCCAGGCTGGCCCGCGAGTCTTCGAGGAAGCCCTCGGCCAGGGCGGGAACGCTATCGCCGGCAAGGATCGGCAGCAGGAAAAACGCGCATTTCTTGTTGTTGTTCATACGCACTCCGAACGGGCGCCTGGGCGCCTCTTTTTCTAGGGGGAACGGTGTCTCATCGGCAGCGCTCGATCACCATCGCCACGCCCTGGCCGAGCCCGACGCACAGGCTGACCACCGCGTAGCGCCGCTCGATGCGTTGCAGCCCGCGGGCGGCGGTGAGCACCAGGCGCGCACCGGAGGCGCCGAGCGGATGGCCGAGGGCAATGGCGCCGCCATGGGGATTGACCCGCGGGTCCTCGTAGTCCAGGCCGAGCAACTTCAGGCAGGCCAGGACCTGCGGCGCGAAGGCTTCGTTGATCTCGATCAGGCCGACCTCGTCCAGGTCGATGCCGGCGCGTTGCAGCGCGCGGAGGATCGCCTGCTGCGGGCCGATGCCCATCAACCGGGGCTCGACGCCGACGCTGGCGCTGGCGAGGATCCGCGCCAGCGGCCGGATGCCCTCGCGCTCGCCGATCGCGCGATCGCCCAGCAGCACTACCGCCGCCCCGTCGTTGATCCCAGACGCATTACCGGCGGTCACTACCCCACCGGCGAACAACGCCGGCAAGCGCGCCAGGGCCGCCAGGTCGGCCTGCGGTCGCGGATGCTCGTCGCGCTCCACCAGCCGCGTCTCGCCCTTGCGTCCGGCACGCACCTCCACCGGAAGGATCTCGCCGAGGAAAAAGCCCTCCTCCAGCGCAGCCTGGTAGCGCGCCTGGGAAGAAGCGGCGAAACGGTCGGCGTCTTCGCGGGCGATGCCGAAGGCGCGGGCCACGTTGTCGCCGGTCTCCGGCATGCTGTCGTTGCCATAGCGCTCGACCAGCCTGGGGTTGGCGAAGCGCGCGCCGATGGTGCTGTCGAAGACCTCCAGCGTGCGGCTGAAGGCGCTCTCCGCCTTGGCCATGACGAACGGCGCCCGGGACATGCTTTCGGCGCCGCCGGCCAGGTACAGCCGACCCTCGCCGCAACTGATCGCGCGCGCCGCGTCGATCACCGCCGACAGTCCGCTGGCACACAAGCGGTTGACCGTCTGCCCGGGCAGCCGCGCCGGCAGGCCGGCTGCGAGCAGCGCGTTGCGCGCCAGGTTGCGGCTGTCTTCGCCGGCCTGGTTGGTGCAACCGAGGATCACATCCTCCAGGTCGTCGACGGCGAACCCGGAGGTTTCCGCGAGACGCGCCAGCAGCAGGCCGGCCAGGTCGTCCGGACGCACCGTCGAGAGTGCACCGGCATGCCGGCCGAAAGGCGTACGCAGGCCGGCGTAGATATAGGCATCGAGCATGGTGTGTTTCTCCGCGAAGGGATCAGGAGGCCAACGGGCTGTCCGGCTGGCGCAGGGAAAGGCCCAGTTGGGCGCGCCGGCGCAGCCAGGGGCTGGGGCGATAGCGCGGGTCGCCGCTGAGCGCATGCAGGCGTTCGAGGATGCGCAGCACGCGCCCGGCACCCATTCGGTCGCCCCACTCCAGCGGCCCCAGCGGATAGCCGAGACCGAGGCGCACCGCCAGGTCGATGTGCTCCACCGAAGCGATACCCTGCTGGGCGATGTCGCAGGCGAGATTGACGATCGAGGCGAGGGTGCGCTGGACGATGAACCCGGCGCTGTCGCGAATCAGCGTGACGCCCACGCCGTCCCGTGCGAACAGGGTGCGAGCCGCCTGCTGCAGCTCCGCTCGGGTCGCCGGGCAGGCCATCAGGCAGCGGTGTCGCTCCAGGTCCGACAGCACGTCGATGGCCAGGCTGCGCGTCGGATCGACGGCGAACCGCCGCGCTGCGGCGCTGACGTCGGCGCCCAGCGGCGCAAGCAGGCACAACGCCGCCCCGGAAGGACGCTCGCCGCTCTCCACCTCGGCGCCCAGACGTTGTAGCAACGTCAGCAATGGCGCGCGGTCATGTTCGTCGTCGACGCCCAGCCACACCGGCGGCAACGCCGCGCCTGGCGCAACCGCCGGGGCGGCGGCGGGCACCTGCCCAGCGCCGTCGTAGCGGTAGAAGCCCTGGCCGCTCTTGCGCCCCAGGCGGCCGGCGGCGAGCATCTGGCGCAGCAAGGGATGCGGACGATAACGCGGCTCCTCGTAGTACTGCCGGTAGATCGACTCCATCACCGGCAGGCTGACGTCCAACCCGACCAGGTCGAACAGCTCGAACGGGCCCATGCGGAAGCCGGCGCCCTCGCGCAGGACTTCGTCGATCGCCGCCACCGGCGCCACGCCCTCGCCGAGGATACGCAGCGCCTCGGTGCCGAAGGCCCGTCCGGCATGGTTGACGATGAAGCCGGGGCTGTCCGTGGCACGCACCGACTGGTGGCCGAAGGTCGCCACCAGGGCGCACAGTCGCTCGGCGATGCCGGTGCGGGTGGCGAGACCGTCGATCACCTCCACCAGACGCATCAGCGGCACCGGATTGAAGAAGTGCAGACCGGCGACCCGGCCGGGATCGCGACAGGCCGAGGCGATCGCGGTAACCGACAGCGAGGAGGTATTGCTGGCGAGGATCGCTTCGTCGCCGACCACCTCTTCCAATTGGCGGAACAACGCCTGCTTGGCCTCCAGGTTCTCAACGATCGCCTCGATCACCAACTGGCAGCCGCGTAGGACCCGCATGTCCTCGACCACCCGCAGATTGCCCATCGCGCGCTCGACAGCCTCCGCCTCCAGCCGGCCCCGCTCCACCTGCCGGGCAAGGACCGTGGCGATCTGCTCGCGTGCTTGCAGTGCCGCACCCTGGCGGCTGTCGTAGAGCAGCACCAACAGGCCGGCACAGGCAGCGAGCTGGGCGATGCCCTGGCCCATGGCACCGGTACCGACGATACCGATGAGAACGATCGGTGGTTCGCTCATTTTCCCAGGTACTCCGCTGTGCGTTTTTCCAGGAAGGCACGCATGCCCTCCTTCTGGTCGTGGCTGTCGAACAGCAACTGGAAGGCCTTGCGCTCCAGCGCCAGGGCCTGGTCCAGCGGCAGGTCGGCGCCGGCCAGGACCACTTCCTTGATCTGCGCCAGCGCCAGCGGCGGCAGGCCGGCGATCTGGCGAGCCAGTTCGAGGGCGCGATCCAATGCCTGGCCATCCGCCGCCACCTCGCTGACCAACCCTATGGCCAGGGCCTCCGGCGCCCGTACCGTGCAACCGGTAAACAGCATGCGCAGCGCCTGGAACTTGCCCACCGCTCGCACCAGGCGCTGGGTGCCGCCGGCGCCGGGCATCACGCCGACACGAACTTCCGGCTGGGCGAAGCGCGCCGAGGCACCGGCGACGATCAGGTCGCAGTGCATCGCCAACTCGCAGCCTCCACCCAGGGCATGGCCCTCCACGGCGGCGATCAGCGGTTTGCGGCAGGCGGCGAGGGCCTGCCAGTGGCGCTCCACCCCGCGCTGCTGGATCTCCAGCACGGACGCCTCCGCCAGTTCGTTGAGATCGGCGCCGGCGGCGAACGCCGCGCCATTTCCGGTGAGGACGATGACCCGGGTATCGGCGCACTCGTCGAGGCGCCGTACGTGCTCCGCCAGAGCCTCGCGCAGGCGCATGTTCAGGGCGTTGAGCACTGCCGGGCGGTTCAGTCGCAACAGGGCCACGCCCTGCTCCGGCCGCTCCAGCAGCACGAGTTCGGGGCGCACCGCCCCAGGGGAGGAATCCATGGCCATCTCCAATTGCCCGGGGATTGAGTTGCACGGCGCAGGCCGTGCCGTGAGGGGTTTCAGGCGCGGACGATGCCGCGCCGGACCAGCGCGTCGATCGCCTCGGCGCTCAATCCCAGTTCCGCCAGGACTTCCCGGGTGTCTCCGCCCAGCACCGGCGGCGCGGCGCGGTAGCTGGCCGGGGTGCGCGAAAGCTTCACCGGCGAGGCGATGCCGCGATAGCCCTCGAGTTCGACGACCATCCCGCGATGGCGGGTGTGCGGGTGCTCCACCACCCGCTCCACCGTGGCGATGGCTCCGCAGGGCACGCCGAGACGGATCAGCCGCTCGGCCAGCTCACGGCCGTCGTGGGCCGCCAGGTAGTCCTCCAGGGCGCGCTTCAGCGCCTCGCGGTTGACCGAGCGCTTGCCGTTGTCGGCGAAGCGCGGGTCCCCCGGCAGTTCATCCGCTCCCAGGTACTCGCACAGGCGGGCGAACTGGCGGTCGTTGCCGACGGCGAGGAAGATCGGCTCGGTACCGGTGCGGTAGCTGTCGTAGGGCGCGATGTTCGGGTGGGCGTTGCCGCTACGCCGGGGCGTACGTCCGGAAGCAAAGTAGTTCGGCAGGTGCGGGTGCAGCAGGGAGATACCGCAGTCGTACAGGGCGATGTCCACCGACTGCCCGCGCCCGCTGACCTGGCGCTCGTGGAGGGCGAGGAGGATGCCGGCCATGGCGTTCAGCCCGGTGACCATGTCGACGATCGGCAGGCCGATGCGCAACGCCTCGCCGCCGGCCTCGCCGTTCACGCTCATCAGTCCGGCCATCGCCTGGATCGCCGCGTCGTAGCCGGGCAGGCCGCCGAGCGGGCCGTCGGCGCCGAAGCCCGATACCGCGCAGTGGACCAGCCGCGGGAAGCGCTGGCGAAGCACCTCCTCGTAGCCGATCCCCCAGCGCGCCAGGGTGCCGGGCTTGAAGTTCTCCAGCAGTACGTCGGCGTCCTCCAGCAAGCGCAGCAGCAGCTCGATGCCCTCCGCCGTCGCCAGGTCGACGGCGATGCCCTTCTTGTTGCGGTTCACGCCCTTGAAGTAGGACGCCGTGTCGCCCTCGAAGGGCGGCCCCCAGCCACGGGTCTCGTCGCCGCCAAGGGGTTCCAGCTTGATCACCTCGGCGCCGTGGTCGGCCAGCGCCTGGGAGCAGTAGGGTCCGCCGAGGACCCGGCTGAGATCGATGATTTTCAGGCCACGCAGGGCGCCCGTCTGATTGGTCATGGCGACTCTCTGGTTGTTGTGAGCGGGAATGCGGGCAGTCAGGCCGGCAGCAATTGCATGGCTTCGGCCTGGCTCAGCGGCACCTCGCCGACCACCCTGGCCAGCAGTTCGGCCTGGTCGGTCCAACCCTCCAGGTGCAGCGGGTCGCGCGGCAGCAGCTTGTGCCGGGCGACCAGGAAGGCCAGGGCCAGGCGGCGCTGGTCGGGTGCCTGGCGGCTGGCTTCCCAGGCCATGAAGATCGCCGTGCACAGGTGGTAGAGGGCGCTGCCGGCCTGGCGCACCTGTTCATCCTGGCGGCGCTCGGCGACGTCGGCCATGGTCGCGACCACTCGCACCAGCAGTTCGTCGAAGAGGTCGCGGGCGTCCCCTGGCAGGTCGCTGTCATCCAGCAGCCGGCGCAGGTGGCGCTGCAAGGGTTCGAGCGCCTGTTCGCGGCTCACCGCACGGGCGACGTCCAGCGCCACGATGTTGCTGGTGCCCTCCCAGATCGACCCCAGGTGGGCGTCACGCACCAGCCGCGGGTCGCTCCACTCCTCGATGTAGCCGACCCCGCCGCGCACCTCCATGGCGTCGCCGGTGACCCGTCGCGCATCGCGGCAGGCGCGGAACTTGATCAGCGGGGTGAGGATCCGCACGCATTTCTGCGCCTCGACCTCGCCGCCATCGGCGCGCGGCAGCAGCGTGGCGATCTGCATGAACATCGAGCGCGCCTGTTCGGTGGGCAGCATCATCTTCAGCAACTGCTTCTGCATCAGCGGCATGTCGATCAGGTGCTTGCCGAAGGCGCGCCGATGGCGGGCGACGAACAGCGCCTCGCTCAGCGCCCGGCGCATCAGCCCGGCGGCGCGCACGCCGTTGGACAGGCGCGACATGTTGACCATGTCGGCCATCTGCTGGAAGCCGCGGCCGATCTCGCCGATCAGGTAGGCGCTGGCGCCTTCCAGGCGGACTTCGCCGCTGGCCATGGAGCGGCTGCCCAGCTTGTCCTTCAGGCGGACGATGCGATAGGCGTTGCGCGTGCCGTCCTCGCGGACCTTCGGCAACAGGAACAGGGTCACGCCCTTCATTCCTTCCGGCGCGCCTTCGGGGCGGGCCAGGACCATCGCCAGGTCGGCGTCCGGGTTGGAGCAGAACCACTTGTCGCCGTAGAGCTTCCACTCGCCGCCCTGCTCCCGCGCCACGGTACGGGTCCGCGCCACGTCGGAGCCGGCGGCCTGCTCGGTCATGAACATGGCGCCCTGGAACAGCTCGTCGAAATCCCGCGAGGCGAGGGACGGCAGGTAGCGCTCGACCAGTTCTGGCGCGCCGAACCTGCGCAGGGTGCGGGTCAGCGAGTCGGTCATGCTGACCGGGCAGCAAAGGCCGAACTCGGCCTGTACGAACAGGTGGGTGAGCGCATACTTCACCAGCGGCGGCGGGCCGTCCGGGCGATGGCTCATGGAAGCCAGGCCAAGTTCGGCATAGGCCACCCGTTCGAGGGCGACGTAGTCCGGATGCTTGCGAATGCTCTGCAAATCCTCGCCGCGGCGGGTGCGCGGCGCCAGCACCGGCGGGTTCTTGTCCGCCGCCAGCGCCAGCACGTCCAGCTCGCCGCCGGCACGGGCGCCGAGCCGTTCGAGGAGCGGCCGCCATTCGGCGAGCAACGCCGGCGGCAGGTATACCTCCAGCAGCCGCTCCAGGGCCGGATCGCAGGTGTAGAGATTCAGCCCACGGCTGTCGGGGATGTTCAGCGTATCTTCGCGAAGTACTTCGGGCATGGCGGTCATGGCGCGGCTCCTGCTTGTCTTGCGCCGAGACTAGGCGAGTGCTTCGATAAGCATCCAATACAAAAAAAATCATCGACGATAAGAAAAACAGATCGTAGAACCAGGTGCCTGCCATGGATCTCAGACAGCTTCGCTACTTCATCGCGGTCGCCGAGGAACTGCATTTCGGTCGCGCCGCGGCTCGCCTGTTCATCTCCCAGCCGGCGCTGAGCTTCGACATCAAGAAGCTGGAGGAACAGCTCGGAACCCAATTGCTGCTGCGCAACAACAAGTCGGTGAAGCTCACCGGCGCCGGCCAGGTCCTGCTGGTGGAAGCGCGCAACCTGCTGCTGCAGGCAGAGAAGGTGAAACGCCTGACCCAGCTATCCGCCGAGGGCGACGTCGGCCAACTGCGCGTCGGCTTCGTCAACTCCATGCTCTACCGCGGCCTGCCCAGGGCCATGTCCCGTTTCGAACGGGAGCACCCGAACATGGAGGTGGTGCTCGGCGAAATGAACAGCGCGGAGCAGGCCCAGGCGTTGCAGCGCGGGCAGATCGACCTGGGCTTCGTGCACTGGGGCAGGCTGCCGGCGGAAATCGTCTCCGAACCCTTGATCAGCGACCCGTTCCTCTGCTGCCTGCCCGCCGGGCACCGCCTGGCTGGCCAGGCGCGTCTGGACCTCGCCGAACTGCGCGACGAAGACTTCATCCTCTTCCCGCGCCATGTCTCCCCGCACTACCACGACCTGATCATCGCCCGCTGCGTGGACGCCGGCTTCAG
Source organism: Pseudomonas sp. HMSC076A11 (assembly GCF_001810205.1). Classification (NCBI taxonomy): domain Bacteria; kingdom Pseudomonadati; phylum Pseudomonadota; class Gammaproteobacteria; order Pseudomonadales; family Pseudomonadaceae; genus Pseudomonas; species Pseudomonas sp. HMSC076A11. The sequence continues at coordinate 511,783 of NZ_KV800319.1, read as the reverse complement.
CCCGCGCATCCGCCACGAGGCGCGCCTGTGGCAGACCGTCGCCGCCATGGTCGGTCTCGGCATGGGCGTCGCGCTGATCCCGGAGACCCTCTGCCTGGCCTGGCGGAACGAGGTGCGCTACCTGGAAATCGAGCCGGCCGGCGCGCGTTCGGAGATCCACGCGATCCTTCCGGCCAGCGAACCTTCCCGGGCGGCGCAGGCGTTCCTGGCGACGCTGAAGAGCGGCCTGGACGACGCCTGAGCGAGGGCTGACGGAAAACGTCGATATGGAATCCCTTATCGAGCCATAAGATTAAAAGACTATTGATTTGCGGGGGTGCCACCTAGACTCCGAGGCACCCGGGTCAACACCGACGCACGCTTTCCCTCCACGGAAACCAGCGTTTCCGCCCCGCCTTTCAGCGAAGGGCGGTAGGGCGCGGCGTGTCGGCGAGAACAACAATAAACAGGACTCGACCCATGCCGCGCACGCCCTCTCCCGAAGACGCCGACCTGCACAAGAAGGCCCGCAGGGCCGGTATCGCCTCCTTCATCGGCACCACCATCGAGTGGTACGACTTCTACATCTACGGCCTGGCCGCCGCCCTGGTGTTCGGCAAGGTATTCTTCCCCGCCGACATGGATCCGGGCCTGGCCACCCTGCTGTCCTTCGTCACCCTCTGGTCGGGCTTCATCGCTCGCCCGCTGGGCGGGATCATCTTCGGCCATCTCGGCGACCGCATCGGCCGCAAGACCACCCTGGTGATCACCCTGATCATGATGGGCATCGCCACGACCTGCATCGGCCTGTTGCCGGTCTATACGCAGATCGGCATCTGGGCGCCGATCTCCCTGGTGGCGCTGCGTATCGTCCAGGGCATCGCGGTCGGCGGCGAGTGGGGCGGCGCGATCCTGATCGCCAGCGAAAGCGCGCCCAAGGGCAAGGGCATCCTGTACGCCGCCTTCGCCCAGCAGGGCTCGCCCACCGGCAACCTGCTGGCGACCCTGGCGTTCTTCGCCCTCAGCGCCCTGCCCGCCTCGGACTTCATTCTCTGGGGCTGGCGCGCGCCGTTCCTGCTCTCCGCAGTGCTGGTCATCGTCGGCATGGTGATCCGCCTGAAGCTGGAGGAGTCGGAAGACATGAAGCGCGTGCTGGCGCAGAAGCGCACGGTGAAGCTGCCGCTCGCCGAGGTGCTGGGCAAGCACTGGAAGATCGTCCTGCTCGGCGCCGGCGTGCTGCCGATCATCCACGTCACCTACTTCAAGAGCACCTTCGCCCTCTCCTGGGCGACCAAGACCCTCGGCTACAGCCAGGGCACCTTCCTCAGCATCATCGTGGTCGCGCTGGTGGTGCAGTTCCTCAGCCAGCCGCTGGGGGCGCTGCTCACTTCGCGCATCGACATGCGCAAGGCGGCATGCCTGATGGTGCTGCCGGAGTTCATCCTGATGCCGGCGATGTTCTTCGCCGTGGAAACCAAGGTCTACTGGATCGCCGCGGTCGGCATGTGCCTGGCCACGGTGCCGCACGCGATGTTCTACGGCGCGGTGGGCGGTATCCTCGCCCGAGCCTTCCCGGCGCGGGTGCGCTACACCGGCCTGTCGCTGGCCTACCAGCTCTGCTCGCTGCTGGTCGGCGGCGGTACGCCGGTACTGGCCCAGTGGATTCTCAACAGTACCGGCAGCATCGTCGGCGTGGCCCTGGCCTCGGCCTGCTACGCGCTGGTCTCGCTGGCCTGTACCCTGGCCCTGTTGCGGATCACCGGGTTCCACGCCAGCGACCTGTCGACCGCCGAGCGCGCCGACGCCGAGGACTTACAGCGGCCCGTAGCGGTCGAGCGGGAACCGGTGTTGCGCGCCCCCGCCCGGCTTCTGGGCGGCGATCCCGGCTAGCCGGCAGCGCCCATGCGCCGCTCGTGCTCCAGCAACCAGCGCTTGCGCCACAGGCCACCGCCATAGCCGGTCAGGGAACCGTCCGAACCGATGACGCGGTGGCAGGGAATCACGATGGCGATCTGGTTGGCTCCGTTGGCGCGGGCCACGGCGCGCACCGACGACGGCGAGCCGATGGACCTGGCCAGCCCGGAGTAGCTCTGCGTGCTGCCGCACGGTACCTCGCGCAGCGCCTGCCAGACCGTGCGGGTGAAGGCCGAGGCGTTCAGCGCCAAGGGGGTCTGGAAGCGCACTAGAGTACCGCCGAAGTAGTCGGCGAGTTCCGCCTCGATCCTGTCGATGGAGGCGAAACGGCCGAAACCGATGCTCGATCCGCTGCTCTTCTGCAGGCGTTTCAGCTCCCCGCTCAACGCCGGGCGGTCGAAGAATTCCAGCAGGTGCAGGGCCTGCGCATCGGCCACCGCGAGCATGGCGCCGAGCGGGGTCTGCAGCCAGTCCGCCTTGAGCAGCTCGCGCCCGCGCAACTGCGACGGCGGCTCGCCCAGCAGGCGCGCGAAGGCGCTACGGAAGCCGCTGTCAGAGTCGAAGCTGGCATCCAGTTGCGCGTCGATCACCCGCGCGCCCGAGGACAGCCGCTCGGCGACCTGGCCAAGACGGCGCAGGCGAGCCATTTCCAGAAAGGTCACGCCGAACTCGCGCTTGAAGGCACGGCGCACGGTGGACGGGTCATAGCCCAGCGCCGCCAGGTCGTCTTCGAACCAGCGCCGCTGCGGTTGCCGACCGAGGCGCTGGAGCAGGTCGCTGACCAGCGGCCCCTGCGTGCCGAGCCGCTCCAGCGGCCGGCAACGCAGGCAGGGTCGGAAGCCGGCCTCGACGCAGCCCTTGATCGAATCGAAGAACAGGGTGTTCTCGCGCTTCGGCTTGCGCGCCGGGCAGGTCAGGCGGCAGAACACCCCGGTGCTCTTCACCCCAACGAAGGCAAAGCCATCGTAGGCGGGGTCGCGCGCCAACAGCGCGGCATACAGGGTGTCGTCATCGGGAAGGGGAAGGAACAACGCTGCGTCGGACATGGCCGGCTCCGGAACCAGGGAGGCGATGGATAGCCACTCTAGGCCAGGAGCCTGCGCCTTGCCGCCGCGAAACGGGCGTCGATTCTTTCTCAGCCCTCCTCGAAACGCATCTCCGGCGGCGGCTCGCGGAAACCGTGGGTGATCGCCGCCAGGTACACCGCGCCCAGCGCCAGCCAGCAGAGGCCGAGGATGATCGCCAGATGGTCGAGGCTGGCCATCAACCACAGGTCGGCGACCAGGCCGATGCCAGGGAATACCAGGAACAACAGGGTTTCCCGTGGACCGCGGCGCTCGGCGCCAAGGTAGTAGTGGAAGACCACCGACAGGTTGACCAGGCTGAAGGCGAGGAAGGCGCCGAAGTTGATGAACGACGTGGAGGTGGTCACGTCCATCTGTAGCGCCAGCAAGGCCCCCACACCGCACAGGACGATGCTGTTCACCGGCGTCTCGAAGCGCTTGCCGAGACGACCGAAGAACGGCCGCGGAAGGACGCCGTCGCGGCCCATGGCGAAGAGCAGGCGCGAGGCGCTGGCCTGGGCCGAGAGACCGGAGGTGAACTGGCCGACGATCAGGCCGACCAGGAAGAAGGTCACGAACAGGTCGCCACCGATGTTGCGGGCGATCTCGTAGGCCGCCGAGTCCGCGCTGTCGAAGGCGAACGACGGGTGCGCCAGTTGCACGAAGTACGAGGTGACGATGAAGATCAACCCGCCCAGCAGGGTGATCAGCAGGATCGCCCGCGGGATGTTGCGCCGCGGGTCGCGGGTTTCCTCGGTCAGGGTACTGACCGCGTCGAAACCGAGGAACGAGTAGCAGGCGATCGCCGCACCGCTCATCACCAGCGGCACCTGCAGGTCGCCACCGAGCAACGGTTGCAGTGACCATAACGGCTTGCCCGGGTCGCCCAGCACGTAGTGCACGCAGAGTGCGACGAAGGCGCCGAGGACCAGGAACTGCACCAGCATCAGCAGGCCATTGACGTTCTTCGCCAGGCGCAGGCCGACGATGTTGATCGTCGTGGTCACGCCGATGAACGCCAGCACCCAGACCGCGTTGGGTACCGCGGGAAAGGCCGAGTGCAGGTAGGCGGCGCCGATCAGCCAGATCGCCATCGGCAGGAACAGGTAGTCGAGCAGCACCGCCCAGCCGGCGATGAAGCCGAGCCGGGAATCGATGGCCTTGCGCACGTAGGTATAGGCCGAGCCGGCCACGGGGAAGGCCGCGGCCATGCGCCCGTAGCTGAGGGCGGTGAAGAGCATCGCCAGGGAAGCGGCGATGTAGGCGGCGGGGACGTGTCCCTGGGTGGTCTCGGCGAGGATGCCGAAAGTCCCGAGGACGATGATGGGGGTCATGTAGGCGATGCCGAACAGCACCACGGAACCCAGCGACAGGGTGCGCTTGAGTCTGGCCATTACTGCTTACTCCGGAATTATCGTTTGTTATGGCAGTGGCCCGCAGCCGGCCGGGCCGCGGGGCGCAGGGGCCTCCCCTCACCTGGGAGACCGGCGGACGCTCGGGCGCCCATCGTTGTGCTACGGCTTTCCGGGCCGATCCTCGCCCGCTCGCTGGCGGGCGGAGGACGACGCGACGCTCCTGTCGCGCCGCGGTGAATCAGGGAATCAGCAGTTCGCGCAGGCCGTCCGGGTGCTCGCGGCGCTCGCCGGGCAGGACCAGGCGACGCTCTTCGAGGTAACGGTAATCCCGACGCGCATCCTGCAACCGGCCGAGGTCCAGTTCGACGATCTGCCGGCATTCTTCGCGCCCGGCCTCGCAGAGCAACTGGCCATAGGGATCGACCACCGCGCTGCCGCCGGCGAAGACCAGCCCGCCGTCGCCATGCCCGACGCGGTTGACCATCACCGCGTAGGCCTGGTTTTCCATGGCGCGGGCCATGATCGCAGTGCGATGGGTCGGGCCATAGGGGTCCATGTTGCCATTGGTCACGATGATCAGTTCCGCACCCAGTTGGCCGAGGGCCCGCGCGCTTTCCGGGAACTCGATGTCGAAGCACACCAGCAGGCCGACCCGGATGCCGTTCCACAGGGCGGTGGCGTAGCGGTCGCCAGGCGTGAAGATGCCGCGGTCGGAGGCCCACAGGTGGGTCTTGCGGTATTTCAGGGCGATGCCGTCGGGAGCGATCAGCAGGGTGGTGTTGTAATAGCGGCCGGCGTCCGCCTCGGCGATGCCGATCGCCACCGAAACGTTACGTTCACGGGCGACGCGCTGCACCGCGCTGACCGTCGGGCCGTCGAGCGGCTCGGCGAGGGCGGCGATGTTGTCTTCGCTGGGGAAGCCGGTCAGGTGGGTTTCCGGGAACACCACCAGTTCGGTGTCCGCCGCACAGTCGGCGATGGCCGCCAGGGCGCGTTCCAGGTTGTGCGCGGTGTCGCCATCGCGACCGGCGATCTGGACGAGTTCGACTTTCATCGGAATTCCTTGTTGTTCTCGGCGCTGTTCGGCACGCGCGCTGTTCGTATGCAGGGGTCGGCACAGTATGCTTGGCGCTCCCCGCGCCGATAATTACGTCCGAGGGTTAACCCAACAGGGGTAGAAGATGAGTTTCACCTTGCAGGACATCGCCTGGCACCGCTCCGTCGGGCAACTGGTCGAGGCGCTGGATGCGCCGGACTTCTGGATTCGCCTGGTACGCCTGCTCGAACAGTACGTTCCGTTCGACAGCTGGGTGGCCCTGCTGTTCAGCCAGGGCCGGCCACAGGTGTTCGCCGAATGCCCGGGCGCCGACGGCGGGCCGGATCCGCTGTTCCAGGACTACCTGCGAGGCCTCTACCTGCTCGACCCGTTCTACATCGCCAGCCGCGAGAACCCGTGCAGCGGCCTGTTCCGTCTGGCCGACGTGGCACCGGAATGCTTCGAGCAGACCGATTACTACCAGCGTTACTTCCGCCTCAACGTGGTGGCCGATGAAATCCAGATCAACGTCCAGCTCTCCGGCGAACGCACCCTCTGCCTGTCGCTCGGCTCGCGGCGCCGCTTCACCCCCGAGCAACTCGCCGTGCTCGGCCTGGTGCGGCCCTGGGTGGCCGGGCTGATGCGCCAGCGCCTGGCCTTCGAGGACGAAGTGTTGAACAGCCCCGCGGCGCCGGAGCCGGGCTGGCAGGGTTCGCTGGAGAAGGTCGCGGAGCAGATGGGCACGCCGCTGACGGCGCGCGAACTGGAGGTCGGCAGGCTGATGCTCAGCGGCTGCTCGAGCAAGGAGATCGCCCGCAAGCTGGCGATCTCGGCGGAAACCGTGAAGGTCCACCGCAAGCACATGTACGGCAAGCTCGGCATCAAGTCGCAGTCCGAGCTGTTCGGCCTGTTCCTCCAGGCCCAGGGCTGACGGGACGGGCGACCGCCCCGTCGCCGCTCAGCGGCGCTTGATCTTCGGCTTCGGCCGGCCCTGCACGCACTTGAAGCGCGGATTCGACTTGCAGATCACGTAGAGCCGGCCACGGCGCTTCACCACCTGGCAATCGCGATGGCGCAGCTTGGCCTGTTTCAGCGAGGCGAGGACTTTCATCAGGCCCCCTTGCCGCCGACGAAGCCGGCGAAACGCTTGTTGAACCCGGCCACGCGGCCTTCGCTCTTGGTCTTGCGCTGTTCGCCGGTGTAGACCGGGTGCGAGGCGCTGGAAACGTCCAGGGTCACGTAGGGATAGGTCTTGCCGTCGGTATGGGTATGGGTCTTGTCGGTCTCCGCGGTGGAGCCGATCAGGAAGTACACGTCGGCCGAGGTGTCATGGAACAGGACGGGACGGTATTCGGGATGGATGCCGGGTTTCATGGGGATGCCTCCTACATAATGTTATATAGTTACATATTACTCCGATAAGAATAATTCGCAACTCCGGAAAGAGTTCCCGGCGACCATTCGGCTGCTCGACCATCCAGACACAATTATTAGCTTGCTTTCTATCCCCGTTTGTTTCCCATAATCAGCGCTTGGTTAGCGCGGGGGGAACCCGTCGTAGACGCCTCGAAGAAGGTGACTACCATTTTGAACCGAAGCCTGAAGATTGGAGACGTGATGAATCTGTCGCTACTCAGTCGCTATGCGTTTTTCGCCTGTATCGCCCTGTTCACCTTGCTCAGCCTGCCGTTCCTCGGCAGCACCGAATGGCTCTGGCCGTTCACCCTGCTGGGCGTGGCCCTGAGCCTGCTCGGCCTGTTCGACCTGATCCAGACGCCCCACGCGGTGCGCCGCAACTATCCGATCCTGGGCAACATCCGCTATCTGGTGGAAGGCATCCGCCCGGAGATCCGCCAGTACCTGCTGGAGGCCGACGGCGACGCCCTGCCCTTCTCCCGCGCCCAGCGCTCGCTGGTCTACTCGCGGGCGAAGAACGAAAGCTCGGAGAAGCCCTTCGGCACCCTGATCGACGTGTACACCGCCGGCTACGAATTCATCAGCCACTCGATGCGTCCGGCGCCGCTCAGCGATCCCTGCGAGTTCCGCGTCGACATCGGCGGGCCGCAATGCAGCAAGCCGTACTCCGCTTCGCTGTTCAACGTCTCGGCGATGAGTTTCGGCGCCCTCAGCGCCAACGCCATCCGTTCGCTGAACCGCGGCGCGCAGATGGGCAACTTCTACCACGACACCGGCGAGGGCAGCATCAGCCCCTATCACCGCGAGAACGGCGGCGACCTGGTCTGGGAACTGGGCAGCGGCTACTTCGGGTGCCGCACCCGCGACGGCAAGTTCGACCCCGAGCGCTTCGCCGCCCAGGCCCTCGACCCGCAGGTGAAGATGATCGAGATCAAGCTCAGCCAGGGCGCCAAGCCGGGTCACGGCGGTATCCTGCCCAAGCACAAGGTCACCCCCGAGATCGCCGCCACCCGTGGCGTGCCGATGGGCGAGGATTGCGTTTCGCCGTCGCGCCACAGCGCCTTCTCCACGCCGATCGAACTGATGCAGTTCATCGCCCAGCTGCGCGAACTGTCCGGCGGCAAGCCGGTCGGCTTCAAGTTCTGCCTGGGCCATCCATGGGAGTTCATGGGCATCGCCAAGGCCATGCTGGAGACCGGCATCCTCCCCGACTTCATCGTCGTCGACGGCAAGGAAGGCGGCACCGGCGCGGCGCCGCTGGAGTTCACCGACCATATCGGCGTGCCGCTGCGCGAAGGCCTGCTGTTCGTCCACAACACCCTGGTCGGCCTCAACCTGCGCGACAAGATCAAGGTCGGCGCCAGCGGCAAGATCGTCAGCGCCTTCGACATCGCCAGCGTCCTGGCCACCGGCGCGGATTGGGCCAACTCGGCGCGCGGCTTCATGTTCGCCATCGGCTGCATCCAGTCGCAGAGCTGCCATACCAACAAGTGCCCGACCGGCGTCGCCACCCAGGACCCGCTGCGCCAGCGCGCGCTGGTGGTGCCGGACAAGGCCGAGCGGGTGCGCAACTTCCATCGCAACACCCTCAAGGGCCTGGCCGAGATGCTCGCCGCGGCGGGCCTGGAACATCCCTCGCAGCTCGAAGCCAAGCACCTGGTGCGACGCATCACCGACACCGAGATCCGCCTGTTCTCGCAGCTGCACTACTTCCTCAAGCCGGGCGAACTGCTGTCCGGCAAGATCGAAGGCGAGTTCTACGAGCGCATGTGGAACATGGCGCGGGCCGACAGCTTCGACGCGGCGGCCTGAGCCGCCGCCCTCGCACGCAAGAAAAAGCCGGAGGCATCGCTGCCTCCGGCTTTTTCATGTCCGCGTAGATCAGCCCAGCAGGATGGTCGCCCAGGTCACGGTGATCACGGTGAGGGCCACGAACTGCGCGGCGCTGCCCATGTCCTTGGCATTCTTCGACAGAGGGTGGCGTTCCAGCGAGACGCGGTCGACGGTGGCCTCGATCGCCGAGTTGAGCAGCTCGACGATCAGCGCCAGCAGGCACACCGCGATCATCAGCGCGCGTTCGCCGCGACTGACGTCGAGGAGGAAGGCCACCGGGATCAGCACCACGTTGAGCAGCACCAGTTGGCGGAAGGCGGCTTCACCACGGAAGGCGGCGAGGAAACCTGCGAGGGAATAGCCGGTGGCGTTGAGGATACGCTTGAGGCCGGTCTGGCCTTTGAAGGGGGAAGGCGACACGTCGGGTTCTCATCGATTCGGAAGGCCGGCAGTCTAGCCGCCGGCTGGTCAAAAAAGCGTTAAGCCGTCTCTCAATGAGAAGCGGGAACCGTCTCCATTTGTTGCAGCAGCAGCGCGGCCTGGGTCCGGGTGCGCACGTTGAGCTTGCGGAAGATCGCCGTCACGTGGGCCTTCACCGTCGCCTCGGAAACGTTCAGGTCGTAGGCGATCTGCTTGTTCAGCAACCCTTCGCAGACCATGGTCAGCACTCTGAACTGTTGCGGGGTGAGGCTGGCGAGCCCGGCGCTGGCGGCCTTGGCCTCCTCGCTGAGGGCTTCGGCGGCGGCATCCTGCGGCGGCCACCAGGTGTCCCCGTCGAGCACCGCGCGCACCGCCTGCTGCAGGGTTTCCAGCGGGCTGGACTTGGGAATGAAGCCGCTGGCGCCGAACTCGCGGGAGCGCTGCACCACCGCGGCCTCCTCCTGTGCCGAGATCATCACCACCGGCACCTGCGGGTATTGCCCGCGCAACAGCACCAGGCCGGAGAAGCCATAGGCCCCCGGCATGTTGAGGTCCAGCAGGACCAGATCCCAATCGGCCTTCTCGTTCAGCCGCGCTTCCAGTTCGGCGATGCTGGCGGCTTCCACCAGGCGCACGTCGGGGCCCAGCCCGAGGGTGAGGGCCTGGTGCAAAGCGCTGCGAAACAGGGGGTGATCGTCGGCGATCAGGATCTCGTAAGAAGCCATGACATGTCCTAGTTTGTTCGGCCCAGCCGAGGCGGCGCTCAGGATGCCGACCGAGGGCGGACCGGTCAAGCCGAATGAGGGATACCTCGTACACCGCGTTCGTCTTTTCAAACACCCCGGCTTGCTGGCAGAGTGGCGGACCCTCCCCGCCCCGTCGAGCGAGCCATGCGAAGCCAAGCCCTGCGTGCCGATGTCCTGATGCTGATCACCGCCATGATCTGGGGGGTGTCGTTCGTCGCCCAGCGCCTGGGGATGGACGCCATCGGGCCGTTCCTCTATACCGGCCTGCGCTTCGTCCTCGGTGCCCTGGTGCTGGTGCCACTGCTGATGCTGCGCTCGCGACGCGACGGCGCGCAACCCTTCAATCGCGGACAGTTGCTCGCCGGTGTGATCCTCGGCGTCGCCCTGACCACCGGGATCAACCTGCAGCAGGTCGGCCTGCTGTTCACCAGCGTGACCAACTCCGGCTTCATCACCGGGCTCTACGTGATCGTCGTGCCGTTGCTCGGCCTGCTGTTCGGCCAGCGCACCGGCGCGGGCACCTGGCTGGGGGCGTCGCTGGCGGTGCTCGGCATGGCCCTGCTGAGCATCGGCCCGGGCTTCCAGGTCGCCTCCGGCGACTGGCTGCAACTGGCCGGCGCGGTGGTCTGGGGCGCGCACGTCCTGCTGGTAGGCCTGTTCGCCAGCCGCTACGACCCGATCCGCCTGGCCTTCCTGCAGTTCGCCACCTGCGCGGCGGTCAGCCTGCTGCTGGCACTGGTCTTCGAGGAAATCCACTGGGACGCCATCGTCCAGGCCGGTCCCGCCCTGCTATACGGCGGCCTGCTCGGCGTCGGCACCGGCTTCACCCTGCAGGTGGTGGCGCAGAAGCACGCCATCGCTTCCCATGCGGCGATCATCCTGTCCCTGGAAGCGGTGTTCGCCGCCATCGCCGGCGCCCTGTTCCTCGCCGAGACCCTGCACCTGCGCGGCTATTTCGGTTGCGCGCTGATGCTGGCGGGCATGCTGGTGGCGCAGTTGTGGCCGCGCAAGCTCGCCGCCGAAGCGCGCCCGGCCTGACACTCAGCCACGGAACGGCGCCAGGGCACGGTGCGCCGGGCTGGCCTCGTCCAGCGGAATGTGCCGCTTGGCGCCCAGGTAGCGCTCGCTGAACACCTCCAGGTAGGCGCCGAGCGCCTCGCCCGCGGCCTCGTCGCCAGCCAGCTCCAGGCACAGCGCCGCCACTTCGGCGGTGCACAGGTGCTCGCCACGGGTCGAGCGACGCAGGCGATAGCGCGAGAGCTGCTCGGGCAGCAGGCTGAGCACCGGGAACGGCTCCAGGTAGGGACTCTTGCGGAACATCTTGCGCGCCTCGGTCCAGGTCGCGTCGAGCAGGATGAACAGCGGTCGCTTGCCTTCCACCAGCGGGGCGACCTCGTTCACCACCCGCTCCGCCGCCACGTATTCGCCGGGGAACACCAGGTATGGCTGCCACTGCGGGTCGGCCAGCAACTCCAGCAAGCGCGGGTCGACCTCGGTGCGCGACCAGCCGAAGGCGAAGGTGTCGGCCACGGTATCGGCGATCAGCCAGCCGGTGTTGGTCGGTTTCAGCGCCTCGATGTCGTGCATGACCAGGCACATGCCGGCGCGCGCCTCGACCCGCGGCCGCCAGGCGCACATGCAATAGCTCGGCAGCAGCCGACAGCCTTCGCAGCGCGGCATGCGCGAACCGCGCGCGACGAAGGGTTTCAGGCTGCGCGCCAGGCGCTCCTGGCGCAAGCGGGAAACGGCATGGCTCATCGGGCAGGCTCCCGATACGGAAAGGACGGGCGAAGGAACATCGAAGACTCGAGGAAACGGGCTGGAAAGCGACCGCGAAATTCTATCAGAGCCCGCGTGGCTCCTGCTTTGTCGGACAACTTCCGAGGCCGCGAAAAAAAATTCTTCACAGGGGCCTCAGACGTCTAGTTAGAGCGGGATGCGATCCCTATAATCCGCCCCCTTTTTCGACACCGGGCAGCCGGCTCCGCCCGCTGACCTTACTGCCTCTCCAGACGAGTGACGCCCCCCTTGCTCGAGATCCGCAACGTGACCCGCCGCTTCGGCGACTTCACCGCCGTCGACAATGTCAGCCTGACGATCAACACCGGCGAATTCTTCACCCTCCTCGGCCCTTCCGGGTGCGGCAAGACCACCCTCCTGCGCATGCTCGCCGGCTTCGACCAGCCGGACAGCGGCGAGATCCGCCTCAACGGCCAGGACCTCGCCGGCGTCGAGCCGGAGAAGCGCCCGGTGCATACGGTGTTCCAGAGCTACGCGCTGTTCCCGCACATGAGCGTAGCGCAGAACATCGCCTTCCCGCTGAAGATGGCCGGAGTGGCGAAGAGCGAGATCGACGCCCGCGTCGAACAGGCCCTGAAGGACGTACGCCTGGCGGACAAGGGCGGGCGCATGCCGACACAGCTTTCCGGCGGCCAGCGCCAGCGCGTGGCGATCGCCCGCGCGCTGGTCAACCGGCCGCGCCTGCTGCTGCTCGACGAACCGCTGTCGGCGCTGGACGCCAAGCTGCGCGAAGAAATGCAGATCGAACTGATCAACCTGCAGAAGGACGTCGGCATCACCTTCGTCTATGTCACCCACGATCAGGGCGAAGCCCTGGCGCTGTCGCACCGCATCGCAGTGATGAACCAGGGCCGGGTGGAGCAACTGGACGCCCCGGAAACCATCTACAGCTTCCCGCGCAGTCGTTTCGTCGCCGACTTCATCGGCCAGTGCAACCTGCTCGACGCCACGGTCGAGGCGGTCGACGGCGAACGCGTGCGCATCGACCTCCGGGGCCTGGGCGAGGTCCAGGCGCTGAAATCCTTCGACGCCCAGCCCGGCGAGGCCTGCGTGCTGACCCTGCGGCCGGAGAAGATCCGCCTGGCGCAGAGCGTCACCGCCGACAGCGACGAGGTGCACTTCCGCGGTCGCGTCGCCGAACTGCTCTACCTGGGCGACGTGACCCTGTACATCGTCGAGCTGGAGAACGGCGAGCGCCTGGAAACCCTGCTGCCCAACGCCACGCCCGGCCGAGCCAAGTTCTTCGAGGTGGGCGACGCGGTGGAAGCCGCCTGGCGCTTCGATGCCGGCCATCTGGTCAGGGCCTGACACGATGAGAAAGAACCTCGGCAAGTGGCTGCTGGTCTGGCCGCCGCAAGCGTATCTGCTGTTCTTCTTCCTGGTTCCGGCGCTGATCATGCTGTTCGCCTCGTTCCGCTTTCCCGGCGACTACGGCGGCCTGGCGCCCTGGATGTACAGCGAGGACGGGCAGACCGTCTACGACCTCAGCGTGGAGAACTACACCCGGCTCACCGAGAGCTGGGTGTACCTGCAACTGTTCGTCAAATCCTTCGGCTACGCCCTGGTCACCACCCTGGCCTGCCTGCTGCTCGCCTACCCGGTGGCGACCACCCTCGCCCGGGCCCCGGCGAAGTGGCGCAACCTGCTGATCCTGCTGGTGATCCTGCCGTTCTGGAGCAACCTGCTGGTACGCGTCTACGCCTGGATGATCATCCTCTCGCCGTCCGGTGCCCTGACCCGCGGGATCAACGCCGCGCTGGACCTGTTCGGCGCGCAGCCGATCAGCCTGATGTTCACCCCGTTCGCGGTGATCCTGTGCATGGTCTACGTGCACCTGCCGTTCATGATCCTGCCGCTCTACGCCAACCTGGAGAAACACGACCCGGCCCTGCTGGACGCCGCCCAGGACCTCGGCGCCGGTCGTTGGCAACGCTTCTGGCGGGTGACCTTCCCGCTCTCGCTGCCGGGCGTGGCCGCCGGCGCGGCACTGGTATTCATCCCGGTGCTGGGAATGTTCGCCATCCCCGACCTGGTCGGCGGTACCGACGGCATCATGATCGGCAACCTGATCAAGAGCCAGTTCCTCGACTCCCGCGACTGGCCGTTCGGCAGCGCGCTGTCGATCGCCCTGACCGGCTGCATCCTGCTGCTGGTCGCCCTCGGCATGGGCGCCGCGCGCGCCCGCAAGGGAGGCGCCCATGCGTAGGCCCTACCTGCTCTGGAGCGCCACCGCGCTGGTGTACCTGTTCCTCTACGTACCGCTGGTGATCGTGGTGCTGTACTCCTTCAACGACTCGCGGCTGAACGCCGAGTGGGTGGGCTTCACCCTGGACTGGTACCGCAAGCTGTTCGGCAACCGCGACATGCTCCAGGCCGCCGCCAACTCGCTGGTCATCGCGCTGGTTTCGGCCAGCGCGGCGACCCTGCTCGGCACCCTCGCCGGGGTCGCCCTGCATCGCTTCAAGCTGCGCGTGCTGCCCCTGCTGGTGCTGACCCCGATCGCCATTCCGGAACTCCTGATGGGGGTCTCGCTGGTGATCTTCTTCATCGGCCTGAACATGAGCCTGGGCATGCTCTCGGTGACCCTCGCGCACATCACCTTCTCGGTCGGCTTCGTCGCCCTGGTGGTGCAGGCACGCATGTCGGGCATGGACGAAAGCCTCACCGAGGCGGCCCGCGACCTCGGTGCCACGCCCTGGCAGAGCTTCCGCCTGGTGACCCTGCCGCTGATCATGCCGGGCATCGTCGCCGGCGCGCTGATGGCCTTCACCCTGTCCATCGACGACTTCGTGATCACCTTCTTCACCGCCGGCGGCGGATTCGCCACCCTGCCGACGCAGATCTACACCATGATCAAGATCGCCGTGACGCCCGAAGTGAACGCCGTCTCCACCCTGCTGATGCTGCTCACCCTGGTGCTGATCGTGATCGCCTCGAAACTCTCCCCCAGCGCCATCAAGGGCCATTGATCCGCCGAAACCCGCGGGCCTCCCGGAGAGGCCCGCGGCCTTGCCCTGCTCCGGTTTCCGGAGCCCTGCCACCCCGTAACAAGGAACCATGATGAAAAAGCTGTTGCTCGTCGCAACCCTCATGGCAGGAGCCGCCCAGGCCACCGCCGCCGAGAAGCTGTATCTGTTCAACTGGAACGACTACATCGCCGAGGACACGGTGAAACGCTTCGAGCAGCAATGTGGCTGCGAGCTGGTGCAGGAGTTCTATTCCGGCACCGAGGAAATGATGGCCAAGCTGGCCGCCGGGGCCAGCGGCTACGACGTGATCATCCCGACCCAGAACGCGGTCGAGGCGCTGATCCGCAAGGGCGACCTGCTGGAGCTGGACAAGAGTCGCCTGGCGAACCTGAACAACGAGGCCGCGGGCTACCTCGACAAGGATTTCGACAAGGGCAACCGCTATTCCCTGCCCTACGCCTTCACCACCACCCTGGTCGGCTACAACAAGACCGAGCTGGACAAGCTGGGCATCGACCCCGCCGACTGGTCGGTGATCTTCGACCCGGCGGTCCTGGAGAAGATCAAGGGCAGGGTCACGGTGATGGACGACCCGCAGGAACTGTTCGGCGCCGCCCTGAAGTACCTCGGTCACTCCGCCAACGACACCGACCCGCAGCACTGGAAGGAAGCCCAGGCGCTGATCCTCGCGGCCAAGCCGTACTGGGCCGCGTTCAACTCGTCGAGCTATATCAAGGAGCTGACCCTGGGCAACATCTGGGTCGCCCATGGCTACTCCAGCGACATGTACCAGGCCAGGGCCGACGCGGAGGCTGCCGGCCGCGCCTTCAAGGTCGACTTCGCCCTGCCCCGCCAAGGTGCGGTGCTGGCCATCGACAACATGGTGATCCACAAGGGCTCGAAGAACCCTGACCTGGCCTACCGCTTCATCGACTTCATGCTCGACGGTCGGAACGCTTCCGAGCTGACCAACCAGATCGGTACCGGCACGCCCAACGCCGCCGCCCTGCCCTTCATCAAGCCGGAAATCAAGACGCTCGCCGCCCTGTTCCCGGACGCCACCACCCAGGCCAGGCTGGAGCCGCTGAAGGACCTGAACTCGCGCCAGCGACGCGCCCTGAACAAGCTCTGGACAGAGATCAAGCTGCGCTGATCCGCACCGCTATCGACGAAAGGGCGACCCTCGGTCGCCCTTTTGCGTTTCCGTGCCCCGCCCCGAACGCGGTAACATGGCGCCCATTCGCCACCGTCCGTCCCGGGAATGGGCCGACGGAAACAATTCGCCCCCTCCATCGGTCGAATCCGCTTATTGCCCCAGGAGATCTTCGATGTCGCGCTTCATGGCCCTTGCCCTTTGTTTCGTCCTGCCCACCGCCGCCCATGCCGCCTCGCTCAAGGATTTCGAACTGAGCAAGATGCTGGAGAAAGTGGCCAAGGAAAGCAGCGTAGGCACTCCCCGCGCCATCAACGAAGACATCCTCGACCAGGGCTACACCGTCGAAGGCAACCAGTTGATCAATCACCTCAGCGTACGCGCCAGCCACGCCGAGCGCATGCGCTCCAACCCGGACAGCGTGCGCAGCCAGCTCGGCGATAGCGTGTGCAGCAACACCGGCTATCGCCAGTTGCTCGCCCGCGGCGCGATCCTCACCTACAGCTTCACCGAGTACAAGACCAACCAGCCGGTCGCCACCGAACGCTTCGATGCCGGCAGCTGCCGCATCCAGGGCAAGAAGTAAGCGCGCCGCGCGGTCGCCATGCTGGACAAGCAGCATCTGCTGAAGATCGCCAGGACGCCGATGCCGTTCGGCAAGTACCAGGGACGGATGCTGGTCGACCTGCCGGAGGAGTACCTGCTGTGGTTCTACAAGAAAGGCTTCCCGCCTGGTGAACTCGGGCGGCTGATGCAGTTGACCCTGGAACTGAAGATCGACGGGCTGGACGGGCTGCTCAAGCCGCTTCGTCCCCCCGCTCCGTAGGCGAATGACGTCGCCGACGCTATCCGCCGATACCCTGCCCACACCCTGCCTTCGCCAGACACCCGCCCCCGTTCGGCAGGGCGAATAACGCCACAGACGTTATCCGCCGATACGCAGCCGAACTCAGCGCAACAACGCCGGATCGCCCTTGCCGGCCACCGCCGCCGCTTCCTCCGGGGTCAGCAGCGCGGTGCGCGGGACCTCCATCAAGCGGGCGCAAGCCGCCAGCACGTTGCCCCAGCAGGCGCGGTTGGCGAACTGCATGCCCGCCTCGTCGAGGGTGCCGCCGCGGTTGCGATAGCCGAGTACCGAGGTGCGCCGGGCATCCGGCAGGATCGGCCAAAGATGACCGCGCGCCACTTCCGCGCGCATATGGGTGAGTAGCACGCGGCGCTCATGGCTATCCGGGAACAGTCGTTCCACCAGCGCCTCGTCGGCCACCGCCTCGACCTCCCAGCGATCGCGCGGCGCGCGGAAACGTCCCGGCTCCTGCAGGTAGACCAGCCGGTAGGCCTGCCCCGCCTCGGCCAGGCGCTGCGCGGCGCGGCGCATCTGTTCGAGCTGGTAGCTGCCGTTGGCGATCAGCAGCAGCGGATCGGAGCCGCAGCGCTCCTCGACCAGGATCGCGCCGTCGCGGGCCAGGCGCTCGGCCTGGACGGCCTCGAACACCATCGGCCGGTCGCGCTTGGGGATCACCAGGCAGGCCAGTTGCCCCCGGCTGCGGTAGATCGTCGGTAGCAGCGCCAGGGCGCTGTTGTGATCGGCCGGGAAGAGCACCCGGACCATGTCGCTCATCTCGCCAAGCAGGGCCTCGCAGAAGGTGGTGTCCTGGTGCGACTGCTGGTTCTTGCCGTTCTCCCAGGTATGCGAAGTAGCGACCAGCGGCCAGCCCAGCCAGCCGGCCGGACGCCCGACTTCCTTCTGCTGGCGGGCGAAGATCAGGGTCTGGCGCACCGCGCCGAGCATCTTCACGCAGAACGCCTCGTAGCTGGCAACCAGGTTGAGTCCGCCCTGGTTGGCCAGGCAGGCGGACACCACCGCCTCCTCGTTGAGCGCGGTGATGACCCGACCGCTCACCGATTCCAGTTCGCTCTCCGGCTCGCTGACCCGATGCTTGAGCGCCTTGAGCACGCCGCCGAGGCGGTTGCTGGCCAATTCGTCGGGATTGCCGACCCGGGCGCGCAGGTCGGGGTTGGCCTCCACCAGTTCGGTATAGAAGCGGTCCAGCGCGGCCATCGGCGAGCAGGCGTCGTCGCGATAGCGCAGCGGCGGGATGATCGGTTCGATGGGATGGCGCAGGGCCAGCGGGTTGTCCCGTTCGAGGGGACGCTCGCCGCGCTGCTCGGCGAACAGCCGGCGGGCCAATTCGAGAGCCTCAGGCTCGACCCAGAGTTCGTTTGCATGCTGGTTGAACAGTTGCCGGGCCTGTTCGTCGTTATGCGGATTGCCCGGCAGCGGCAGGTTGTGCGCGGCGTTGCTGCCGGCGCCATAGAAGCCGAAGCCCTTGACCGTCTCGGCGATGCCGTAGGGAATCGGCAGCGGGTAGCGGAGGATGCCGCTGTTCTTCTCCTGCACGCGCCGCTCCAGGCGCTGCTCCATCTCCCAGAGCGTACAGACGAAGGCGGCCGGGTCGCGCCCATCGAAGCTGATCGGATCGAAGCCGCAGCGGCGCAGATGCAGCTTGAAGCCCTCCAGCCCCTCATGGGTGCCCAGCTCGGTGCGCTGCTCGATGCGCCGGCCATTGGCGATCATCACCGGCAGCGCCGCCCCGCAATCCTCGGCTCGCCACCAGCGCGGAATCCAGTCGCTGCCGCGCTGTTCCTCGGCGGCACCATCGGAGAGGAACGCCACCAGGGTCTCGCCGGGCAGCGGCATGTGCGCGTACTGCAATTCGGCGAAGCCGAGGTAACCGCCCTCGGCGATACCGCCGGCGGTATGCGGATTCACGTGGCTGCCCAGTGGCGCCGCCGGTGCGCCGTTGGGGGCCTGGGCGTAGCCGTAGAAGTCCTGCAGCAAGCGGTTCAGCCCTTCCTCGCCGTCGGCATAGGCGCGCTCCTGCTCCGGGTGCAGGTTGCCGGTGAGGACGTTCAGCGCGTCGATGGCGGCCACGCAATGGCCCTGGCCCATCAGCCAGGCGCGAGTCTTGCCGGTCAGGACGTTGAGTGCCAGATAGCCGGCGTAGGCCGGGACCATGTTCAGGGCTCCGCCGGTGTGGCCCTCGGGCTGTGTCTTGAAATCCTCGGCCTGCAACGGCTGGCCGTCCAGGCGGATGCGCCGGGCGTAGGTCATGTGCACGACGATGCGCAGGGCGCTGGCGGTCAGCCGGTCGAGGGCGCGGAACAGCTGGTAGACGCTGGCCAGGTCCGGTTGCAGCCCGGCTTGGACCAATTGATGAGCGGTGCGGAACACGGCGGCGCGGGTCTCTGCGCTATGCTGGAGCGGACCATGGCCTTGCAGCCACGCGGCAAACGCCGGCTCGGCCGCCGCATGGGCAAGCAACTCGTCCTGACTGGGCAGAATCTGACTCATGGTGGGTAGCCTCCCTAGTGGTGCCTTGCAGTCTAGGCAGCACACGGCAAAGGGCGCTGACCTGCATCAAGCTCCCCGCCCCCG
Source organism: Pseudomonas sp. HMSC076A11 (assembly GCF_001810205.1). NCBI lineage: Bacteria > Pseudomonadati > Pseudomonadota > Gammaproteobacteria > Pseudomonadales > Pseudomonadaceae > Pseudomonas > Pseudomonas sp. HMSC076A11. Next base: position 492,659 of record NZ_KV800319.1, on the reverse strand, counting down.
ATTCGTTCACCCTGGCCCTGTACGAAGGTTCCATGGCATTCCACGATCCCCGAAAGGTATCGGGGTGTCGACAGAGCTCTGACGGAGGAGGCTCGATGGCATCACTGACGTTTCTAGGCGCCACCCAGGAGGTCACTGGCTCCTGTTATCTGCTGGAAACCCTCGATGGCGTGAAGGTCCTGCTCGAATGCGGCATGCGCCAGGGGCGCCGCGAAGCCGACAACGGCAACCGCGCGCCCTTCCCCTTCGATCCCGCGAGCATCGACGCGGTGGTCATCTCCCACGCCCACCTGGACCACAGCGGCCTGCTGCCGCGCCTGGCGGCCGAGGGCTTCAAGGGCCCGATCTTCGCCACCGAGGCCACCTGCGAACTGCTGGAACTCATGCTGCTGGACTCCGCGCACATCCAGGAAAAGGACGCCGAGTGGGAGAACCGCTGGCGCAACCGGATCGGCAAGCCGAGCATCAAGCCGCTGTATACCCAGGCCGACACCGAACGCGCGCTCAAGCTGCGCCGGCCGATCAGCCTCGGCAGCACAGTGGCGGTCGCTCGCGGCGTGCGGGTGACCTTTCACAACGCCGGGCACATCCTCGGCTCGTCGATCGTCGAAGTGCAATTCCACGACCAGGTGCAACCGCGCCGCCTGGTGTTTTCCGGCGACCTCGGCAACACCTGCTCGCCGTTGATGCGCGCGCCCTCGCCGCTGAGCCGGGCCGACGTGGTGATGCTCGAATCCACCTACGGCGATCGCGATCACCGCGACAGCAACGACACCCTGGAGGAACTGGCGGCGATTCTCGACCAGGCGCATCGCGACGGCGGCAACGTGCTGATCCCGTCGTTCGCCGTCGGTCGCACCCAGGACCTGCTCTACTACCTCGGCCGCTTCTACCAGGAGGGCCGCCTGCCTCAACAGGCGGTATTCCTCGACAGCCCGATGGCCGCCCGTGCCAATGGCATCTACCTGCGCCACAGCAACGAGTTCGACGACCGCGACCGCGAGTACATTCGCGGCACCGGCACCACCCGCCTGGAGGAATGGCTGCCGGTGCTGCGCGTCACCCGCAGCGCCGACGAGTCGATGGCGATCAACCGGATCAAGAGCGGCGCGGTCATCATCGCCGGCAGCGGCATGTGCACCGGCGGCCGTATCGTCCATCACTTCAAGCACAACCTCTGGCGCCCGGAATGCCATGTGGTATTCCCCGGCTTCCAGGCGCGCGGCACCCTGGGCCGCAACATCGTCGACGGCGCCAGCGCGGTTCGCGTGTTCCACCAGCGCATCGCGGTCAAGGCGCAGATCCATACCCTCGGCGGCTTCTCCGCCCACGCCGGGCAATCGCAGCTGCTCGACTGGGTCGCTCACTTCGCCCACCGTCCCGCGCTATACCTGATACATGGCGAGCGGGAAAAGATGGAAGCGCTGCGGGGCGCGATCCGCGAGCGCCTCGACTGGGATGCCGAGATACCCGAGCCCGGCGAACGCATCGAGATCTGAGCCGCCGTCCGCAACTGTCACGCAGTCCGTGGCAGTATGCGGATGACCGCCTGTCCAGGGTGGTTGTAGAAGGAGTATGCGAATGCCCTACGAAGCCGATGACTATCTTTCCCGGCACTTCCAGACCAGCGGCACCGACCTGGCGCGGAAGGTCGACGAACTGGCGGCCCTTGCGGCTCCCGGCGACAGCCCCAATCTCGCGCTCTACCGCGAGATGCTCTTCACCGTGACGCGCATGGCCCAGGCCGACCGCAACCGCTGGGACGCCAAGATCATGCTGCAGACCCTGCGCGAGATGGAGCATGCCTTCAGCGTCCTCGAGCAGTTCAAGCGGCGACGCAAGGTCACCGTGTTCGGCTCGGCGCGCACGCCGGTCGAACATCCGGTCTATGCCCTGGCGCGCAAGCTGGGCGAGGAACTGGCCCGCTACGATCTGATGGTGATCACCGGCGCCGGCGGCGGCATCATGGCCGCCGCCCACGAAGGCGCCGGGCTGGAGAACAGCCTGGGCTTCAACATCACCCTGCCCTTCGAGCAGCACGCCAACCATACGGTGGACGGCAGCGGCAACCTGCTGTCGTTCCACTTCTTCTTCCTGCGCAAGCTGTTCTTCGTCAAGGAAGCCGACGCCCTGGTGCTCTGCCCCGGCGGCTTCGGCACCCTAGACGAGGCACTGGAAGTGCTGACCCTGGTACAGACCGGCAAGAGTCCGCTGGTGCCGATCGTGCTGCTCGACCAGCCGGGCGGCCGCTACTGGGAACACGCCCTGGAGTTCATGCAGGAACAGTTGCTGGAGAATCACTATATCTTGCCGGCCGACATGCGCCTGATGCGCCTGGTGCATTCGGCCGAAGACGCGGTGAAGGAAATCGCCCAGTTCTACCGCAATTTCCACTCCAGCCGCTGGCTGAAAGGCACTTTCGTGATTCGCCTGAACCACGCCCTGAACGAAGCCGCGCTGGCGCACCTGCACGAACACTTCGCCAGCCTCTGCCTGAGCGGCGGCTTCCAGCAGCAGGCCTACAGCGAGCAGGAACAGGACGAACCGGAGTTCCGCAACCTGACCCGCCTCGCCTTCGTGTTCAACGGGCGCGACCAGGGGCGGCTGCGGGAATTGCTGGACTACATCAACCTGCCGGAAAACTGGGACTGAAGCTGCCGCTCCGGCACGCGCTCAATCGTCGCTGCGGCCGTTCAACAGGCGGCTGATCGACTCCATGGAGTAACCCCGGTACGCCAGGAAGCGGCCCTGCTGGGCCTTTTCCCTGGCGTCCTGCGGCAGGCGGGCGAACTTGCGGCGCCAGACCTCACGCAATTGCGCACTCCAGTCGACCTCGCAGGCACCCAGCGCCCTTTCGATATCGGCGCGCGGCAGACCGCGCTGCGCCAGTTCCTCACGGATGCGCAACGGCCCATGGCCGCTACGGGCGCGACTGGCGATGAAGCTTTCGAGATAGCGGGATTCGTCGAGCAGACCTTCCTCGGCCAGGCGGTCGAGGGCAGGATCGATCAACTCGGCAGACGCGCCACGCTGGCGCAACTTGCGGGAAAGCTCGGCGCGCCCGTGCTCACGGCGCGCCAGCAGATCCATGGCCGCCCGCCGCACGGCGACGGGCGTATCGAGCACGATCGCCATTGGCCTCAATCGGCTTCGGCGTCAGCCACTTCTTCGGCGTCGGCCTTCACCGGGCCGCTCTTGGCCAGCAACTGGTCGCGAATGGTCTTCTCCAGTACCGAACCGATTTCCGGATTGTCTTCCAGGTACTTGGCGGCGTTCGCCTTGCCCTGGCCGATCTTGCTGCCCTGGTAGCTGTACCAGGCGCCGGACTTCTCGACCAGGCCCAATTGCACGCCCAGATCGATGATCTCGCCGGTACGGTAGATGCCCTTGCCGTAGAGGATCTGGAACTCGGCCTGGCGGAACGGCGGGGAAACCTTGTTCTTCACCACCTTGACGCGGGTTTCGCTACCCACCACCTCGTCGCCTTCCTTCACCGCGCCGGTACGACGGATGTCCAGGCGGACCGAGGCGTAGAACTTCAGTGCGTTACCGCCGGTGGTGGTTTCCGGGTTGCCGAACATGACGCCGATCTTCATGCGGATCTGGTTGATGAAGATGACCAGGCAGTTGGCGTTCTTGATATTGCCGGTGATCTTGCGCAGCGCCTGGGACATCAGGCGTGCCTGCAGGCCGACGTGGGCGTCGCCCATCTCGCCTTCGATCTCGGCCTTGGGTACCAGCGCGACCACGGAGTCGACGATGATCACGTCGACCGCGTTGGAGCGCACCAGCATGTCGGTGATTTCCAGGGCCTGCTCGCCGGTGTCCGGCTGGGAGACCAGCAGGTCGTCGACGTTGACGCCCAGCTTGCCGGCATAGTCGGGATCGAGCGCGTGCTCGGCGTCGACGAAGGCACAGGTGGCGCCCTGTTTCTGGGCCTCGGCGATCACCGAGAGGGTCAGGGTGGTCTTGCCCGAGGATTCCGGACCGTAGATCTCGACGATCCGGCCCTTGGGCAGGCCGCCGATGCCGAGGGCGATGTCCAGGCCCAGGGAGCCGGTGGAGATGGCCGGGATCGCCTGGCGCTCATGGTCGCCCATGCGCATGACCGCGCCTTTGCCGAATTGGCGTTCGATCTGTCCCAGGGCCGCGGCCAGGGCGCGCTTCTTGTTCTCGTCCATTGAAGTCCTCGCGAAGTCAGGGCGGCCGGACGGCCACGAACAACTGTATAAGTAGACAGTATTA
>NZ_KV800319.1:405649-488314 GCF_001810205.1 Pseudomonas sp. HMSC076A11 | reverse complement strand
ACAACTGTATAAGTAGACAGTATTATTCCACAGGGCAAGTCGCTCGCCTACCCCCGACGGGAAGAATGTTCCGAACGGTTGCCCGCAGGCGCGGCTAGCCCGGGTTCTCGCCGTTGCTCATGCGCAGCAGGCCGGTCAGCGCGGTCGCCACCGTCTGCCGGCGCACGGCGTCGCGGTCGCCGTTGAACTGGCAGCGCTCACTGACCAGCCGCTCGCCGTCGGCCCAGGCCAGCCAGACCGTGCCTACCGGCTTTTCCGGCGAGCCGCCGTCGGGTCCGGCGACACCGCTCACCGCCACCGCGAAACGCGCCCCGCTGTGCCGCTGGGCGCCGCGCACCATGGCCTCGACCACTTCCCGGCTGACCGCGCCGACTGCCGGGAATAGCGACTCGGGCACCTCCAACTGGAGGGTCTTCTGGCGGTTCGAGTAGGTCACGTAGCCAGCCTCGAACCAGCCCGAACTCCCCGGGATGCGGGTGATCGCCTCGGCGATGCCGCCACCGGTGCAGGATTCCGCCGTGCTGACCTGCTCGCCCAGGTAACGAAGGCTTTCGCCGAGGCGGGCGGCCAGTGCGGTCAGGTCGGACTCCATCAGGGTCATCACTGTTCTCCAGGGTAGAAACGGAAAGGGACTACCCTACACCATCGGCTTTTCCATTCAGAAGCAGCTTTCGGACAAGCGCAACCGCGCGAAGGCAGCGAATGCGCGAACATGCGTGTTCCATCACCGTCCAAGGAAAGGCACACCATGAACATCGCGCCACTCAAGGTCTCTCTGCTCTCCCTCGCCCTGCTCCTCTCCCCCGTTGCCAGCCTCCCCGCCCATGCGGCCTGCACCGCCAACCTGGCCCTGCAACCCGCCAGCAGCCTGCCCGCGCTCGGCGGGCGCCTGGTCTACCACAGCTATATGGAGTACGGGGACGGCTCCTCGAACCTCTACCTGCACGATTTCAAGAGCAAGAGCACCCGCCAGCTCAACCAGCCCGGCTGGAACATCGAGGACCCGATGAATGCGCATTTCTCCCCGGACGGCCGCTACCTGACCTTCATGGGCCGCCAGAATGGCGCCTGGCACGTGTTCGCCTGGGCCATCGGCGGTACCCAGGCGCCGAGCAACCTGACCGCGGCCATCGGCGGTCGCAACGAGGATCCGAAGTTCTCCTTCGACGGCCGCCAGGTCGTGCTCAAGCACGAGGGCGACATCCGCCTCGCCACCCTGGTCTTCAATGGCGATGGCAGCGTCGGCGTGAGCGCCTGGAAAGCCGTGACCGGCGACGGCTGGAGCACCGAGGAGTCGATGCCGTTCCTCACACCCTCAGGCAAGTACGTGGTCTACGCGACAGGAGCCGGCGACAGCCTGCGGGTGGTGCGCAGGAACCTGGAGAACGGCCAGGTCAGCGCCCTCGCCACCCCGGCCGCGGGGGGCCGCGACTATTACCCGGTGGTACGCGACTACACCGCCTACTTCCTCTCGCGTACCCAGCCGGCCGGCAACGACCAGTTGGCCATGGTCGTACCCAACAGCCCGCCCGGCACCCCGGCGATCCTGCCGCTCAACCACTGCCAGGGCGACAATTCCGATGCCGCGCCGGTGAACGAGGACTACCTGATCTTCTCCAGCACTTCGTTCGACCCGACCTACAGCCTGCTCCTCGGCGACATCGCCGCGGCGCGGGTCTGGCGTCTCGACCCGGCGCAGATCAACCTGCCCGACGGTCGGCAGAAGCTCGGCGCCAGCTATACCGCGGCACGCTGAAAGCAGCCCGCACAGGCGCGGACCTGAGGGTCCGCGCCGGTTCCGAACGGACCCGACACAGGCCGGCGAATCGGGTTAACATTACCCTCTTTTGCACCGTCCAAAGCCCGCTTCCGAAGGCCCGTATGACCGACCTCTCCCAGCACACGCCGATGATGCAGCAGTACTTCAAACTGAAGCATCAGCACCCCGACCAATTGATGTTCTATCGCATGGGCGACTTCTACGAGCTGTTCTACGAGGACGCGAAGAAGGCCGCCAAACTGCTCGACATCACCCTGACCGCACGCGGCCAGTCCGGCGGCAAGGCGATCCCGATGGCAGGCATTCCCTTCCATTCCGCGGAGGGCTACCTGGCCAAGCTGGTCAAGCTCGGCGAGTCGGTGGCGATCTGCGAGCAGATCGGCGACCCGGCCACCAGCAAGGGGCCGGTGGAGCGCCAGGTGGTGCGGATCATCACTCCCGGTACGGTGAGCGACGAAGCGCTGCTCGACGAACGCCGCGACAACCTGCTGGCGGCGATCCTCGGCGACGAGCGCCTGTTCGGCCTCGCCGTGCTGGACATCACCAGCGGCCGCTTCAGCGTCCAGGAGATAAAAGGCTGGGAAACCCTGCTGGCCGAACTGGAGCGCCTCAACCCGGCCGAGCTGCTGATTCCCGACGACTGGCCACAGGGCCTGCCGGCGGAGAAGCGCCGCGGCGTACGTCGCCGCGCGCCATGGGACTTCGATCGCGACTCGGCGCACAAGAGCCTCTGCCAGCAATTCGGCACCCAGGACCTGAAAGGCTTCGGCTGCCAGAACCTGACCCTGGCCATCGGCGCCGCCGGCTGCCTGCTCGCCTACGCCAAGGAAACCCAGCGTACCGCCCTGCCGCACCTGCGCAGCCTGCGCCACGACCGCCTCGATGACACGGTGATCCTCGACGGTGCCAGCCGCCGCAACCTGGAGCTGGATATCAACCTCAGCGGTGGCCGCGAGAACACCCTGCAATCGGTGGTCGACCGCTGCCAGACCGCCATGGCCAGCCGCCTGATGAGCCGCTGGCTGAACCGTCCGTTGCGTGACCGCGCGGTACTGGAAGCCCGCCAGGAGTCCATCGCCTGCCTGCTGGAACGCTACCGCTTCGAGAACCTGCAACCGCAGCTCAAGGAAATCGGCGACCTCGAACGCATCCTCGCCCGCATCGGCCTGCGCAACGCCCGCCCTCGCGACCTGGCGCGCCTGCGCGACGCGCTGGCGGCGCTGCCGGACCTGCAGAACGCCATGACCGAACTGGAAGCGCCGCACCTGCAGGCGCTGGCCACCACCATCGGCACCTATCCCGAACTCGCCGAACTGCTGGCCAAGGCGATCATCGACAACCCGCCAGCGGTGATCCGCGACGGTGGCGTGATCAAGACCGGCTATGACGCCGAGCTGGACGAGCTGCAGGCGCTGAGCGAAAACGCCGGGCAATTCCTGATGGACCTGGAAGCGCGCGAGAAGGCCCGCACCGGCCTGCCCAACCTGAAGGTCGGCTACAACCGCATCCATGGCTACTTCATCGAGCTGCCACGGGTGCAGGCCGAACAGGCGCCGGCCGACTACATCCGCCGGCAGACCCTGAAAGGCGCCGAGCGCTTCATCACGCCGGAACTGAAGGCCTTCGAGGACAAGGCGCTGTCGGCTCAGAGCCGCGCCCTGGCCCGCGAGAAGGCGCTCTACGAAGAGCTGCTGGAACGCCCTGATCGGCCACCTCGCTCCGCTCCAGGACAGCGCCTCGGCGCTGGCGGAACTGGACGTGCTGGCGAATCTCGCCGAACGCGCGCTGAACCTCGACCTGAATCGCCCACGGTTCGTCGAACACACCTGCCTGCACATCGAGCAGGGCCGCCATCCGGTGGTCGAGCAGGTGCTGGAGACACCGTTCGTGGCCAACGACCTGGCGCTGGATGCCGACACCCGGATGCTGGTGATCACCGGTCCGAACATGGGCGGTAAATCCACCTACATGCGGCAAACCGCGCTGATCGTGCTGCTTGCGCACATCGGCAGCTTCGTTCCGGCTGCACGCTGCGAGCTGTCCCTGGTGGACCGCATCTTCACCCGCATCGGCTCGTCCGACGACCTTGCCGGCGGCCGCTCGACCTTCATGGTGGAGATGAGCGAAACCGCCAACATCCTGCACAACGCCACCGACAAGAGCCTGGTGCTGATGGATGAGGTCGGCCGCGGCACCAGCACCTTCGACGGCCTGTCGCTGGCCTGGGCAGCGGCCGAGGACCTGGCCCGGACTCGCGCCTTCACCCTGTTCGCCACCCACTATTTCGAACTGACCGTACTGCCGGAAAGCCAGCCCGCGGTAGCCAACGTGCACCTGAACGCGACCGAGCACAATGAACGCATCGTGTTCCTGCACCATGTACTGCCGGGACCGGCGAGCCAGAGCTACGGCCTCGCGGTGGCCCAGTTGGCCGGCGTGCCGGCCCCGGTAATCCAGCGCGCCCGCGAACACCTCAAGCGCCTGGAAACCACCAGCCTGCCGCACGAGATGCCGAGCCAGCAGAGCGGCAAGCCCGCCTCGCCGATGCAGAGCGACCTGTTCGCCAGCCTGCCGCACCCGGTGATCGATGAATTGTCGAGGATCAATCCCGACGATATCAGCCCGCGGCAAGCTCTCGATCTGTTATATGCATGGAAGATGCGGGTCTGACGGACTACCGCACAAGCTGCTAGAATCGCGCGCGCTTAGCCGCCCGCCTGAGGAGAGAACTAGAAAATGACCTTCGTCGTCACCGACAACTGCATCAAGTGCAAATACACCGACTGCGTGGAAGTCTGCCCGGTAGACTGCTTCTACGAAGGACCCAACTTCCTGGTCATCCATCCGGACGAGTGCATCGACTGCGCCCTGTGCGAGCCCGAATGTCCGGCCCAGGCGATTTTCTCCGAAGACGAAGTGCCGGAGAACATGCAGGAATTCATCGAGCTGAACAGCGAGCTGGCGGAAGTCTGGCCGAACATCACCGAGAAGAAGGATGCCCTGCCCGACGCCGAGGAATGGGACGGCGTCGCCGGCAAGCTCCAGCATCTGGAGCGCTGATACGCCAAGGCCCGCAATCAGCGGGCCTTTTCTTTGGCGACGAGTAAAACGGCAGGCAAAAAAAAGGGGCGGGGTATTACCCCGCCCACTCTTCAGTCCCTCGTCATCATCCTGATGAATCGCCTCCCTGGCGACGTCCCTTCCCCGATCCTTCGGGGTTGCGTGTTCCCTGTACGCAGGAGTGATATTAGCGATTCCTAGTGCTCCCGCAACCTGCCAGAAAACCCAGCGAAGCTTCTTCGGCAGCCATTTTAGAAAAATATATTCCTTTAATTTCAATAAGTTACTTAAATTCACCGAGCGTTTTTGGCAAACCTCCCGGGCATTTATCTACTTAGGCTCACACGCCATGTAAGTTAATGCTTACAAGAGCAGACACAAAAAACCCGGCGAACGCCGGGTCTTCAGTGGGTCTAAGGTTTTCCGTCACTGGAACAGCGCGTCACTCGACAGGCCATTCTTCTCCAGGATCTCCCGCAGGCGCTTCAGCGCCTCGACCTGGATCTGACGAACCCGCTCGCGGGTCAGGCCGATTTCCTGGCCGACCTCTTCCAGCGTGCTGCTTTCGTGCCCGCGCAAGCCGAAGCGGCGAATCACCACCTCACGCTGCTTGTCGGTGAGTTCCGTCAGCCACTGGTCGATGCTTTCGCTGAGATCGTCATCCTGCAGCAGCTCGCACGGGTCGGTGGGGCGATCGTCGGTGAGCGTATCCAGCAGGGTCTTGTCCGAGTCCGGACCAAGAGAGACGTCTACCGAAGTCACCCGTTCGTTCAGGCCGAGCATGCGCTTGACCTCGGCGACCGGCTTCTCCAGCAGGTTGGCGATTTCTTCGGGTGAAGGTTCGTGGTCGAGCTTGTGGGTCAGTTCCCGCGCCGCACGCAGGTAGACGTTGAGCTCCTTGACCACATGGATCGGCAAGCGAATGGTCCGGGTCTGGTTCATGATGGCCCGCTCGATGGTCTGGCGGATCCACCAGGTGGCGTAGGTCGAGAACCGGAATCCGCGCTCCGGATCGAACTTCTCCACGGCGCGGATCAGGCCTAGGTTGCCTTCCTCGATCAGGTCGAGCAGGGACAGTCCGCGATTGACATAGCGCCGGGCGATCTTCACCACCAACCGCAGGTTGCTCTCGATCATCCGCTTCCGACCAGCGGGATCGCCCTTCTGCGCCAGACGAGCGAAGTGGACTTCCTCTTCGGGCGTCAACAGGGGCGAGAAACCGATTTCGTTGAGATACAGCTGCGTTGCGTCCAACGCGCGCGTGTAGTCGATGTGCTTGTGTTGTTTGGAAGAGAAGGAAGTGGTGGCTTTTGGAGTTGCCCGGGGAGAAGGCTGCTCGTCGGCAGACGACTCGTCCAGCATGATGCCGGGCTCCAGGAGGAGCACTTCATCATCGTGGTCAAACTCCGGCCCTTCTTTTTTGAGTGCCATGTCGTTATCCCTTGCATGAGTTCGACTCAAGCCCGGGCGATTCCTTTCCCGCTGGACACGCCCGGACCCGCTCACCTACATGATGTGGGCGGGCGAACTCCCGGTCAGCGACGTGGCAAATATTGCAGTGGATCGACAGGCTTACCCTGGCGGCGAATCTCGAAGTGCAGCTTCACCCGATCGGTTCCTGTGGAGCCCATCTCGGCAATCGATTGCCCTACCTTGACCTGTTGCCCTTCCCGCACCAGCAGCCTGCGGTTGTGACCGTAGGCACTCACGTAGGTCTCGTTGTGTTTGATGATGACCAACTCGCCGTAGCCCCGCAAACCACTACCGGCGTATACAACGGTCCCACCAGACGCAGCCAGGACAGGCTGGCCCAATTGACCGGCTATATCAATCCCTTTATTCAAACTTCCGTTTGAGGCAAAACGGCCGATCAGAGTACCGCTCGCAGGCCATGCCCACCCCCCCACCGCAGGCCCCGCGACGACGGGAGTCGCGCCGCTGCTGGGTGGGGTCGTGGTCGAGGCCGGAGCCGGTGCGGGCTTGGCAGGTACCGACGTACTAACTGCGGGTGGAACCGGGGTAGGCTTGGTCGCCACGGGCGCAGCGACGACCGGCGTGTTTTTCGCGACGGACGGTTGCGCCGGTGCCCGCCCACCAAATTGGATAGCTTGACCGACCTGGATGGTATAGGGCGGCGCGATGCCATTGCGCGCGGCCAGGGCTTTCCAGTCCCAGCCGAAGCGGAAGGCAATGGAATACAGGGTGTCGCCGCGGCGCACGATGTACTGCCCGCTGGTGACCGGCGTACGCCGCGCAGCGGCAGGCGCGGAACCGTTGCGATCGACGACCTTGACCCCGCCGGGAGGCGACGACGAACAGGCGGCGAGAAGGGAACAGACGACGGCCCCAAGCAACAGGTGGCAGCCACCATAGAGCCGAGTCCATTGCCGCAGGGTCGCTGCTAGCCTCAATCCTTCCCCCTTATCCATCTTCTTCGCTTTCGTTCAATCGGGCCGGCGACGCCGGCCGCCGGCTCAGGCGATCGGGCCGTTGAGCAGCGGGACGAAACGTACCGAGTCGAGTACCTGGCGGCTGAACCCGTCCTCGGTGCGGACGATCAGCATCAGTTGCTGGACCTCGCCGCCACCGACCGGGATCACCAGACGGCCCCCCGGGGCCAACTGGTCCAGCAACGACTGCGGGACTTCCGTGGCCGCCGCGGTGACGATGATTCCATTGTAGGGAGCCAACGCCGACCAGCCCTCCCAGCCATCGCCCCAACGAAAGACAACATTACGCAGGTTTAGCTCCGCAAGACGCTCCTTGGCCTTGTCCTGCAACGCCTGGATCCGCTCGACGGAGAAGACCCGCTCGACCAGTTGCGCCAGCACCGCGGTCTGGTAGCCGGACCCGGTACCGATCTCCATGACCTTGTCCAGCGGGCCGGCCGCCAGCAGCAACTCGGTCATCCGCGCCACCATGAATGGCTGGGAAATGGTCTGGTTGTGGCCGATCGGCAGAGCGGTGTCTTCGTAGGCGCGATGCGAGAGCGCCTCGTCGACGAACAGATGACGCGGCGTGCGGCGGATCACCTCGAGCACGTGGGCGTTGGACAGGCCTTCTTCGTACAGGCGCTGGATCAGGCGCTCTCGGGTACGCTGGGAGGTCATGCCGATACCCCGGCGATGCAGGTCTTCGGACATCACGTCAGTCCTCCCAGCCACTCGTCGAGGCCGCCGAAGGCTTCGTGGAAGGTACGGTCCAGCTGCAACGGAGTGATCGACACGTAGCCTTGCATGACCGCGTGGAAATCCGTCCCCGGCCCGCCATCCTCGGCATCGCCGGCCGCGGCGATCCAGTAGCCTTCCTTGCCGCGCGGATTGACCACCTTCACCGGTGCGGCGGCACGGGCGCGGTGCCCGAGGCGGGTCAGTTGGATACCACGTACGCGATCCAGCGGCAGGTTCGGGATATTGACGTTGAGCACGGTACGCGGCGGCACGGCCAGGCGCTCGTGGGCGGAGACCAGCAGGCGGGCGAAGTGCATGGCGGTGGGCAGGTTGTCCGTCAACCGCGAGACCAGCGAGAAGGCGAAGGCCGGCCCCTTCAGGAAGCGCCCTTCGATGGCCGCCGCCACGGTACCGGAATAGAGGACGTCATCGCCGAGGTTGGCGCCCAGGTTGATACCCGAGACCACCATGTCCGGCAATTCCTCCAGCAAGCCGTTCAGGCCCAGGTGCACGCAGTCGGTCGGCGTGCCGTTGAGGCTGATGAATCCGTTGTCCAGGCGCTGCGGGTGCAGCGGGCGGTCCAGCGTCAGGGAACTGCTGGCGCCGCTCTTGTCCTGGTCGGGGGCGATCACTACGCAATCGGCATGATCCGCCAGCGCGTCGTAAAGCGCGGCGATACCGGGTGCGGTCACCCCGTCGTCGTTGGCAATCAGTATGCGCATGGGTTTTCCGTCTGCCCTGTCGGTACCAGGTCGAGGATTTCACGCACCACTACGGTGGCGAAACAACCGGCCGGCAGGACGAATTCCAGTTGCAGAACATCAGGTTCGGGATAATGCCACGCCAGCCCCTGGATGGGGAGCCGCAGGATGCGCCGTTCGTGCGCCATGCCCGCCTTCGCCAGCCATCGGCAGAGCGCCGGCTCGCTCCCGGCCAGGGCCAGCTCGCGTTCGAGGACGCCGGCGCCGCTCGGCGGATCGCCCTCGCCCCAGAGCGGTCCGGTGGGGTGCAGGTCGAGGGCGGCCAGACGGGCATCGCGGCATTCTTCCTCGCCAGCGAGGAAAAAGCTGCGGCTGTCGGTGAAGGCCAGCAGGTCGCCGACCGCTGCCCGGTTCCAGCTACCCTCCGCGACCCGCTCGGCGAGCAGGCGATTGAACAGGTAGCTGCGCCCGGCGGAAAGGAAGCGCGAACGCAGGTTGCGGTTCGCCGGCAGCAGGTCCTGTTCCGCGCAACTGCGCGCGTCGACCAGGTTGCCGCCGCCGTGGCCGAAGCGTTGCAGGCCGAAATAATTGGGCACGCCGTCCGCGGCGATACGTTCCAAGCGCGCGTCGAGAGGGGCACGCTCCGCCCGCAGCCCGGTCAGACGCAGGGTGAAACCGTTGGCGGCATGCGCGCCTCGCTGCAACTTGCGCGAATGACGGGTGCAGCGAAGAATCCGCAGGTCCGCGCCCTCGGCTGCACCCAGGTCGGGATCGGCCTTGCCCGGCAGGTGCAGGCTGAACCATTGCCGGGTCAGGGCCTGGCGGTCCTTCAACCCGGCGTAGCTGACGTTCTTCTGCTGCACGCCGGCGGCGCGGCCGAGGCGACGGGCCGCCTCCTCGGTGTTCAATCCGCGCTTTTCCACCCACAACCAGAGGTGCTCGCCTTCACCGCTGAGGGGAATTTCCAGCACCTCGTCGACCTGGAAGTCCTCGGCCACGGCCTTGAGCACCGCCTCGCCGCAGGCTGCCCCATGGGCGCGCGGCCCGAGCAGGTCGAGTTCGCCGAGAACGCTCATCGGGCCATCAGCAAAGCGACCGCATGTACAGCAATGCCCTCTTCGCGTCCGGTGAAACCTAGCCGCTCGGTAGTGGTGGCCTTGACGTTGACCTGGTCGACCGCGACGCCGAGGTCCTCGGCGATCAACCCGCGCATGGTCTCGATGTGCGGCGCCATCTTCGGCGCCTGGGCGACGATGGTGGCGTCGACGTTGCCGACCTTCCAGCCCTTCTCGGCGACGATGGCGACCACGTGTCGCAGCAGCGCGCGACTGTCGGCGCCCTTGAACCGCGGGTCGGTGTCCGGGAAGTGCTTGCCGATGTCGCCCAGCGCCGCCGCGCCGAGCAGCGCATCGGACAAGGCGTGCAGCAGCACGTCGCCGTCGGAGTGGGCGACCAGCCCATGTTTGTGGGGAATGCGCACGCCGCCGAGGGTGATGAAGTCGCCCTCGCCGAAGCGATGCACGTCGTAGCCATGGCCAATTCGCATGAAAAAACGCCCTGGTTGGAATCAGGGCGTGATTCTACCCCGGATCGGGACAGGCTTCAGGTATCGCGGATCAACCGTTGAGAACCCCGGCATGATGGCGCAGGTGATCCTCGATGAAACTGGCGATGAAGTAGTAGCTGTGGTCGTAACCTGGTTGCAGACGCAGCTCCAGCGGGTGGCCGGCCTTGTCCGCCGCATTGCGTAGCGCTTCCGGCTTGAGCTGGACGGCGAGGAAGTCGTCGCGCTCGCCCTGGTCGACCAGGATCGGCAAGCGTTCGGACGCACCCTCGAGCAACGCACAGGCATCCCACTCGCGCCAGGCCGCCGGGTCCTCGCCCAGGTAGCGGGAGAACGCCTTCTGGCCCCAGGGGCAATCGCTCGGATGGCAGATCGGCGCAAAGGCCGACAGCGACAGGTAGCGCCCCGGGTTGCGCAGCGCGCAGACCAGCGCGCCATGCCCGCCCATCGAGTGCCCGCTGATGCCGCGCCGCCGGGACACCGGGAAATGCGCCTCGATCAGCGCCGGCAACTCGTGCACCACGTAGTCGTGCATGCGGTAGTGCGCGGCCCAGGGCTCCTGCGTGGCGTTCAGGTAGAAGCCTGCGCCCAGGCCGAAGTCCCAGGCGCCGTCGGGATCGCCGGGGACACCGCTGCCGCGCGGGCTGGTATCCGGCGCCACCAGTACCAATCCCAGTTCGGCGGCGACCCGCTGGGCGCCGGCCTTCTGCATGAAGTTCTCGTCGGTACAGGTCAGCCCGGACAGCCAGTACAGGGCCGGCAGCGCCGCCTCCGGCTCGGCCTGGGGCGGCAGGTAGATGGCGAAGACCATCTCGCAGTTCAGGGTCCGGGAAAAATGACGGTAACGCTGGTGCCAGCCGCCGAAGGTCTTCTGGCTGCCGATCAGTTCGAGGGAATCCTTCACGTGACCTCCGTGAAACGGTCGTGGCGAGCCGCAGGGCCCGCCGCGACGGCTTGTCAGTAATGAATGACGGTGCGGATGCTCTTGCCTTCGTGCATCAGCTCGAAGGCCTCGTTGATGTCCTCCAGCCCCATGGTGTGGGTGATGAAGGTATCCAGCGGGATCTCGCCCTTCTGCGCCTTCTCGACATAGCTCGGCAGCTCGCTGCGCCCGCGCACCCCGCCGAACGCCGAACCGCGCCAGACGCGGCCGGTGACCAGTTGGAACGGCCGAGTGCTGATTTCCTGGCCGGCACCGGCGACACCGATGATCACCGACTCGCCCCAGCCCTTGTGGCAGCATTCCAGCGCGGCGCGCATCAACTGCACGTTGCCGACGCACTCGAAGGAGTAGTCGACGCCGCCATCGGTCAGTTCGACGATGACGTCCTGGATCGGCTTGTCGTAGTCCTTCGGATTGATGAAGTCGGTGGCGCCCAGTTCCCTGGCGATATCGAACTTGCCCGGGTTGATGTCGACCGCGATGATGCGCGCGGCCTTGGCCATCTTCGCCCCGATGATCGCTGCCAGGCCGATGCCGCCCAGGCCGAAGATGGCAACGGTAGCGCCCTCTTCCACCTTGGCGGTATTCAGCACGGCGCCGATCCCGGTGGTGACGCCGCAGCCAAGCAGGCAGACCTTCTCCAGCGGGGCATCCTTGGGAATCTTCGCCAGGGAGATTTCCGGCAGCACGGTGTATTCGGAGAAGGTCGAGCAGCCCATGTAGTGGAAGACCGGCTCGCCCTTGTAGGAGAAACGGCTGGTGCCGTCGGGCATCAGGCCCTTGCCCTGGGTGGCGCGTACGGCCTGGCAGAGGTTGGTCTTGCCGGACAGGCAGAATTTGCACTTGCCGCACTCGGCGGTGTAGAGCGGGATGACATGGTCGCCCACCTGCAGGGAGGTCACGCCCTCGCCCACCGCTTCGACGATACCGCCACCTTCGTGGCCCAGGATGCACGGGAACACCCCCTCGGAATCCTGGCCGGACAGGGTGTACGCGTCGGTATGGCAGACGCCGGTGGCGACGATGCGCACCAGTACCTCGCCCTTCTGCGGCGGCGCCACATCCACCTCGACGATTTCCAACGGCTTGTTGGGGGCGAAGGCGACGGCGGCACGGGACTTGATCATCTGGGAACTCCTGAACGATGGAAGCCGGCGGGCCGCTAAGCGACCCACTGAAACGGAAAGTGTAGAAAACCGCGTTTCAAGGAATAATCAGGCAATAATCAAAACATTATTGCCATACAGGGACAATCCAGATGAATCGCTGGGAAGGACTCGACGAATTCGTCGCTGTCGCCGAAACCGGGCAGTTCACCGCGGCAGCCGAACGCATGGGCGTTTCCTCGTCGCACATCAGCCGCCAGGTCGCCCGCCTGGAGGAGCGCCTGCAGACCCGCCTGCTCTACCGCAGCACCCGGCGAGTATCGCTGAGCGAAGCCGGACAGACCTTCCTGCAACATTGCCAGCGCCTGCAGGACGCCCGCGACGAAGCCCTGCGCGCGGTCAGCGACCTCTCCGCGGAGCCCAAGGGCCTGCTGCGCATGACCTGCGCGGTAGCCTACGGCGAACGTTTCATCGTGCCGCTGGTGAATGCCTTCATGGCCGACTATCCGCAACTGCGGGTCGACATCGAGCTGTCCAACCGCCAGTTGGACCTGCTCCACGAGGGCTTCGACCTGGCCATCCGCCTCGGCCGCCTGAGCGATTCGCGATTGGTCGCCACACGGTTGGCACCACGCGTCATGTACCTCTGCGCCACCCCGGAATACCTGCGCCGCCACGGCACTCCGCAGTCGCCGGCGGAACTCGGCCAGTTCAACTGCCTGATCGGCAGCAGCGACCTGTGGAGCTTCCTCGAGGACGGCCGGGAAACCCAGCACCGGGTCCAGGGCAACTGGCGCTGCAACAGCGGCCAGGCGGTGCTCGACGCCGCCCTGCGCGGCTTCGGCCTGTGCCAGCTGCCCGACTACTATGTGATCGAGCATCTGCGCAGCGGCCGCCTGGTCTCCCTGCTGGAAGGCCACCAGCCGCCGAATACCGCGGTATGGGCGCTGTACCCGCAGCAGCGGCACCTGTCGCCGAAAGTCAGGCAACTGGTGGACTATCTCAAGGAAGGCCTGGCGCAATCCCATCCGGGACTCGCCGGGGAGAAAAACCTGCGCTGAAGCAGTAAGGCGTTTCGCCGCTGCGATAGACTTGGCAGTTTCCCGCTCCACCCGCTATCGATTCAAGGAAGTCGCATGTCTGCCCTCAATGCGTTTCGCCAACGCTACCTGGTGAGGTTCTGGTCGCCGCTGCCGGCGCTGGTCGCCCTCGGCGTCGCCTCCGCCTACTACTTCGCGCTCACCGGCACCTTCTGGGCGGTGACCGGCGAATTCACCCGCTGGGGCGGCCACGTGCTGTCCTGGTTCGGCTACCAGCCACAGGACTGGAGCTACTTCAGGCTGATCGGCCTTCAAGGCACGCCGCTGGACCGGATCGACGGAGTGATGATCATCGGCATGTTCCTCGGTGCCCTGTGCTGCGCCCTCTGGGCCGGCAACGTCAGCCTGCGCTGGCCGACCAGCAAACGTCGCCTGCTGCAGGGCCTGGTCGGGGGTATCGTCGCCGGCTTCGGCGCGCGCCTGGCGATGGGCTGCAACCTGGCGGCGTTCTTCACCGGTATCCCGATGTTTTCCCTGCACGCCTGGGCCTTCATGTTCGCCACCGTCGGCGGCGCCTGGATCGGCGTGAAGATCAGCCTGCTGCCGTTCCTGCGCACACCGCTGAAAGTCGGCGCCACGGCCAGCGCCCTGCCCAGCGCCGAAAGCCTGGCCCGACGCGCACGCCTGCAGGCCCGCCTGGGCCTGGCGGTGCTGGCGCTCGCCGCGCTGTTCGCCGCCTGGCGCTTCGAGGTATCGCTGGTGCTGGGCATGGCCTGCCTGTTCGGCCTGCTGTTCGGCGGCCTGATCGAGCGCGCGCAGATCTGCTTCACCAGCGCCGCACGGGACCTCTGGACCACCGGCCGGACCCGCGCCGCCTTCGGCATCCTGCTCGGCATGGCGGCCGCCTGCATCGGTACCTTCGCCGCGATCCGCCTGGGCGTCGCGCCGAAGATCTTCTGGATGGGCCCGAATGCGATCATCGGCGGCATTCTCTTCGGCATCGGCATCGTCCTCGCCGGCGGTTGCGAGACCGGCTGGATGTACCGTTCGATGGAGGGCCAGGTGCACTTCTGGGTGGTCGGCATCGGCAACGTCATCGGCGGAACCCTGGTGGCGATCTTTTGGGACCAGTTGGGCACCCGGCTCGCCCTGCCCTATCCCAAGCTCGACCTGCTGGAAAGCTTCGGGCCCGGCAACGGCCTGCTGTTGACCTTCGCCGGCCTGGCCCTGTGCCTGTTGCTGGTGCAACTGAACGCCTCCCGATTCACCCGACCGCGGAAACCGAACCATGAGCCAGCCCGACAAACCGACCCTGTCGCTTGACCTGCGCGGCGAACATTGCCCATACAACGCCATCGCTACCCTGGAAACCCTGGCGACCATGCAGCCGGGCGAACGCCTGGAAGTGGTCACCGACTGCTCGCAGTCGGTCCACGGGATTCCCGAAGACACCCAGCGCCAGGGCTACAAATGCCTGGCGGTGGAGCAGCACGGCGCGCTGTTCCGCTTCCTCATAGAGGTGCCGCTGGAAAGCTGAACGAGCGAGTCTGCAACGACAAGAAAGCCGACCCTCGGGTCGGCTTTCTTGTGCCAGGGTTCAGTGCGGAAAACTGCGCTGCAGGCGCAGCAGGTCTTCCGGGGTGGTGATCTTCAGGTTGTCGGCGCGCCCTTCCACCAGCTTCGGCGCATAGCCGGCCCACTCCATCGCCGAAGCCTCGTCGGTGATCGCCACGCCGGCCACCAACGCATCGGCCAGCGCCCGGTGCAGGGCGCCGAGGCGGAACATCTGCGGCGTATAGGCCAGCCAGACCACCGAGCGGTCGATGGTTTCGCTGACCCGGCCGTCGCGGTCGGAGCGCTTGAGGGTGTCCCTCGCCGGCACCGCCAGCAGCCCGCCGACCGGATCTTCGGCGAGTTCTTCGAGCAGGCGGTCGAGGTCGCCGCGGGTCAGGTTCGGCCGCGCGGCGTCATGCACCAGCACCCAATCGTCGGCCTGTGCCCCCAGCTCCAGCAGGCGCAGCAAGCCGCTCAACACTGAGCCGGCGCGTTCGACGCCCCCGGCGGCGCGCTGCACATGCCGGCTGGCGGCGCAGTCCAGCCCGGGCCAGTAGGGATCGTCTTCGGCCAGGCAGACCACCAGGCCCCTGAGCATCGGGTGTTCGAGGAAACAATCGAGGGTGCGCTCGATCACGGTGCGACCGGCAAGATCGAGATATTGCTTCGGGCGGTCGGCGCGCATGCGCGAACCCACGCCGGCGGCGGGGATCACCGTCCAGAAGGCGGGAAGGTCGGAAGTCGTCATCGTGAGAAGGGTCGTCAGCTCACTTGGCGAGCTGGTAGAGGGTTTCGCCGTCCTTGACCATGCCAAGCTCGTGCCGCGCACGCTCCTCGACGGTCTCGGTGCCTTTCTTCAGCTCGGCGACTTCGGCTTCGAGAATCCGGTTGCGCTCCAGCAGGCGCTCGTTCTCGCCATGCTGGTCGGCGATCTGCTTCTGCAGGTCGCGCACCTGCGCCAGGCTGCCATCGCCGACCCACAGGCGATATTGCAGGCCCGCCAGCGCCAGGATCAGCACCACGAACAGCCAGTAGGGGCTACGTAACCTCAAGCCTCGAACTCCTTGAGAAGAAAAGGGGTGGCTCTTGCCACCCCTTCACCGTACCAGACTAGGCTCAGCCGCGGAATTCCGCGCGACCACGGTACGGCGCCTTGGCACCCAGCTGCTCCTCGATGCGCAGCAGCTGATTGTACTTGGACACGCGGTCGGAGCGGCACAGCGAACCGGTCTTGATCTGACCGGCGGCGGTACCCACGGCCAGGTCGGCGATGGTCGAGTCCTCGGTTTCGCCGGAGCGGTGCGAGATCACCGCGGTATAGCCGGCGGCCTTGGCCATCTGGATGGCCTCCAGGGTCTCGGTGAGCGAACCGATCTGGTTGAACTTGATCAGGATCGAATTGCCGATGCCCTTCTCGATGCCTTCCTTGAGGATCTTGGTGTTGGTCACGAACAGGTCGTCGCCGACCAGTTGGACCTTGGCGCCGATCTTGTCGGTCAGGCCTTTCCAGCCGGCCCAGTCGGACTCGTCCATGCCGTCCTCGATGGAGATGATCGGGTAGCGCTGGGTCAGGCCGGCCAGGTAATCGGCGAAACCGGCGGCGTCGAATACCTTGCCTTCGCCTTCCAGGTCGTACTTGCCGTCCTTGAAGAATTCGCTGGAGGCGCAGTCCAGGGCCAGGGTCACGTCGTCGCCCAGCTTGTAGCCGGCCTTCTCGACGGCCTCGGCGATGGCGGCCAGGGCGTCTTCGTTGGACGACAGGTTCGGCGCGAAGCCGCCTTCGTCACCGACGGCGGTGTTCAGGCCACGGGCCTTCAGCACGGCCTTGAGGTGATGGAAGATCTCGGCGCCCATGCGCAGCGCCTCGGCGAAGTTCTTCGCGCCGACCGGCTGGACCATGAATTCCTGGATATCGACGTTGTTGTCCGCATGCTCGCCGCCGTTGATGATGTTCATCATCGGCACCGGCATGGAGTACTGGCCGGGGGTGCCGTTGAGGTCGGCGATGTGCGCGTACAGCGGTACGCCCTTGGCCTGTGCGGCGGCCTTGGCGGCAGCCAGGGACACCGCGAGGATCGCGTTGGCGCCCAGCTTGGCCTTGTTCTCGGTGCCGTCCAGCTCGATCATCGCGTGGTCGAGGGCTTTCTGGTCGGCCGCGTCCTTGCCCAGCAGCAGGTCGCGGATCGGGCCGTTGATGTTGGCCACGGCTTTCAGCACGCCCTTGCCCAGGTAACGGCTCTTGTCGCCATCGCGCAGCTCGAGGGCCTCGCGGGAACCGGTGGAAGCACCGGAAGGCGCGCAGGCGCTGCCGACGATGCCGTTGTCCAGGATCACGTCCACTTCAACGGTAGGGTTGCCGCGGGAGTCCAGGACCTCACGGCCCTTGATGTCGACGATCTTTGCCATTCTTGTTAACACTCCGAAGTGAATGAACGGGGCGGTCTGAGGAGACTAGGCAGTCTCGATTGCAGGAAAGCTCTTGATCAGCTCGTCCAGTTGCTTGAGCTGGGACAGGAAGGCTTCGAGTTTGTTCAGGCGCAGCGCGCACGGACCGTCGCACTTGGCGTGCTCGGGGTCCGGATGGGCCTCGAGGAACAGCCCGGCGAGCTTCTGGCTGAGCCCGGCCTTGGCCAGGTCGGTGACCTGGGCGCGCCGGCCGCCGGCGGAGTCCGCGCGACCGCCGGGCATCTGCAGGGCGTGGGTGACGTCGAAGAATACCGGGTACTCGAACTGCTTCATGATGCCGAAGCCGAGCATGTCGACCACCAGGTTGTTGTAACCGAAGGAGGAGCCGCGCTCGCAGAGGATCAGGCGGTCGTTACCGGCTTCCTCGCACTTGGTCAGGATGTGCTTCATCTCCTGGGGCGCGAGGAACTGGGCCTTCTTGATATTGATCACCGCGTTGGTCCTGGCCATCGCCACCACCAGGTCGGTCTGCCGCGAGAGGAAGGCCGGCAGCTGGATGATGTCGCAGACCTCGGCCACCGGCTGGGCCTGGAACGGCTCGTGGACATCGGTGATGACCGGCACCTTGAAGGTCTTCTTGATCTCTTCGAAGATCTTCATTCCCTCTTCCAGGCCCGGGCCACGGAACGAGTGGATCGAGGAACGGTTGGCCTTGTCGAAGCTGGCCTTGAACACATAGGGGATACCGAGTTTCTCGGTAACCCGTACGTATTCTTCGCAGACCTGCATGGCCATGTCGCGCGACTCCAGCACGTTCATGCCGCCGAACAGCACGAACGGCAGGTCGTTGCCGATCTGGATATCGCCGACGCGAACGATCTTCTGTGCCATGCTCAGGCCTTCCCGGAATATTTCAGCGCGGCGTTGACGAAACCGCTGAACAGCGGGTGGCCATCACGCGGTGTGGAGGTGAATTCCGGGTGGAACTGGCAGGCGACGAACCACGGATGCTCCGGGGCCTCGACCACTTCCACCAGGGCGCCGTCGCCGGAGCGGCCGGAAATCTTCAGGCCGGCCTGTTCCAGTTGCGGCAGCAGGTTGTTGTTCACTTCGTAGCGATGGCGATGGCGCTCGACGATCACGTCCTTGGCATAGCAGTCGTGCACCAGGGTGCCGGTCTGCAGCTGGCATTCCTGGGCGCCCAGGCGCATGGTGCCGCCCAGGTCGGAAGCTTCGGTGCGGATCTCGGTGGCGCCGGTCGCGTCCTGCCACTCGGTGATCAGGCCGACCACCGGATGGCCGCTGGACTTGTCGAACTCGGTGGAGTTGGCGTCGCTCCAGCCGAGCACGTTGCGGGCGTATTCGATGACCGCGACCTGCATGCCCAGGCAGATGCCCAGGTAGGGAATCTTGTTCTCGCGGGCGTACTGCACGGTGCTGATCTTGCCTTCCACGCCGCGCAGGCCGAAGCCGCCCGGGACCAGGATGGCGTCGACGCCTTCCAGCAGGCTGGTGCCCTGCTGCTCGATGTCTTCGGAGTCGATGTAGCGCAGGTTGACCTTGGTGCGGCTCTGGATGCCGGCGTGGGTCATCGCCTCGATCAGCGACTTGTACGCGTCCAGCAGTTCCATGTACTTGCCGACCATGGCGATGGTGACTTCACGCTCGGGGTTGAGCTTGGCATCGACCACCCGGTCCCATTCGGACAGGTCGGCCTGCCCGCACTCCAGGCCGAAGCGCTCGACGACGATGTCGTCCAGGCCCTGGGCATGCAGCACCGACGGGATGCGGTAGATGGTGTCGACGTCTTCCAGGGCGATCACCGCGCGCTCCTCGACGTTGGTGAAGAGCGCGATCTTGCGCCGCGAGGAGACGTCGATCGGGTGGTCGGAACGGCAGACCAGCACGTCCGGTTGCAGGCCGATGGAGCGCAGCTCCTTGACCGAGTGCTGGGTCGGCTTGGTCTTGGTCTCGCCGGCGGTGGCGATGTACGGGACCAGGGTCAGGTGCATCAGCATCGCGCGCTTGGCGCCGATCTCGACGCGCAGTTGGCGGATCGCCTCGAGGAACGGCTGCGACTCGATGTCTCCGACGGTGCCACCGATCTCCACCAGGGCGACGTCGGCATCGCCGGCGCCCTTGATGATGCGCCGCTTGATCTCGTCGGTGATGTGCGGGATCACCTGCACGGTGGCGCCCAGGTAGTCGCCGCGGCGTTCCTTGCGCAACACGTCCATGTAGACGCGGCCGGTGGTGAAGTTGTTGTTCTGGGTCATGGTGGTACGAACGAAGCGCTCGTAATGGCCCAGGTCCAGGTCGGTCTCGGCGCCGTCCTGGGTCACGAAGACCTCACCGTGCTGGAACGGGCTCATGGTGCCCGGGTCCACGTTGATGTAAGGGTCCAGCTTGAGCATCGTGATCTTCAGGCCACGCGCTTCCAAGATCGCAGCCAGAGAAGCCGAAGCGATGCCTTTCCCCAATGAAGAAACAACACCACCCGTGACGAAGATGTAGCGCGTCATGAAAAACCCTAGAAGTCAGCGTTTAGGCGGGATCAACCGCCGGGGATTCGGAGAAGGGAGGCCAGCTCCCGCCACGGACAAATCCGTGGGCAAAGCAAACTCCTGCTGATTCCGGAGGGAATCGGCGGGAGCAGTACAAGACGGGAGCGTAGTCTACTGGAAACGGCTTACTAGCTCAAACCCGGGTCGTTCGTCGGCGGGCTCCAGGACAGTCGCCAGCCCCCCTCGCGGGGACTGTCCAGGCCAGGAATGTTGGCCACCGCGAGCAGTTCGTCGGCTCGGAAGAGCAGCGGCAAACGACCGCGCAGGAAGCTCGGTACGCCCGCTTCGTTGAGCAATCGCTTGAGGTCGCGGCGACCGCGCCCGGCCAGGGCCAGCACCTCCCCACCCCGCCGGTAGTCGACGCGCAACGGCCCCGCCGGAACCTCGCCGAGCAACGCCAGCCGACCATTGCCGGGAAGAAGCAATGGATGAGCGGGACGCTCCCAGACGAACGGTCCCGCCGCCGCCCGCCAGTCCGCCGGCAACCACCAGATCCGCCCCGCGCCGCGACGCAGCTCGCCGCTCTCCAGGCGCCAGATCGGGTCGGCATCGTCGCCGGCATCGCGCAACGACTCCCAGCCGGCCCAGTGGTCGCTGTCCGGCAACCGCGTCAGCTGTCCCAGCCAGGCCCGCAGCAGGTTGCGCTGGCGCGCAGCGCTGAGGCGGCGCAGAGGCTCCAGGGCGATCCGGGGCAGATCCAGCCAGTCCGGCCAATCCAGTTCCGAGGGTTGGCGGCAGGCCCGGAGGTCGATGGCGGCCAGTTCAGCCAGCAGGTCTTCGGCCTCGCGCAGATGCGCCGCGCAGCGCGCCATGCCGGCGACGGCCTGCGGCCAGTGGGAGGCGAGACGCGGCATGATCTCCCGGCGCAGGTAGTTGCGCGAGAAGCGCGGATCCTGGTTGGAAGGATCCTCCACCCAGTCCAGCCGGTGCGCCTGCGCATAGGCTTCCAGTTCGGCGCGGGAAACCCCGAGCAAGGGTCGGCACAGGCGGCCGCCGCCCAGCGGCCGGCTCGCCGGCATCGCCGCCAGGCCGCGCAGGCCCGCTCCACGCAACAGGCGGAACAGCAGGGTCTCGGCCTGGTCGTCGAGGTGCTGCGCGGTGAGCAGCACCTGTCCCTCGCCCAGGTTCGCCTGGAATGCGCGATAGCGGGCGTCGCGCGCCGCCTGCTCGATGCTGCCGCCAACGGCGACCTGCACCCGCTCGACCCGCAGCGGGATACCCAGCGACCGGCAGACCACCTGGCAGTGCGCCGGCCAACCGTCCGCCGCAGCCTGCAAGCCATGGTGGACATGCAGCGCCGACAGCGCCGGCAAGGCTTCGCTCCGGGCCAGTTGGGCGAGCAGATGCAGCAACACCGTGGAATCCAGCCCGCCGGAAAACGCCACGCACCAGCCCCCCGCTTCGCGCCAGGGCGCCAGGGCCTGTAACAGACGGGATTCGAGCGGCACCGCCGGCATGCTTGCGCTCCTCATGCGACAAGCCCGGCGAATGCCGGGCTTGTCGATCGTACCAGTGCGCCGGATGGCTTACGGCGCGCCGTAGCTCATCAGGCGGTCGTAACGACGCTCCAGCAACTCACCCATTTCCAGGCCCTGGAGCATCTTCAGTTGCGCCAGCAGTTCGCCACGGATCGATTCGGCCATGCTCGCCGGATCGCGATGGGCGCCGCCCAGCGGTTCGTCGATGACCTTGTCGACGATGCCCAGGCCTTTCAGGCGCTCGGCGGTGATGCCCATGGCCTCGGCGGCTTCCGGCGCCTTCTCGGCGGTCTTCCAGAGGATGGAGGCGCAGCCTTCCGGCGAGATCACCGAATAGGTGGAGTATTGCAGCATGTTCAACTGGTCGCAGACACCGATGGCCAGCGCGCCGCCGGAACCGCCCTCGCCGATCACGGTGGCGATGATCGGCGTCTTCAGTCGCGCCATCACCCGCAGGTTCCAGGCGATCGCCTCGCTCTGGCCGCGTTCCTCGGCATCGATGCCCGGGTAGGCGCCGGGCGTGTCGATGAAGGTGAGGATCGGCATCTTGAAGCGTTCGGCCATCTCCATCAGGCGGCAGGCCTTGCGATAGCCTTCCGGACGCGGCATGCCGAAGTTGCGCCGGACCTTCTCACGGACTTCGCGGCCTTTCTGGTGGCCGATGACCATCACCGGGGAACCGTCGAGGCGGGCAACGCCACCGACGATCGCCGGGTCGTCGGCGAAATGCCGGTCGCCGTGCAGTTCCTCGAAATCGCTGAACAGGTAGCCGATGTAGTCGAGGGTATAGGGACGCTTGGGATGGCGCGCGAGCTGGGCGATCTGCCAACTGGACAGATTGCCGAAGATGTTTTCGGTGAGCGCCTTGCTCTTGTCCTGCAGACGCGAGATTTCGTCGCTGATGTTCAGCGCATTGTCGTTGCCCACCAGGCGCAGCTCTTCGATCTTGGCTTGCAGGTCGGCGATCGGCTGTTCGAAATCAAGAAAGTTCGGGTTCATAGGCTTCCGTCGTGCGCAGATTCTAGTGGGCCGTTTCCGTTTGGCGCCCTACCTTACGGGATCGGGCGCCAGGGGTCGAGCCGGGAGCAAGGGCGATCCGCGTTTTCCCGCCGCAGAGCGCGGAACAACGGCGTTATCGCCCATCGCGATTAACGATAATTGAGGAAGACGTTGTCGCGCCCGAACTGGTCACGCAATGCCTGGATCAGATCGTCCGCCGGATCCACCCGCCAGCTCTCGCCGAACTGCAGCAGGGCCTTGGCGTCGGCGCTGGTGTAGTCCAGGGTGATCGGGCAGGAACCGCGATGGCGGTTGAACAGCTCGCCCAGCCAGCGCAGGCGATCGCCCTTCAACAGGTCGGCGTGCAGCTTCATCCGCAGGCTCTCCGCCAGGCCGGTACGCGCCTCCTCCAGGCTCATCACGCGCTTGGCGCGCAGGCGCAGTCCGCCGGAGAAGTCGTCCTGGCTGACCTCGCCCTCGACCACCACCAGCGCGTCGGTCTGCAGCAGCGACTGGGCCGCGGCGAAGGCTTCGGAGAACAGCGAGGCCTCGATCCGTCCGGAGCGGTCGTCGAGGGTGACGAAGCCCATCTTGTCGCCCTTCTTGTTCTTCATCACCCGCAGGTTGACGATCAGCCCGGCCACCGTCTGGGTATCGCGCGCCGGCTTCAGCTCGACGATGCGCTGGCGGGCGAAGCGCCGCACCTCGCCTTCGTACTCGTCGATCGGATGGCCGGTCAGGTACAGGCCGAGGGTGTCCTTCTCGCCCTTCAGGCGTTCCTTGAGGGTCAGCTCCTTGACCTTGCGGTGGTTGGCGTAGACATCCGCCTCCGGCTCGGCGAAGACTCCGCCGAACAGGTCCATGTGCCCGCTGTCGTGGCTGCGCGCGGTCTGCTCGGCGGCCTGGATCGCTTCCTCCATCGCCGCCAGCAGCACGGCGCGGTTGAGGTCGACGGTAGCCTGGTAGGCCTTTAGCTCGTCGTGGTAGTGCGGCCCCAGGCGATCCAGCGCACCGGCGCGGATCAGCGCTTCCAGGGTGCGCTTGTTGATGCGTTTCAGGTCGACGCGGTCGCAGAAGTCGAACAGGGTGTTGAACGGCCCGCCTTCGGCGCGGCATTCGGTGATCGCCTCCACCGGCCCCTCGCCGACGCCCTTGATCGCGCCCAGGCCATAGACGATCCGGCCATCGTCGTCGACGGTGAAGCGGAACTCGGAGTTGTTCACGTCCGGCGCCACGATGCGCAGCTTCATGTGCCGGCATTCTTCGATCAGCGTCACCACCTTGTCGGTGTTCTGCATATCCGCGGTGAGTACCGCGGCCATGAACGGCGCCGGGAAGTGGGTCTTCAGCCAGGCGGTCTGGTAGGAGACCAGGCCGTAGGCTGCCGAGTGCGACTTGTTGAAGCCGTAGCCGGCGAATTTTTCCACCAGGTCGAAGATGTTGCCCGCGAGGTCGGCATCGATGCCGTTGTTCTTGCAACCCTCGATGAAACCGCCGCGCTGCTTGGCCATTTCCTCGGGCTTCTTCTTGCCCATCGCCCGGCGCAGCATGTCCGCGCCACCGAGGGTATAGCCGGCCATGACCTGGGCGATCTGCATCACCTGTTCCTGGTACAGGATGATGCCGTAGGTGGGCTTGAGCACCGGCTCCAGGCCGGCGTACTGGTAATCGGGGTGCGGATAGGACAGCTCGGCGCGACCGTGCTTGCGGTTGATGAAGTCGTCCACCATGCCCGACTGCAGAGGACCCGGGCGGAACAGCGCCACCAGTGCGATGAGGTCTTCCAGGCAGTCCGGCTTGAGCTTCTTGATCAGCTCCTTCATGCCGCGCGATTCGAGCTGGAACACCGCAGTGGTCTCGGCCTTCTGCAGCAGCGAATAGGTCGGCTTGTCGTCCAGCGGGATGAAGTCGATGTTCACCGGCTCCAGGCCCTTCTTGGCCTGCTCGCGGTTGATGATCTCCATCGCCCACTTGATGATGGTCAGGGTCCGCAGGCCGAGGAAGTCGAACTTCACCAGGCCGGCCGCCTCCACGTCGTCCTTGTCGAACTGGGTCACCAGGCCGCCGCCTTCCTCGTCGCAGGCGATCGGCGAGAAGTCGGTCAGCTTGGTCGGCGCGATCACCACGCCACCGGCGTGCTTGCCGGTACCGCGGGTGATGCCTTCCAGCTTGAGGGCCATCTCCCAGATCTCGGCGGCTTCCTCGTCGCTCTTGAGGAAGTCGCGGAGCATTTCTTCCTGCTCGTAGGCCTTATCCAGGGTCATGCCGACTTCGAACGGGATCATCTTCGACAGCCGGTCGGCGAGACCGTAGGACTTGCCCTGGACCCGAGCCACGTCGCGTACCACCGCCTTCGCCGCCATGGTGCCGAAGGTGATGATCTGGCTCACCGCGTTGCGCCCGTAGGCGTCGGCCACGTAGTCGATCACCCGGTCGCGGCCCTCCATGCAGAAGTCGACGTCGAAGTCGGGCATGGAGATCCGTTCCGGGTTGAGGAAACGTTCGAACAGCAGGTCGTAGGCCAGCGGATCGAGGTCGGTGATCTTCAGCACGTAGGCCACCAGCGAGCCGGCGCCCGAGCCCCGCCCGGGGCCTACCGGCACGCCGTTGTTCTTCGCCCACTTGATGAAGTCCATCACGATGAGGAAGTAACCGGGGAAACCCATCTGGATGATGATATCGAGTTCGAAGTTCAGACGGTCGACATAGACCTGGCGCTTGGCCTCGTAGTCCGGGGTATCCTTCGGCAACAGCACCTCCAGGCGCTCCTCGAGACCTTCGAAGGAGGCGTGCCGCAGGTAGTCGTCGATGCCCATGCCATTGGGCGTGGGGAAGTCCGGCAGGAAGTACTTGCCCAGCTGCACCTCGATGTTGCAGCGCTTGGCGATCTCGACGGTGTTTTCCAACGCTTCCGGCAGGTCGCTGAACAGCTCGGCCATTTCCGCCGGCGACTTCAGGTATTGCTGGTCCGAATAGGTACGCGGCCGCCGCGGATCGTCGAGGGTCCGCCCCTCGCCGATGCAGACGCGGGTCTCGTGGGCCTCGAAGTCGTCCTGCTTGATGAAGCGCACGTCGTTGGTCGCCACCAGCGGCGCGTTGCAGCGTGACGCCAGAGCCACCGCCGCGTGGAGGTGCTCCTCGTCGTTGACCCGGCTGGTACGTTGCACTTCGACGTAGAAGCGCTCGGGGAACACCTCCATCCACTCGCGCAACAGCGCCTCGGCCTTGGCCTCCTCGCCGTCGAGCAGCGCGTGGCCGATCTCGCCTTCCTTGGCCGCGGACAGCGCGATCAGGCCTTCCGCCGCCTCCTTGACCCAGTCGCGCTCGATGATGATCTCGCCATTGCGCTGGCCTTCGCTCCAGCCGCGGGAAATCAGCTCGGTGAGGTTGCGATAGCCCTTCGCGTTCATCGCCAGCAGGCTCAGGCGGCTGAGCGGGCCATCTTCCTCGCGGCTGGCGAGCCAGATGTCGGCCCCGCAGATCGGCTTGATGCCGGCGCCCATGGCGGTCTTGTAGAACTTCACCAGCGAGCACATGTTGCTCTGGTCGGTGACCGCCACCGCCGGCATGCCCAGCCCTGCCACTGCCTTGGCCAGGGGCTTGACCCGGACCAGGCCGTCGACCAGGGAGAATTCGGTATGCAGACGCAGGTGAACGAAGGATACGGTCATGAAGGCCCCGGAGCAGAAATAACGCAAAAACGACAAGGCCCGGATTGTACCGGGCCCGGTGGCAAAGCTACAGGTTCAAGAGCGGACGATGCGCCTCGGCTGCGCCGAGAAACGTCGCCCGCCCCGCGCTCAGGCGCGGCGGTCGTCCCAGATGCCCGGTTCGAGCTTCTGCTGGACTTCAGGGAACTGGCTGGCGTCGAAGGTCGGCAGCTTGCCGGCCTTGCGCTGGGCGTTGTAGTCCTTGGCCAGCTTGATCGCGAGGTTGGACAGCAGCAGGATGGCGATCAGGTTGGTGATCGCCATCAGGCCCATCGACACGTCGGCAAGGTTCCAGACGAACGGCAGCGAAGCCAGCGCGCCGAACATCACCATCGCCAGCACGATCAGGCGGAAGATCAACAGGCCCGCCAGGTGGTTGTGCTCGAGGAATACCAGGCAGTTCTCGGCATAGAAGTAGTTGGCGACGATCGAGGTGAAGGCGAAGAACAGGATGATCACCGCCAGGAAATAGCGGCCCCAATCGCCGACCTGGCTGGTCAGGGCATTCTGCACCAGCATGATGCCCTCGCCTTCCTGCGGTCCGGCCAGCAGGATGATGGCGGCGGAAGCGGTACAGATCAGCAGGGTATCGATGAACACGCCGGCCATCTGCACGTAGCCCTGGGACGCCGGGTGCGGCGGATAGGGCGTGGCCGAGGCGGCGGCGTTGGGCGCCGAGCCCATGCCTGCTTCGTTGGAGAACAGGCCGCGCTTGAAGCCGTTGAGGATCGCCGCGCCGATGCCGCCGGCGGCGGCCTCGTGCCAGCCGAAGGCACTCTTCACCACCATCGCCAGGACGCCCGGCAGTTCGCTGAGGTTGAACAGGATGATGCCCACCGCCAGCAGCAGGTAGGCCACCGCCATGAAGGGTACCGCCAGTTCGGAGAAGCGCGCGATGGAACGCAGGCCGCCGAAGATGATCAACGCGGTGAGGATCACCACGGCGATGCCGCTGATCCAGGTCGGCACGCCGAAGGCGCCCTGCATGGCACCGGTGATGGTATTGGCCTGCACCGAGTTGAAGACGAAACCGAAGGCGATGATCAGGAAGATCGAGAACAGGATGCCCATCCAGCGCGCGCCCAGGCCCTTCTCCATGTAGTAGGCCGGGCCGCCACGGAACTGGCCCTTGTCGTCGCGAATCTTGAACAACTGGGCCAGGGTCGCCTCGACGAAGCCGGTCGCCATCCCCACCAGGGCGATCGCCCACATCCAGAACACCGCGCCGGGACCGCCGAGCGTGATCGCTACCGCCACGCCGGCGACGTTGCCGGTACCGACCCGCGCCGCCAGAGAGGTGCAGAGCGCCTGGAACGAGGAGATTCCCGAGTCGTCCGACTGGCGGCTGCCCTTGAGCACGCTGAAGGTATGACCGAAGTGGCGGAACTGGATCAGCCCCAGGCGCACGGTGAAGTACAGGCCGCAACCGACCAGCAGCCAGATGAGGATCTTGCCCCAGATAAGGCCGTTGAGCAGGTCGACGACCTGAGTGGCGAATTCTTGCATGGATAACTCCCCTGTTCCGCTTGTGGCGGATTGTTGTCAGCCGACCTCCCGGGTAGAAGGCCGCGTGTTTCGGACACACACGGAATGACGTGCGAGCCGAAGGAAATTTCGCTGTGAATGGCACTTGGCAGGAAGGGGCAGGACTTTCCGCTATTGACGTCGCTCGCCGCTTGTCACCAGGCGACAGATACGGTCAGTCACGCGACATCCGTTCAATTATTGAACAGAGACGTCCAGCAATTCGCGAACCGGCGCAAACGAGCGTCGATGGATCGGCGTCGGGCCGAGGCGGGAAAGCGCCTCGAGATGGACCGCGGTCGGATATCCCTTGTGCCCGGCCATGCCATAGCCCGGATAGACCCGGTCCAGCTCGACCATTTCCCGGTCGCGACTGACCTTGGCCAGGATCGACGCCGCAGCGATCGCCGGCACCTGGCTGTCGCCCTTGACCACCGGCGCGCAGGGCACCGCCAGTTTCGGACAACGATTGCCGTCGATCAGGGCCAGCCGCGGAGTCACGCTGAGGCCTTCGACCGCGCGCTGCATGGCGAGCATGGTGGCATGCAGAATGTTCAGCCGGTCGATCTCCTCGACCTCGGCGCGGGCGATGCACCAGGCCAGGGCCTTCTCGCGGATCTCTTCGAACAGCGCCTCGCGGCGGGCTTCGCTGAGCTTCTTCGAGTCGTTCAGGCCGAGGATCGGGCGGCTCGGGTCGAGAATCACCGCGGCGGTGACCACCGGGCCGCACAACGGACCGCGACCGACCTCGTCGACGCCCGCGACCAGATCCTCCACCAGATTGAAATCCAGACCCAGTTGCATCAGCGGCGCTCCACCAGTTGCAGGACGGCTTCCGCCGCCTGTGCGGAGGCATCCTGGCGCAAGGCCCGATGGATGGCATCGAAGAATTCCACCTGCTGTGAGCCGTCGTCCAGCAGCGGCAAGAGGGTTGCGGCCAGCGCTTGCGGAGTCGCGGCGTCCTGGATCAGCTCCGGCACCAACAGGCGTCCGGCCAACAGGTTCGGCAGGGAGATGTACGGGCTTTTCACCAGGCGCTTGAGAATCCGATACGTCAACCCGGCGACCCGATAAGCCACCACCATCGGCCGCTTGTAGAGCAGCGCCTCGAGAGTCGCGGTGCCGGAGGCGATCAGCACCGCATCGCAGGCGGCAAGCGCTTCATGGGACGCACCGTCGAGCAGCGTCAGCGGCAGAGGCTCGCGGCCCTGGAGCATCTGCTCGATCTGTTCGCGCCGTGCAGCGCTGGCGCAGGGCAGCACGAAACGCAAGCCCGGCCGTTCGACGAGCAGACGCTGGGCGGTGTCGAGGAACAAGGCGCCGAGCTTGCCGACCTCGCCGCCGCGACTGCCCGGCATCAGCGCCAGCACCTGTCCGTCCGCCGGCAATCCGAGCCGCGCGCGGGCCGCAGCGCGATCCGCCTGCAGGGGAATGGTGTTGGCCAGGGGGTGGCCGACGAAACGCACAGGCACCCCATGCTCTTCGTAGAAACGTGCTTCGAAGGGGAACAATGCCAGCATCAGGTCGCAGGCTTCGCGAATCTTCAGCACCCGCTTCTGCCGCCAGGCCCATACCGAAGGGCTGACGTAATGCACGGTGCGCAGGCCAGCCTGGCGCAGCTTGTGTTCGACGCCGAGGGTGAAGTCGGGAGCATCGATGCCGATCATCACATCCGGCCGGGCCTCGATGAGCGTGCGGATCAGGCGCTTGCGCCGTCGCAACAACTCCGGCAGCCTGCCCAGCACTTCGACCAGGCCCATCACCGACAGGCGCTCCATGGGGAAATAGCTGGACAGCCCTTCGGCCTCCATGCGCGGCCCACCGACGCCGATGAACTCGATATCCGGGTGCCGCGCCCGCAGCGCCTGCATCAGTCCGGACCCGAGGATGTCGCCGGAGGCCTCGCCGGCGACCAGGGCTACGCGTAATCCGTCAGCCATGGCTCAGCGGGTGATGCCGCGGGTTGCGCTCTGGATGGAATCACGGAACACCGCGACCTCGGGGAACTGGGCAGCGCTTTCGGCCAGCTCGGCCAGGGCTTCCTCGACGGTATGTCCCTGGCGATAGACCACCTTGTAGGCACGCCGCAGGGCATGGATGGCCTCGCTGCTGAAGCCGCGCCGACGCATGCCTTCGAAGTTCATACTGCGGGCTTCGGCCGGGTTGCCGAAGACCGTCACGTAGGCCGGGACGTCCTTGCCGATGGCGCTGCCCATGCCGGAAAAGCTGTGCGCGCCGATCCGGCAGTACTGGTGCACCAGGGTGTAGCCGGACAGGATCGCCCAGTCGTCCACGTGGACATGCCCGGCCAGCGCCGTGTTGTTCACCAGGATGCAATGGTTGCCGATCACGCTGTCATGGCCGATGTGCGCATAGGCCATGATCAGGTTGTGGTCGCCAATGGTGGTTTCCGCGCGATCCTGGACGGTTCCGCGATGGATGGTCACGCCTTCGCGGATCACGTTGTGGTCACCGATCACCAGGCGCGTCGGCTCGCCCTTGTATTTCAGGTCGGGAGTATCCTCGCCGACGCTGGAAAACTGGTAGATGCGGTTGTGCTTGCCGATCTTCGTGGGGCCCTTGAGCACCACGTGCGGACCGATCACCGTCCCTTCACCGATCTCCACTTCCGCCCCGACGATGGACCACGGGCCCACCTGGACGTCAGCCGCCAGCCTGGCGCTCGGATCGATGATGGCGCGAGGATCGATCAAACTCATAGTTTGCGTTCCGCACAGATGATTTCAGCCGAGCATACCGGCTTGTCGTCGACGGTAGCGTGGCAGTCGAATTTCCAGATGCTGCGCTTCACGCTGATGAACTTGGCGTGCAGTTGCAGTTGGTCGCCCGGCAGGACCGGCTGGCGGAAGCGCAGCTTGTCCGAACCGACGAAGTAGTAAAGGGTGCCGTCGGCGGGCTTCACGTCGAGCATCTTGAAACCGAGGATACCGGCCGCCTGGGCCATCGCCTCGATGATCAGCACGCCCGGCATGATCGGGTGCTCGGGGAAATGTCCGTTGAAGAACGGCTCATTGATACTGACATTCTTGTAGGCGCGAATGCGCTTGCCCTCGATGTCCAGCTCTACCACCCGATCCACCAGCAGGAAAGGATAGCGATGAGGCAGGTATTCGCGAATCTCGTTGATGTCCATCATGTTAGGGGGAGCCTGTTCAGAAAAGGGTGACGCAAAAAACGTCAATTACGCATCAGATGAAGCGTCACCGCTTGAGGTCACGGCAGCCAGGCGTTTTTCCAGCTGCTGAAGTCGACGCGCCATGTCGTCCAGTTGACGAATGCGCGCGGCGCTTTTTTTCCATTCGGCCGCCGGTTGCATGGCGGTACCGGAGGAATACGATCCCGGCTCGGTGATCGAGCGGGTCACCATGGTCATGCCGGTCACGAAAACGTTGTCGCAGATCTCGATATGGCCGACCAGGCCAACGCCGCCGGCGAGCATGCAATGCCTGCCGATCTTGGCGCTGCCGGAAATGCCGACGCAAGCGGCCATGGCGGTATGATCGCCGATCTGCACGTTGTGCGCGATCATGATCTGGTTGTCCAGCTTCACACCGTTGCCGATCAGCGTATCGGACAGTGCTCCACGGTCGATGGTGGTGTTCGCGCCGATCTCGACGTCGTCACCGATGGTCACCCCGCCGATCTGGGCGATCTTCTGCCAGACGCCCTTCTCGTTGGCGAAACCGAAACCTTCGCCGCCGATCACCGCGCCCGACTGGATACTCACCCGCGCGCCGATGGTGACGTCGTGGTAGAGCGTGACCCGCGGCGCCAGCCAGCCGCCTTCGCCGATCACGCTACGGGCTCCGATCACGCAGTGCGCGCCGATGCTGACGCCAGCGCCGATGCGGGCGCCACTCTCGATCACCGCATAGGCGCCGACGCTGGCGCTCGGATCGACCTCGGCGTCCGCCGCGACGATAGCGGTGGGATGGATACCGGCGGCCGCCTTCGGTTTGCGATCGAACAGGTGCGACAGGCTGGCATAGGCCAGGTAGGGGTTGGCCACCACCAGCGCGGTACCGGCGAACCCGTCGGCGTCGGCAGCCGTCAGCAGGACGGCGCCGGCACGGCTTTCGGGCAGGTACTTGCGATACTGCGGGTTGGCCAGGAAGCTCAGCTGAGCCGGTCCGGCCTCCTGCAAGGTCGCCAGGCCCTGGATCGGCAGGTCCGCGTCGCCACGGACTTCCGCGCCGACATGCGCAGCCAGCTGGCCCAGGGTGTAGGACAAGGTACTCATCATCAACGCAGCTGGTTCATCCGCTCGATCACCTGGCGGGTGATGTCGTATTGCGGCTTGACGTCGACCACGGCGCCACGTTCGATGACCATGTCGTAACCACCTTTCTTGATGGTCTCCTCGACGGCCTGGTCCAGCTTCGGCTTGAGTTTCTTCAGCATGTCGCGGTCGGCGGCGGCCTTCGACTCGTTCAATTCCTTGGACTGGAACTGGAAGTCACGGGCCTTCTGCTTGAAGTCCAGCTCGGCCTTCTCGCGATCGCCCCGGGACATCTTGCTGCCGTTGGAAACCAGCTTGTCCTGCAGCGCCTTGGCGTCGCGCTCGAGGTTCTTCAGCTTGTTCAGCTGGGGGCCGAACTTCTTCTCGGCATCCACGGCGTATTGCTTGGCGGCATCGGACTCGAGCAGCGCCATCTGGTAGTTGAGCACCGCGATCTTCATTTCAGCGAACGCCGAAGGAGCCGCCATGATGGCTGCGGTGATCAGGACGAACTGGGTGAACTTACGCACGATGCACTCCTGCACAAAGCATGGTTTCGTTACTCGGTACTACGTACAAATCAGAAGGTCTGGCCCAGGGAGAACTGGAAGACCTGGGTTTCCGCGTTGTCCGGCTTCTTGATCGGCGTCGCCAGGCTGAAGCTCAGCGGGCCCAGCGCGGTGATCCAGGTCAGGCCGACGCCCACGGAACTGGCGAGGTTGTCGGTCTTGATGCCGTCGCAGTTGGTGGTGGTCTTGGTCGGGCAGTCGGTATCGAAGGTGCTACCCACGTCCCAGAACAGCACGGTACGCAACTGGCGCTGGTCCTTGACGAACGGCAGCGGGAACAGCAGCTCAGCGCCGCCGGTGATCAGGATGTTACCACCGAAGGCTTCGGGATCCTGGTCCGGGTCGGTGTAGCGACCACGCTCATCAGGCCCAGGAATGATCTTCCCATCCTTGTAAGCCCTAGAGGGGGTACTACGAGGCCCCAGCGTGCTGTCCTTGAAGCCCCGCACCGAGTTGAAGCCGCCGGCGTAGTAGTTCTCGTAGAACGGCAGGCGCTCGGTGGATCCGTAGCCATCGCCATAGCCCAGCTCGGTGTGGAAGCGCATGGTGTAGTTGTCGGTCAGCGGGGCGAAGACCTGCCCGCGGTAGTCGATCTTGTAGAACGACAGGTCGCTGCCCGGCAGGGTGGTTTCCAGGGTCAGGCTCTGCGAGTGACCACGGGTGGCCAGCACGCCCTTGTTCAGGGTCGATTCGGACCAGCCGATGGAAGCCTTGAAGTTGGTGAAGTTGTCGCCTTCCTTGTCGAGGAAGTCGTAGATCTCGTCCACGGTGTAGCGGCCGGTGTCGATCTGGTCGCGCTGCACGCTCAGGCCATAGGTCAGGCGCGAGGTCTCACTGATCGGGTAGCCGATGCTCATGCCGGCGCCCAGGCTGTTCACCGAGTAGCTGGCGACGTCGACGTCGAGTTCGTCGTAGTCGGTCTTCCGGTAGAAGGCGTTGTAGCCAAGGCTGACGCCGTCGACGGTCCAGTAGGGGTCGACGAAGCCGAAGTTGTAGCGGGTCTGGTATTCGCTGCGGGTCAGGCCGATGCTGACCTTGTTGCCGGTACCCAGGAAGTTGTTCTGGCTGATCGAGCCACCGAGGATCAGGCCGGCGCTCTGGGCGAAGCCGACGCTGGCGGTGATCGAGCCGGACGGTTGCTCTTCGACGCTGTAGTTGACGTCGACCTGGTCGTCGGTGCCGGGAACCGCCGGGGTCTCGACGTTGACTTCCTTGAAGTAGCCGAGGCGCTCCAGACGGGCCTTGGACTGGTCGATCAGGTAGGTGGAGGCCCAGCCGCCTTCCATCTGGCGCATTTCGCGGCGCAGCACTTCGTCTTCGGTCTTGGTGTTGCCGCGGAAGTTGATGCGGTTGACGTAGGCGCGCTTGCCCGGGTCGACGACGAAGGTCACCGAGACGGTCTTGTCGTCGTCATGGGCTTCCGGCACGCCGTTGACGTTGGCGAAGGTGTAGCCCTCGTTGCCCAGGCGACGGGTGATCAGGTCGGAGGTGGTGGTCATCACCTTGCGCGAGAACACCTGGCCCTTCTGTACCAGCAGCAGGCGCTTCACTTCCTCTTCCGGCACCTTCAGGTCGCCGGTCAGCTTCACGTCGCGGATGGTGTACTTCTCACCCTCGTTGATGTTGACGGTGATGTAGACGTGCTTCTTGTCCGGGGTGATGGATACCTGGGTGGAGGCGATATCCATGTTGATGTAGCCGCGGTCCAGGTAATAGGAGCGCAGGCGCTCGAGGTCGCCGGAGAGCTTTTCGCGGGCGTACTTGTCGTCGTTCTTGAAGAACGACAGCCAGTTGGTGGTCTTCAGTTCGAACAGGTCGGTCAGGTCTTCTTCGGAGAAGACGGTGTTGCCCACCACGTTGATGTGGGAAATCGCGGCGACCGTGCCTTCGTTGATGTTGATCTTCAGCGCGACGCGGTTGCGCGGCTGCGGGATCACTTCCGCGTTGATCTCGGCCGAGTAGCGGCCCTGGGCCACGTACTGGCGTTGCAGCTCGTTGCGCACGCCTTCGAGGGTGGCGCGCTGGAAGATCTCGCCCTCGGCCAGGCCGGACTGTTTCAGGCCCTTGAGCAGGTCTTCCTTGGAAATCGCCTTGTTGCCCTCGATCTCGATGCTGGAGATCGACGGGCGCTCGACTACAGTGACTACCAGCACGTTGCCATCACGGCCGAGCTGGATATCCTGGAAGAAGCCGGTCTTGAACAGGGAGCGGGTGGCCTGGACCAGGGCCTGGTCGTCGATGGTCTCGCCGACGTTCAGCGGCAGGGCGGCGAACACGCTACCGGCGGACACGCGCTGCAGGCCATTGACCCGGATATCGGAAACAGTGAAGGACTCGGCGTGAACCTCGGCGATCATCAGCGCTGACAGCAGCGCGGGTAGCAGAAAGCGTTTCATGGAGTCCTTTTTTTCCAACTGACAAATAGAGAATCTGCCGCAAAGGGCGGCAGATTCGAATTCAACATGACTACAGACGACTCAGATCGTTGACCAGAGCGAGCAACATCACGCCAACGACCAGACTGATGCCGATCTGCATCCCCCAAGCCTGTACCCGTTCGGATAATGGGCGCCCGCGCACCCACTCAACCAGATAGAACAGCAGATGCCCGCCATCGAGGACAGGGATCGGCAGCAGGTTGAGAACCCCCAAGCTAATGCTCAGATAGGCCAGGAAATTGAGAAAATCCCCCACGCCAGACTGGGCTGAAGCGCCCGCCACTTTAGCAATGGTTATCGGCCCGCTCAAGTTTTTTACCGAGAGCTCGCCGAGCAACATTTTCTTTATGGAGTCGAGCGTTAGCAGGCTCATGGTCCAGGTTCGGGAAAGCGCCTGACCCACCGCCTCCAGCGGTCCGTAGCTCACTTCGCGGAGCATTTCCGCCGGCCATCCGGTACCGGCGACCCCCGCCCCCATGTAGCCGCTCCGGGCCTTGCCCTCGCCGCGCACCGCCAGCTCCAGGGCAACATCCAGCACTTCGCCGTCGCGCAGCACCTTGAGCTGGACGCGCTGCCCGGGACGGGCACGGACGCTGTCCACCACCTGCTGCCAGTCGTCGACGGCGATGCCATCGATGCTCTGCAAGCGGTCGCCGAGCTTCAGCCCGGCGGCCTGCGCCGGCCCCTTGGGGTCGAGTTCGGCCAGCACCGGCGGCAAGGCCGGCCGCCAGGGCCGGATGCCCAGCGAGGCGATGGGATCGGGATTGTCCTCGCCCTTCAGCCAGCCATCCAGACGCACCTGGTGGGTGGAATCGACATTCGAGCCTTTTTCCTGCACCCGCACTTCCAGCGTACCGCTCTCGCCGAGACGGCGAACCAGCTGCAGGTTGACCCCGTTCCAGCCGGTGACGGGCTCGCCATCCACCGCCAGCAGCTCCTGCCCGGCCTCCAGGCCGGCCTGGGCGGCCAGGCTCTCCGGCGCCACGGAACCGATGACCGGGCGTACCTGCTGGCTACCGAGCAGGGCGACGACCCAGAAGAACAGAATCGCCAGTAGGAAATTGGCGATGGGACCAGCCGCGACGATGGCGATCCGCTGACGGACCGTCTTGCGATTGAAGGACTGTTCGAGCAGATGGGCCGGTACTTCCGCCTCGCGCTCGTCGAGCATCTTGACGTAGCCGCCCAGCGGAATGGCCGCCACCACGAACTCGGTGCCGTGCCGGTCGTGCCAGCGCACCAGCGGCGTGCCGAAGCCGACGGAGAAGCGCAGGACCTTCACCCCGCAGCGTCGCGCGACCCAGAAGTGGCCGAATTCGTGGAACGTCACCAGCACACCCAGGGCTACCAGGGTGCCGACGATCATGTAAAGCGCACTCATCTCCTACCTCCAGGCCGTCCGAAGACTAGCCGGCGTGCCGGGTCAACCATTGCCCGGCGACCGAACGCGCGCGGCGATCGGCAGCCAGGACCTGATCGAGCGATTCGACTGCGGTCACCGCCTCGCGGTTCAGCACGTCCTCGATGATAACCGCGATGTCGCTGAAGCGGATGTGCCGCTCGAGAAATGCGGCCACGGCCACCTCGTTCGCGGCATTCAGCATGGCCGGGGCGCTGCCGCCGGTTTCCGCGGCCTGGCTCGCCAGGCGCAGGCAGGGGAAGCGCTGCTCGTCGGGGCGCTGGAAATCCAGGCGACCGACGGCGAACATATCCAGCGGCGAAACGCCGGAATCGATTCGCTCCGGCCAGGCCATGGCATAGGAAATCGGCGTGCGCATGTCCGGATTGCCGAGCTGGGCGATCACCGAACCGTCGACGTAGTCCACCATCGAGTGGATCACGCTCTGCGGGTGGATCACCACCTCGACCTGGCTCGGCTGGGCGTCGAACAGCCAGCACGCTTCGATCAGTTCGAGCCCCTTGTTCATCATGCTGGCGGAATCGACGGAAATCTTCCGCCCCATCGACCAGTTCGGGTGCGCACAAGCCTGCTCCGGCGTCACCGAAGCGAGCTGCTCCAGCGGCGTCTCACGGAACGGGCCGCCGGAGGCGGTCAAGAGGATCCGGCGCACGCCGACCCGCTCCAGGCCATCGGCATAATTGCGCGGCAGCGACTGGAAGATCGCGTTGTGCTCGCTGTCGATCGGCAGGAGCACCGCGCCGCTGCGCTTGACCGCCTGCATGAACAGCGCGCCGGACATCACCAGCGCCTCCTTGTTGGCCAGCAGTACGCGCTTGCCGGCCTCGACGGCCGCCAGGGTCGACGGCAGCCCGGCGGCGCCGACGATGGCCGCCATTACCATGTCCACTTCGGGCGCGCTGGCCACTTCGCACAACGCCTGCTCGCCGAACAGCACCCGGGTGCGGATACCCGCCGCGGCGAGCGAGCCCTGCAAGGCAATCGCCGCGGCCTGCTCCGGCACCACCGCATAGACGGGGCGGTGCCTGAGGCACAGCGCCTCGAGTTCGGCCAGGCGGCTGAAGCCAGTCAGGGCGAAGGCTTCGTAACGATCGGGATGACGCTGGACGACGTCCAGGGTGCTCAGACCGATCGAGCCGGTCGCGCCGAGCACGCTGATCCGCTGCGGTCGACTCATGGCGCACCCCAGCCGGCGGCCCAGAGCAGGGCCGCGAATACCGGGATGGCTGCCGTCAGGCTGTCGATGCGATCCAGCACGCCACCGTGGCCGGGCAGCAGGTTGCTGCTGTCCTTGATTCCGGACTGGCGCTTGAACATGCTTTCGGTGAGGTCGCCAACGATCGAGACGAACACCACCAGCGCCGCGCCGAGCAGGGCCAGGAGCAGCGCGCCGAGGGACCAGTCGCGGTAGAGACCGACCGCCAGGGTGATCGCCAGGCTGGCCGCCAGGCCGCCGTAAACGCCTTCCCAGCTCTTGCCGGGGCTGACCCGCGGCGCCAGCTTGCGCTTGCCGAAGGCCTTGCCGGAGAAGTAGGCGCCGATATCCGCGCCCCAGACCAGCACCATCACGGCGATGATCAGGCCATTGGCCAGCGGCCACTGCTTGAGCAGGACCAGCCCCTGCCAGGCCGGCAACAGGATCAGCAGGCCCATGCCCAGACGGCGCCAGCGTCCGCCCCAGTAGCCGACGCTTTCCGGGTAGGTGAGCACCAGCACGGTGGCCAGCGTCCACCAGACCAACGCCAGCAGCAGCACGGCTCCGGCAAGCTGCGGCAGATGGTAGAGAGCGACCATCAGCACGGCGACCGTCGCCGCGTAGGCAACGCGGCCGAACTGCTGTTCATAGCCGGCCAGGCGTGCCCATTCCCAGGCCCCCAGGCTCACCACCGCGCCGATGAACAGGGCGAAGAACGCCCCTTCGAGAAGGAAAAAACCACCCAGCGCGATGGGCAGGAGCACCAGCGCCGTGATGATCCGTTGTTTCAGCATGACGGACGGGCCTCGGCCTCGACTTGCTCGCTGGTCTTGCCGAAGCGGCGCTGGCGCTTGGAGAAATCCGCCAGGGCAGCCCGCATCGCCGCGTGCTTGAAGTCGGGCCAGAACAGGTCGGAGAAATACAGCTCGGCATAGGCCAGCTGCCAGAGGAGGAAATTGCTGATGCGATGCTCGCCGCCGGTGCGGATGCACAGGTCGGGCAGCGGCTGGTCGCCGGTCACCAGGCAACCCTGGAGCAGCTCGGCGGAGATATCGTCCGCCGCCAGGTGCCCGCCCTGGACCTCGCGCGCCAGGCGCTGTGCGGCCTGGACGATGTCCCACTGGCCGCCGTAGTTGGCGGCGACCTGGAGGAGGAAACGGGTATTGCTGGCAGTGGCGGCTTCCGCTTCGCGCATGGCCGCCTGCAACTCCGGATGGAAACGCGTGCGATCGCCGATGATGCGCAGGCGGATGCCGTTCTCGTCGAGCTTGCGCACCTCGCGGCGCAGGGCCACGAGAAACAGTTCCATCAGCGCGCTGACTTCGTCCGCCGGACGCTGCCAGTTCTCGCTGGAGAACGCGAACAGGGTGAGGACCTCGACCCCTGCCTCGGCGCAGACCTCGATCACCGCCCTGACGGCATCGACACCGGCCTTGTGGCCGGCGACGCCGGGCAGAAGACGCTTCTTCGCCCAGCGATTGTTACCGTCCATGATAATGGCCACGTGGCGTGGCACGCACACATCCTTCCGGGTCTTTTCCATGACGTCAGCCCGGCCTCAGACAGCCATGAGGTCCGCTTCTTTGGCTTCCAGTGCCTTCTCGATCTCACCGATGAACTTGTCGGTCAGCTTCTGCACGTCGTCGCCGGCGCGGCGCTCTTCGTCCTCGCTGATTTCCTTTTCCTTCTGCAGGTCCTTCAACTGGGCCAGCGCATCGCGACGGATGTTGCGCACGGAAACCCGCGCCTGCTCGGCCTCGGCACGCGCCTGCTTGGTGTAGCCCTTGCGGGTCTCCTCGGTCAGGGCCGGCATCGGTACGCGGATGGTGGTGCCGGCGGTGGCCGGGTTGAGCCCCAGGTCGGAGGTCATGATGGCCTTCTCGACCGCCTGGATCATGCTCTTGTCGAACACGGCCAGGGCCAGGGTGCGGGAGTCTTCCACGGTGACGTTGGCGACCTGGCGCAGCGGCGTATCGGCACCGTAATAGGAAACCATCACGCTATCCAGGATGCTCGGATGCGCGCGACCGGTGCGAATCTTCGCGAAGGCATGGCCCAGCGCTTCCAGGGTCTTGCCCATGCGCTCCTGCGCTTCCTTCTTGATCTCGTTGATCATTCTCAACCCTCCTCGATCAGGGTGCCTTCGGCACCACCAACAACAATATTCAGCAATGCGCCCGGCTTGTTCATGTTGAACACCCGCAGCGGCATGTTCTGGTCACGGCACAGGCAGATGGCGGTCAGGTCCATCACGCCGAGCTTGCGGTCGAGCACTTCATCATAGGTCAGGCGCTCGAACTTCTCGGCATTCGGGTCCTTGAACGGGT
The DNA here is from genome assembly GCF_001810205.1 of Pseudomonas sp. HMSC076A11. NCBI lineage: Bacteria > Pseudomonadati > Pseudomonadota > Gammaproteobacteria > Pseudomonadales > Pseudomonadaceae > Pseudomonas > Pseudomonas sp. HMSC076A11. Next base: position 448,526 of record NZ_KV800319.1, on the reverse strand, counting down.
CGGCAGTGTACACGCCATCGACCTTGGTAGCCTTAAGGACCACGTCGGCGTCGATCTCGATGGCGCGCAGGCAAGCCGCCGAGTCGGTGGTGAAGAACGGGTTGCCGGTACCGGCGGAGAAGATCACCACCTCGCCACCGCCGAGGTGGCGCATGGCCTTGCGGCGGTCGTAGTGGTCGGTCACACCGACCATGGAGATCGCCGACATCACCAGCGCGGGGATGTTCGAGCGCTCCAGCGCATCGCGCATCGCCAGGCCGTTCATCACGGTGGCCAGCATCCCCATGTGGTCGCCGGTCACCCGGTCCATGCCGGCCGCGGACAGGGCCGCGCCGCGGAACAGGTTGCCGCCGCCGATGACCAGGCCGACCTGCACGCCGATCCCGACCAACTGGCCGATTTCCAGCGCCATGCGGTCCAGCACCTTGGGATCGATGCCGAACTCCTCCGAGCCCATCAGGGCTTCGCCGCTCAACTTTAGAAGAATGCGTTTATAGCGAGGTTGACGAGCGCTCAGTTGCTGAGCCATGACCTTTTCTCCTGCGGCGATAAAAATACGTGACGGCCGGGCCGTCGTGGGCGGAGACGACTTTGCGCCTGCGTTGCGTGCGAGCCCGCCGAGCGGGCCGGCAACGCGGAAGCTGCCCCGAACGCTTCCCCATTTGACGAAGAGGCCGCACGCATCAGCGGGCAGCCTCTTCCGGGGCGACAGTCGAAACCGTCTTTGTTACTGCTTGGTGGCGGCTACTTGAGCGGCAACTTCGGCAGCGAAGTCCACTTCGGCCTTCTCGATGCCTTCACCCACTTCGTAACGAACGAAGGAAACGATTTCGGCGCCGGCCTGCTTGGCCAGGTCGCCGACCTTCACTTCCGGGTTCTTCACGAAAGGCTGCTCGACCAGGCTCGCTTCGGCGAGGAACTTGCTGATGCGGCCCTTGACCATGTTCTCGACGATGTTCTCCGGCTTGCCGGCGATCTTGTCGGCGTTCAGCGCCAGGAAGATTTCCTTCTCTTTCGCGATCGCTTCTTCGGAAACTTCCGAAGCGCTCAGGAACTGCGGGTTGCTGGCGGCGACATGCATGGCGATGTCCTTGGCCAGTTCCGGGTTGCCGCCTTTCAGGTTGACCACGACACCGATGCGGTGGCCGTGCAGGTAGGCGCCGACCACGTCGCCCTCGACGCGGGTCAGGCGGCGGATGTTGACGTTCTCGCCGGTCTTGGCGACCAGGGCCAGACGAGCTTCCTCACGTGCTTCGACCAGCGGAGCGGCGTCGGTCAGCTTCTCGTTGAAGGCCTTTTCCAGGCTCTCGGCGACGAAGCCCTTGAAGTCGTCCTGAAGGGCCAGGAAGTCGGTCTGGGAGTTGACTTCGATGATCACGGCGGCCTTGTTGTCGGCAGCGATCTTGACGGCGATCGAGCCTTCGGCGGCAATGTTGCCGGCCTTCTTGGCAGCCTTGATCGCACCGGCAGCGCGCATGTCGTCGATGGCCTTCTCGATGTCGCCGCCAGCGGCGGTCAGCGCCTTCTTGCACTCCATCATGCCCAAGCCGGTACGCTCGCGCAGTTCTTTAACCATGGCTGCAGTAATTTCTGCCATTTCGAAATCCTCTTGAGTGGTAGCTCTCAAAAAACCTTTGTGCCCGGCCTGCCGGACAGAAACTCAAAGGTGGCAAAAAGGGGGCCTAGCCCCCTTCCTGCGCACCGTCGGACGTCTGAACGTCCCGGAATCAGCCTTCGGCGGATTCGGCCGGCGCTTCCTCGACGAACTCGTCGGCGCTGGTGGCAGCGCCCTGCTTGCCGCGGATTACCGCTTCGGCCATCGAGTTCAGGTAGAGTTGCACGGCGCGGATGGCATCATCGTTACCGGGAATTACATAGTCGACGCCTTCCGGGCTGCTGTTGGTATCGACAACGCCGATGACCGGGATGCCCAGCTTGTTGGCTTCGGTGATGGCGATGCGCTCGTGGTCGACGTCGATCACGAACAGAGCGTCCGGCAGGCCGCCCATGTCCTTGATGCCGCCCAGGCTGCGCTCGAGCTTCTCGAGGTCACGGCTGCGCATCAGGGCTTCTTTCTTGGTCAGCTTGTCGAAGGTGCCGTCCTGGGACTGGGTTTCCAGGTCGCGCAGGCGCTTGATCGACTGACGGATGGTCTTGTAGTTGGTGAGCATGCCGCCCAGCCAGCGATGGTCGACGTACGGCATGCCGCAACGAGCGGCTTCCTCGCGAACGATCTTGCCGGCGGAACGCTTGGTGCCGACGAACAGGATCTTGTTCTTGCCAGCGGCCAGGCGCTCAACGAAGGTCAGGGCCTCGTTGAACATCGGCAGGGTCTTTTCGAGGTTGATGATATGGATCTTGTTGCGCGCGCCGAAAATGAACTTGCCCATTTTCGGGTTCCAGTAACGGGTCTGGTGGCCGAAGTGCACACCGGCCTTCAGCATATCGCGCATGTTGACTTGGGACATGATAGTTCCTCGATAAGTCGGGTTAGGCCTCCACGCATCCCAATGACCAACCCTTGCGGGCACCCAGGCCATCGTGTCGATGCATGTGTGGGTTTGTGCTCCGGAAAAGGCCGCAGCCTCGGAGCGGGGCGCTTTATACCATAACCGTGGACGCAGTGAAACCCGCCGCGGATGGCCGGGCGGGAGTAGATCGGTCGGTCAGGTCTGCTAGAATCGCGTATTCCTTATTATTCATGCGTGCTTGCACGCCCGAAGAGAATTCGCATGACCGTCACCATCAAGACGCCCGACGATATCGAGAAGATGCGCATCGCCGGCCGCCTGGCCGCCGAAGTGCTGGAAATGATCGGCGAACACATCAAGCCCGGCGTGACCACCGAGGAGCTGGATCGCATCTGCCACGACTATATCGTCAACGAGCAGAAGGCGATTCCCGCCCCGCTGAACTACAAGGGCTTTCCCAAGTCGATCTGCACCTCGATCAACCATGTGGTCTGCCATGGCATCCCCAACGAGAAGCCACTGAAGGAAGGCGACATCCTCAACGTCGACATCACCGTCATCAAGGACGGCTACCACGGCGACACCAGCAAGATGTTCCTGGTCGGCAAGACCCCGGAATGGGCCGACCGCCTCTGCCAGATCACCCAGGAATGCATGTACAAGGGCATTTCCGTGGTGCGTCCGGGCGCGCACCTGGGCGATATCGGCGAAATCATCCAGAAGCACGCGGAAAAGAACGGCTTCTCGGTGGTCCGCGAATACTGCGGCCATGGCATCGGCAAGGTGTTCCACGAGGAGCCGCAGGTCCTCCACTACGGTCGTGCGGGTACCGGCATCGAGCTGAAGGAAGGCATGATCTTCACCATCGAGCCGATGATCAACCAGGGCCGCCCGGAGACCCGCCTGCTCGGCGACGGCTGGACCGCGATCACCAAGGACCGCAAGCTGTCCGCGCAATGGGAGCACACCGTGCTGGTCACCGCCGATGGCTACGAGATCCTCACCCTGCGCAACGACGAAACCTTCCCGCGCACCTCGGCAGCCTGATCCGGCCCGGCTTTTGCTGCCAGCCGTGCGCCTCGACGCCCCGCCCCATTCCGGCGGGGCCGACGCCCCGATTCGGCGCAACGCGCGCACCAATACAGCGCAAAAACGCACCAAGACGGGGCGCTCGCGTATCGAACCCAACCGCTAGCAGATAAAGGAAGGCCGCATGCCGCAGGTGGATCCCGAATTGTTCGATCGCGGGCAGTTCCAGGCGGAACTGGCCTTGAAGTCCAGCCCGATCGCCGCCTTCAAGAAGGCCATCCGGCAATTCCGCGAAGTGCTCGACAACCGCTTCAACAGCGGCCGCGACATCCGCCGCCTGATCGAAGATCGCGCCTGGTGCGTCGACCAGATCCTGCAACAGGCCTGGCAGCGCTTCGACTGGGGAGACGACGCCGACATCGCCCTGGTCGCCGTGGGCGGCTACGGCCGCGGCGAACTCCACCCCTACTCCGACGTCGACCTGCTGATCCTCCTCGACAGCGAGGACCAGGAGAGCTTCCGCGAGCCGATCGAAGGCTTCCTCACCCTGCTCTGGGACATCGGCCTGGAAGTCGGCCAGAGCGTGCGCTCGGTGCAGCAGTGCGCGGAGGAAGCACGCGCCGACCTGACGGTGATCACCACCCTCATGGAATGCCGCACCATCTGCGGCCCTGACAGCCTGCGCCAGCGCATGCTGCGGGTTACCGGCAGCGCGCACATGTGGCCGAGCAAGGAGTTCTTCCTGGCCAAACGCCACGAACAGCAGCGCCGCCACGCCAAGTACAACGACACCGAGTACAACCTCGAGCCCAACGTCAAGGGCTCCCCCGGCGGCCTGCGCGACATCCAGACCATCCTCTGGATGGCCCGCCGCCAGTTCGGCAGCCTCAACCTGCACGCCCTGGTGCGCGAAGGCTTCCTGGTGGAAAGCGAGTGCAGCATGCTGGCTTCCAGCCAGGAGTTCCTCTGGCGGGTCCGCTATGCCCTGCACATGCTCGCCGGGCGCGCCGAGGATCGCCTGCTGTTCGATCACCAGCGCAGCATCGCCCGTCTGTTCGGCTACGAAGACAACGACGTCAAGCTGGCGGTCGAACGCTTCATGCAGAAGTACTACCGGGTGGTGATGGCGATCTCCGAGCTGAACGACCTGATCATCCAGCACTTCGAGGAAGTCATCCTGCCCTGCGAGCAGCCGGTGCAGATCCAACCGCTGAACAGTCGCTTCCAGTTGCGCGACGGCTACATCGAGGTGACGCACCCGAACGTCTTCAAGCGCACCCCGTTCGCCCTCCTGGAAATCTTCGTGCTGATGGCCCAGCACCCGGAAATCAAGGGCGTGCGCGCCGACACCATTCGCCTGCTGCGCGACAGCCGACACCTGATCGACGACGAGTTCCGCCACGACATCCGCAACACCAGCCTGTTCATCGAGCTGTTCAAGAGCAGCCAGGGTATCCACCGCAACCTGCGGCGGATGAACCGCTACGGCATCCTCGGCCGCTACCTGCCGGAGTTCGGCCATATCATCGGGCAGATGCAGCACGACCTGTTCCATATCTATACGGTGGACGCCCACACCCTCAACCTGATCAAGCACCTGCGCAAGCTGAATCGGCCGGAGATGGCCGAGAAATATCCGCTGGCGAGCAAGATCATCGATCGTCTGCCCAAGCCGGAACTGATCTACATCGCCGGTCTCTACCATGACATCGCCAAGGGCCGTGGCGGCGACCACTCGGAACTCGGCGCGGTGGACGCCGAGGCCTTCTGCCAGAGCCACCAGTTGCCGCTCTGGGACACCCAACTGGTGTCCTGGCTGGTGCAGAACCACCTGGTGATGTCGACCACCGCGCAACGCAAGGACCTCTCCGACCCGCAGGTGATCTTCGATTTCGCCCAACTGGTCGGCGACCAGACCCACCTCGACTACCTGTACGTGCTCACCGTGGCCGACATCAACGCCACCAACCCGACGCTCTGGAACTCCTGGCGCGCCAGCCTGCTCCGGCAGCTCTACACCGAGACCAAGCGCGCCCTGCGCCGCGGCCTGGAGAACCCGGTGGACCGCGAGGAGCAGATCCGCCAGACGCAGACCGCGGCCCTCGACCAACTGGTACGCAACGGCATCGACCAGGACGATGCCGAGCAGTTATGGAGCCAGCTCGGCGACGACTACTTCCTGCGCCACACCGCCGGCGACGTGGCCTGGCACACCGAGGCGATCCTCCAGCACCCGGACGACGGCACGCCGCTGGTGCTGATCAAGGAAACCACCCAGCGCGAGTTCGAGAGCGGTTCGCAGATCTTCATCTACGCCGCCGACCAGCACGATTTCTTCGCGGTCACCGTGGCCGCCATGGACCAGCTCAACCTGAGCATCCAGGACGCGCGGATCATCACCTCCACCAGCCAGTTCACCCTCGATACCTATATCGTGCTCGACGCCGACGGCGACTCCATCGGCAACAACCCGGAGCGCATCGCCGAGATCCGCGAGGGGCTTATCGACGCATTGAAGAACCCCGACGACTACCCAACCATCATCCAGCGCCGGGTGCCGCGCCAGCTCAAGCACTTCGCCTTCGCCCCGCAGGTGACCATCTCCACCGACGCGCTGCGCCAGGTCTCGGTGCTCGAAGTCATCGCCCCCGACCGCCCCGGCCTGCTGGCGCGGATCGGCGGCATCTTCCTGGATTTCGACCTGTCGGTGCAGAACGCCAAGATCGCCACCCTCGGCGAGCGCGTGGAGGACGTCTTCTACATCACCGATGCGCGCAACCAGCCGCTCGCCGACCCCGACCTGTGCAAACGCCTGCAGGCCGCCCTGGTCGAGCAGCTGTCACAAGACAACGGACGGGACACCCTGCCTACCCGGATAAACTTCTGAGAAGCCTTGCCAACGCCATGAATACCGCACTCGACAACCTCCAACCCTACCCCTTCGAGAAGCTCCGCGCCCTGCTCGGCGGCGCCCGGCCGCCCGCGACGCTGAAGCCGATCGCACTGTCCATCGGCGAGCCCAAGCACCGCTCGCCGAGCTTCGTCGCCGAAACCCTGGCGGAGAACCTGGACCAGCTCGCGGTCTACCCGACCACCCTCGGCCTGCCAGCCCTGCGCGAAGCCATCGCGCGCTGGTGCGAGCGGCGCTTCTCGGTGCCGGCCGGCTGGCTGGATGCGGCGCGCCACGTACTGCCGGTGAACGGTACCCGCGAGGCGCTGTTCGCCTTCACCCAGACCGTGGTCCGCCGCAGCGAGCCCGGCGAGACGCCCGGCCTGGTGGTCAGCCCGAACCCGTTCTACCAGATCTACGAAGGCGCGGCGCTGCTCGCCGGAGCCGTGCCGCACTACCTGCCCTGCCGCGAGGAAAACGGCTTCAACCCCGATTTCGACGCGGTCGACGAGGCGACCTGGCAGCGCTGCCAGATTCTCTTCCTCTGCTCGCCGGGCAACCCTACCGGGGCCCTGGTACCGCTGGAGACCCTGAAGAAGCTGATCGCCCTGGCCGACCGCTACGACTTCGTGATCGCCGCCGACGAGTGCTACAGCGAACTCTACTTCGACGAAAACGCCCCGCCGCCCGGCCTGCTCAACGCTTGCGCCGAGCTGGGCCGCACGGACTTCAGCCGCTGCGTGGTGTTCCACAGCCTGTCCAAGCGCTCCAACCTGCCCGGCCTGCGCTCGGGCTTCGTCGCCGGCGACGCGGAGATCCTGAAGAAATTCCTCCTCTACCGCACCTACCACGGCTGCGCCATGCCGGTGCAGACCCAGTTGGCGAGCATCGCCGCCTGGAACGACGAGGTCCATGTGCGCGCCAACCGCAGCCTCTACCGCGAGAAATTCGACGCCGTGCTGGCGATCCTCGACGGCGTGCTCGACGTACAGCGCCCGGACGGCAGTTTCTACCTGTGGGCACGTACCCCGGTGGACGACACCGTATTCACCCGCGAACTGTTCGAGCAGCAGCACGTGACGGTGGTGCCGGGTTCCTACCTGTCGCGCGAGGTGGACGGCGAGAACCCCGGCGCCAACCGCGTGCGCATGGCCCTGGTGGCACCACTGGCCGAGTGCGTCGAAGCCGCCGAGCGCATCCGCGACTACCTGCGGGCGCGCTGAAGCCTGCGCGGAGAAACGAAAAGGGATCGCCGCGGCGATCCCTTTTTCGTTCACACCCAGCGGGCGAAGCGATTGGTCAGCCAGCTTTCCTGCTGGTCCAGCTCGCGCAGGATGTCGCCCAGGGTCTCGTCGTCGATCTCGTTGTTGCGCCGCTGCCGGTACAGTTCCAGGCGCTGCGCGCGCAACGCCTTCAGGCGCAAGGCCTTGTCGGCGATCTCCAGGGCTTGGGCCTGGTCGCGGGCCTCATCGGTGGTCGGTGCGGTATCCAGCGACTGGCGGTATTCGGCCATGATCTGCGCACGCGCCTCGGCGACCCGCGAAGTATTCGCCGCATCGTTGCCTTCCACCTGCGGCAGTTCCTCGCTCTCCAGGGCCCGGATCGCCGCCTCCGCGGTCTTGCGCCAGGCCTCGCGCCGCTCGCGCTCGTGGGCGCCATTGTTGCTCGCCGGCAGCCCGCGCAGCAGCAGCGGCAGGCCGATGGTCGCGCCGATCAGGGAAATCAGGATCACGCTGGTGGCGATGAAGATGATCAGGTCGCGCTGCGGGAAGGCGCTACCATCCATCAGGCTCATCGGTACCGACAGCACCGCCGCCAGGGTCACCGCACCACGCACGCCGCTCAATGCACTGAGGGCGGAGAGACGGCGCAGGGAGATGCCGCTCAGCCCGGGCGGGCTCTTGCCGCGCCAGCGGTCGATGCGCAGCGACAGCTTCCAGTAGCCATAGACCCAGCCGTAGCGGATCAGCATCAGCACGGCGGTGATCGCCGCCACGTAGGCCAGCAGCAGCGAGGAACGCCAGAGCAGGTCGCCGTGGTGGTTGGCCACCGACTTCATGATGTCCGGCAACTGCAGGCCGAGCAGCAGGAACACCACGCCGTTGAAGGCGAACTCCAGCATCGACCAGACGCTGCGGTTGAGCAGGCGCGTGGAAGTCTGCCGCGGCAGCAGGTCGACCCAGCTCTGCATCATGCCGGCCGCCACCGCCGAGAGAATCCCGGAGACGCCCAGGTGTTCCGCCACCATGTAGGAGGCGAACGGCAGCAACAGCATCAGTACCACGTGGGTCGCCGGGTCGTCCCAGCCACGGGAGATCATCCAGGCGCGGATGCGGCCCAGCGACCAGCTGAGGAACACCCCGATGGCCAGGCCGCCGACCGCGACCAGGAGGAAGTTGAGGCTGGCGTCCACCAGCGAGAATACGCCGGTCATCGCCGCGGCGATGGCGAACTTGAATGCCACCAGGCCAGAGGCATCGTTCATCAGCGCCTCGCCCTCCAGCAGGTGCATCAGGCGCTTGGGCAGCCGCCCCTGGGTGATCGCCGAGACCGCCAGGGCGTCCGTGGGCGACAGCACGGCGGCGAGGGCGAAGGAAGCCGCCAGGGGAATTTCCGGGATCAGCAGGTGGATGAAATAGCCGGCGCCGACCACGGTGAAGAACACCAGGCCGAACGCCATCATCAGGATCGGCCAGCGCATCCGCCAGACTTCCCGCTTGGGAATACGCCAGCCGTCGACGAACAGCAGCGGCGGAATGAACAGGAAGAGGAACAGCTCCGGGTCGAGGGCAATGTGCAGTCCGAGGGACGGCAAGGCCAGCAGGGCCCCGGCGGCGATCTGGATCAGGGGTAGCGGCAAGGGCAGCAACTGGGCAGCCAGGCGGGTGGCGCCGACGACCAGCAGCAGGGTCAGAACGGTGTACACGGTTTGCATGAGGGCGGGGATCTCCGGCTTCGTCCCTGGACGATGCGACTGCGTCGATTGCACCATCGCGATCGGTAGGCAGCTATCCGACATTCGCACAATCCGTACGGTCTTTCCTAGCCCCGCCGCTCTACCCCGCGCGTCCGCCCCCTCCGCGGCGACGACCGGGGCGCCCGGCCAAGGTTCCCGCACTAGTACATCCGAGCTATTTCATAGCGGTGCGAGACGCTCCTACACTCCCCTTCAGTCCAGGCCCGCCGTAGCGTCGGCCAGGACGACGCCCCGAAGGAGTACGGGGTGCAGCGCCCACTCAGACAAAGGAATGCCGCCATGACAAGCAAGGGACTTACTTCCGCACTGCTGCTCGCCTCGATGTTCGCCGCCACCTCCGGCTGCCTCCAGCAGAACGCACTGACCCAGGGCTACCGCACCACCCAGCCCGGGCAACCCGGCCAGGCCCAGGTCGCCTCCGCCAACACCCCTTGCACCCCCAGCGCCACCAATGACCTGATCGCTACCGGTCGCAGCCTGCTGGACATCACCACCAACCTGATCAAGACCCGCAACCAGATGAGCGACGGCGGCAGCATCATGCGCGACGTCGACGACGTGCAGAAGGTCGGCAAGGGCCATGCCGTACTGGACAGCGTCGAGAGCATGACCGGCGGTCCGCAGCAGCCCTGCGGCTAAGCGCACCACGACGATTCATCCCGGACAGCGAGCCCCCGCACGCTGTTCTCCCCCTGAGCCTCGCCTACCCGGCGGGGCTTTTTTTGTCCTGCGCCAAACAGCCGCCGCCCCGCATCAAGGAACTCGCCCATCACCCGGCCATGCAGACCAGGCCGCTTCGAGTCCCGTTCGTCACCTGTGCAAGGCGTCTGGAACGCGGCTATTGTCCGACGATCGAAGTGATGGCAATGTAGAATTACACCTTTGGATGTAGTCGTTTCGGGTAGGTCGCGAGATGGAACGAGCTTTTTCCCCTACCGCGGAATCGCGGAGCAGAGGCCCATGAGGCGCGCCGAGATGCTGTTGCTGAAGAGCCTGGCTGAGACACTGATGGCCGACCGGGACAACCGCCACGACGACTTGCAGGCGACCATGCGGCTGGCGCACCTGAGTTCGCCGGAGATGATCCTGTACATGGTCAACCGGGTGCTCGAGCTCGAAGAGAGCATCGAGCGGATCGCCGCGGTTCTCCAGAAACTCTCTGCGGACGAGCCGATGCCCCTAGAGGAAACGCCGCCCGAACCAGCCTTCGAACCGGCCCTGCAGTCCCGCGCCACCGAGACCGCGGAAACCTAGCGGCGGGCAGGCCGCTACACCAGCACCTGGCGAGTGCTGGCGATCAGCGCATGCACCTGTCGCTCCACCTGCTCCGCCACCGGCACTTCGGGCCCCCGCCCCTCCGGGCAGGGCAGGTTCGGCGTGGTGCCGAACAGCCGGCAGATCAGCGGACGTTCCTCATAGGCCTCGCAGCCGTTCGGTCCGAGATGGACGCAGTTCCACTCGGCCAGGGCGGCGTCGTGTTCGGCCTCGCTCTTCACCGGCAGGCGGGCCATCTCTTCCGACGAGGCGGTAACCGGCCCGCAGCAATCGTGGCAGCCGGGCTTGCAGGCGAAGCCCGGTATCTGCAGGCGTAATTGGTCTATCTGGCGACCGATGCAACTCATGGGAAATCTCCTCGGCGGGGGAAGGATTGTACAGCGCGGACCGGAGCATTCCGAAAGTACCGGTAAGGATGCTCTCCAGCGAGCCGAATCGACCTGTTCAACCTGCGCTCTCTCCGTTCCCGGCCAGGGAAACAGCCCGGCTCCCTGTCCGCCCGCCCGTCCACGGCTATCTGCCGTCACGCCGCTCCCGAGCGCGGTAGCCCCGAGACCGCACAGGGGCGGAACGACGTGGCATAATCCGGCGATCACCTTTCGGCGACCTATCGGCAGGGCCCGGGAAGACCCGGGCCTCGGGAGAAGCAATGACCTACGTTCTCTACGGCATCAAAGCCTGCGACACCATGAAGAAGGCTCGGACCTGGCTCGACGAGCACAAGGTCGCCTACGACTTCCACGACTACAAGGCCGTCGGCATCGACCGCGAACACCTGCGGCGCTGGTGCGCGGAGCACGGCTGGCAAACCGTCCTCAACCGCGCCGGCACCACCTTCCGCAAGCTCGACGAAGCGCAGAAGGCCGATCTCGACGAAGCCAAGGCGATCGAGCTGATGCTGGCCCAGCCGTCGATGATCAAGCGCCCGGTGCTGGAGCTGGGCGGCAGGACGCTGGTCGGCTTCAAGCCCGACGCCTACGCCGCCGCCCTGGCCTGAGCGGGAGGCCGCATGAGTGTCGCCTGGGCCCTGTTCGTACCCGCCTGCTTCGCCCTCAACCTGGCGCCGGGGCCGAACAACCTGCTGTCGCTGAACAACGCCGCCCGGCACGGTTTCGCCACCGCCTCGCTGGCCGGCGGCGGGCGCCTGCTGGCATTCGCCGGCATGCTCGCCCTGGCCGCCTCCGGGCTGGCGCTGGTGCTGCACACCTCGGCCTGGCTGTTCCTGGCGATCAAGGTGCTCGGCACTGCCTACCTGTTGTGGCTTGCGGTGCAATTGTGGCGGACCGATGCGCAGCCACTGGCGAACGAAGCCAGCCCGGCGCGCCCCAGCCTCTGGCGCCTGGGGCGCCAGGAGTTCCTGGTGGCGGCGGGCAACCCGAAGGCGATCCTGATCTTCACCGCCTTCCTGCCGCAGTTCGTCGATCCCGGCCAACCGCTGGGCGCCCAGTTCGCCCAGCTCGGAGCGGCATTCCTGCTGCTCGAATGGCTGGCCATCGCTCTTTATTCCTATGCCGGGCTCCACCTCGGCCGGCTGCTCGCCGGCCAGCGGGCCCGGCGTCTGTTCAACCGCGGTTGCGCCGCGCTGCTCGGCAGCGCGGGACTGGGCCTGCTGCTCAGCCGCCGTCCGGCCTGACCGTTCCACTCCGTTTCGAGGAAACCCACATGTCGCAATCCCTGTTCAGCCTGGCCTTCGGCGTCGGCACCCAGAACCGCCAGGAAGCCTGGCTGGAAGTGTTCTACGCGCTGCCGCTGCTCAAGCCTTCGAGCGAAATCGTCGCCGCCGTCGCACCGATCCTTGGCTACGCAGCCGGCAACCAGGCGCTGACCTTCACTTCGCAGCAGGCCTACCAGTTGGCCGACGCCCTGAAGGGTATCGACGCCGCTCAGTCGGCCCTGCTCTCGCGCCTGGCGGAAAGCCAGAAGCCGCTGGTCGCCACCCTGTTGGCGGAAGACGCCGCGCCGTCCTCCACCCCGGAGGCCTACCTCAAGCTGCACCTGCTCTCCCACCGCCTGGTCAAGCCGCACGCTGTGAACCTGAGCGGCATCTTCCCGCTCCTGCCGAACGTGGCCTGGACCAACATCGGCGCGGTGGACCTGGCCGAACTGGCCGAACTGCAACTGGAAGCGCGACTGAAGGGCAAGCTGCTGGAAGTCTTCTCCGTCGACAAGTTCCCGAAGATGACCGACTACGTGGTCCCGGCCGGCGTACGCATCGCCGACACCGCCCGCGTGCGCCTGGGCGCCTACATCGGTGAAGGCACCACGGTGATGCACGAAGGTTTCGTCAACTTCAACGCCGGCACCGAAGGCCCGGGCATGATCGAAGGCCGCGTATCCGCCGGCGTGTTCGTCGGCAAGGGGTCGGACCTGGGCGGCGGCTGCTCGACCATGGGCACCCTTTCCGGTGGCGGCAACATCGTCATCAGCGTCGGCGAAGGCTGCCTGATCGGCGCCAACGCCGGCATCGGCATCCCGCTGGGCGATCGCAACATCGTCGAGGCCGACCTGTACATCACCGCCGGCACCAAGGTCGCCCTGCTCGACGAGCAGAACGCCCTGGTGAAAGTGGTCAAGGCCCGCGACCTGGCCGGTCAGCCCGACCTGCTGTTCCGCCGCAACTCGCAGAACGGTGCGGTGGAGTGCAAGACCAACAAGACCGCCATCGAGCTGAACGAAGCGCTGCACGCGCACAACTGAGCCCAGCTCGCCTCCCCGCTCGCCCGACGGTGCTCGCCAGCGCCGCCGGGTGCGCTACCCTTTCCCCTGTAACCGTCCTCGCACAGTGTCCGCCATGTCCCTGCCGTCTCCCTGGCGCGCCGACTTTCCGGCCTTTTCCGCCTTCGCCGCGGAAGGCCTGACCTACCTCGACAGCGCCGCCACCGCCCAGAAGCCACAGGCCGTACTCGACGCCCTGAACGGCTACTACCTCGGCGGCGCCGCCAACGTCCACCGCGCCCAACATGTCCCCGGCGAGCGTGCCACCCGGGCCTTCGAGGCCGCGCGCAGCCGCGTCGCCCACTGGCTGCACGCCGGCAACCCGGCCGAGGTACTGTTCACCCGCGGCACCACAGAGGCGATCAACCTGGTGGCCTATGGCCTGGAGCGGCATTTCCGGCCTGGCGACGAACTGCTGGTCAGTGCCCTGGAACACCATGCCAACCTGCTTCCCTGGCAGCAGTTGGCCCTGCGCCGCGGCCTGGTCCTGCGCGTATTGCCGCTGGACGAGCGCGGGGTGATCGACCTGGAGCAGGCTCGCCATATCATCGGCGAGCGTACCCGCCTGCTGGCGATCAGCCAGTTGTCCAACGTTCTCGGCACCTGGCAACCGGTGGTGGAGTTGATCCAGCTGGCCCGCGAGCGCGGTGCCTGGACCCTGGTCGACGGCGCCCAGGGCAGCGTCCACGGACGCCACGACCTGCCGGGCCTGGGCTGCGACTTCTACGCATTCTCCGGCCACAAGCTCTACGGCCCCGACGGCATCGGCGTGCTCTGGGGTCGCCCACAGGCCCTGGAGCAACTGGCGCACTGGCAGTTCGGCGGCGAGATGGTACGCCACACCGGCTTCCACGAAGCCAGCTTCCATGCCGCTCCGCTCGGCTTCGAGGCGGGCACCCCGGCGGTTTCCGCGGCGATCGGCCTGGGCGCGACCATCGACTGGCTGGCCACCCTGGACGAAGCCGAAGTCGCCGCCCACGAAGGCGCCCTCCACGCCCGCCTGCTCGCCGGCCTGCTGGCGCGCGACGGCGTCAGCCTGCTCGGCGAACCGCAGGCGGCGCTGGCCAGCTTCTGCGTCGACGGCGTGCACGTCGCAGATCTCGCCCACCTGCTCGGCGAACAGGGCATCGCGGTGCGCGCCGGCCACCATTGCGCGATGCCGCTGCTGCAACGCCTCGAGGTACCCGGCGCCCTGCGTGTCTCGCTGGGCTTGTACAACGATGCCGACGACCTGGAGCGCTTCTTCCTGGCCCTCGACCGCTCACTGGAGTTGCTGCGATGAACCCGGTTCTCCCCGAACAGGCCCAGGAGGCACTGGACGCCTTCGGTCACACCGCCAGTTGGGAACAGCGTGCGCGTCTGCTGCTGCAATGGGGCGAGCGCCTGGCGCCGCTCGCGGAACACGAACGCCAGGAAGAGCATCGCGTGCACGGTTGCGAAAGCCTGGTCTGGCTGCTCGGCGAGCAGCGCGACGGCCACTGGCGCTTCCGTGCCGACAGCGACGCGCGCCTGATCCGCGGCCTGCTGGCGGTGCTGCTGGCACGGGTCGACGGCATCGAAACCCGCGAACTGGCGCGCCTGGACCTCAACGACTGGTTCACCTGCCTGGGTCTTTCCCGCCAACTGTCGCCCTCGCGCAGCAACGGCCTGAACGCCGTGCTGCAACGCATGCGCGAACTGGCCGGCCAGACCGCCGGCTGAGCCCGCTCAGCGCGCCAGCAGTTCCGGCAGGTGCCGGGCCAGGGCGCGGTAGCGGTCCTCTTCGATCCGATAGGCCCAGTCAGGATGGGCGGCGACCTCGCCCTCGGCGAAGCCCTCGACGCTCTTCGGCAACAACCAGTATTGCTCGCCCTGGCGCCGAATCTCGCCATCCAGGCGCGCGCCGGAAAACGTCCGCAGGCTGAACACCAGGAGCAATGGCGCCTGTCTGAATCCCACCTGCGCCAGCGGCGCTACATCGGCGAAACGCAGGTCGGCGAACAGCGCCGCCGCGCCGTTGGCCGCTGCCTCATAGGCCAGCTTGCGCCCTGAGGGCAATTGCCGGACCTGCAGGTTCGGCTGCCCGGCGTCGTCGCGATAGAGATCCAGACGCTCGCCCTTCGGATAGCGCAGTTGCAGTTCGCGCACCCGGGCGAAGGGCAGCGTGGCGATCCGCCGGTCGAGCCACTCCAGTTCGTTGTTCGGCAACGGCAGCCGCTTGTCGATCAGCCAGGCCTGCGGATCGCCCAGTCGTCGTACGAAGCTACCGCCATGCTGCGCATCCTTGCCTATCAGCAGCACCAGAGGCTCGCTGGACTGCCGCTGCAGGCTCAGGCGTAGCGCCTGCCCCTCGCCACGCTCCGCCAGGCCAAGCAGCGCGTGGTTCTTCGGGTTGGCGCTCTTCGCCTCGACCTTGCGCGCCTCTGCCAGTGCCTCGAGCAGCGCCGACAAGCGTAGCCGATCGGCCGGATAGCCGGCCTTGGCCGGCAGGACCCACGCGCCCGCACGCCGCTCGACCCGGATATCCGGCGAACCGTCGGCAAACTGCACGTGCAGGCCACTCAGCGTCGCGCTGTCCAGTTCCGGCAGCCAGCGCTCTGCCGCCGGCAAGGCAGGTACCTCGGCTGCGCGCTCGCGCTGCAGCCAGGCGAAGGTTCCGGCCAGCGCCGCCACCAGCGCCAGCAGGACGATCAGCGTATTGCGCCGCATGCGTCAATGCCCTCCCCGGGCCATGCGCCGGCGACGCCAGAGCCAGCCGAGCAGCACGCCGACCGTGAGCAACGAGGGAACCAGGGCGATATTGACCAGCTTCAGGGTGCGGCCCAGTGCGTCGATATCGGCGTTCAACTGGTACTGCACCTCGCGCAGCTCCTTGCGGATGCGCAGCTTCTCCTGCATGTACTGGCGCACCGTGGCCTGCTGTTCGGGGGTCAGTTCGACGGCCTTCTCCGGGTAGGCACCCTGCTGGAGGGCGGCGAGTTGCTGCTCGGTATCGGCGAGGCGCTGCTTGAGCTGCTCCTCCTTCTGCCGGAAGCTCGTCTCGGCCTCGCGCTGCAGGCGCCCGACCACCACGAACGGCCGGCTGAACCGGCCGCGGGAGCGCACGCTGATCAGCGCGTCGGTGCCCGACAGGTTGTCCAGCGCGTTGACCACCAGCGCGCCGTTGTCGGCCCAGGGCTGCGGCACGCGCTGGCCGAAGAAGTCCTGCACCTGGACCCACATGCGATCGCTGAGCAGGTCGGTATCGGCCACGACGATGACATTGATGTTGCGCGCCTCCTTCAGGCCTTCGCGATGCCCCTCGATGCCCTCCGCGAAGGCACTCTTCGCCGGCCCCTGGATACGGGCGGCGAGAGTATGCCGCCGGCCGCTCGGGCGCAGCTCGCGCATCAGATCGCCGGGGTCACGCAGCAGGCCGAAGCGCGAGGCATCGAACGGCATCGCCTGGGCCGAGCTTTGCAGCAAAG
Organism: Pseudomonas sp. HMSC076A11; assembly: GCF_001810205.1. Taxonomy (NCBI): domain Bacteria; kingdom Pseudomonadati; phylum Pseudomonadota; class Gammaproteobacteria; order Pseudomonadales; family Pseudomonadaceae; genus Pseudomonas; species Pseudomonas sp. HMSC076A11. The sequence continues at coordinate 431,723 of NZ_KV800319.1, read as the reverse complement.
GCGTGAAGCTGGTGCTCGCTCCGGGGAGCCTTTCGAGGATGCCGGGCGTCGCCAGGGTCAGGCTTTCCAGGCCGGCAGTGGCGATGTCGTCCTGGTCCAGCGCCTCGCGCGGCAAGCTGAGCCAGGCCGGATGCCGGGTCGGACGCTGGTCCCGGCCAAGACTGATGGACATCGCATAGGCGCCATCGCCGAGCACCTTGCCCGGCAGCAGGCGCAGCCCCCAGGCCTCGAACAGCGGCGCGAGGTCGGACGACTTGTCGCCATCCAGCGTAGCGGCGAAATCGCTGCCGCTGTCGGCCTCGCTGAAGGGGTCGACGAACGCCAGCAGCTTGCCCCCGCGCAGGACGAACTGGTCGATGGCGTATAGCGTCTGCTCGGGTAACTGCTTGGGATGCACCAGCAGCAGCACCGAGACCTCCGGCGGGATTTCCGTGGCATCGCTCTTGAGGCTGCGCAGGTCGAATTGCTGGCGGATTTCCTCCATGACCATCCACGGCGAGGTCGGCTGCCGGCTGGCCATGTCGAAGCCGCCATTGAGCGGCAGCGACGACATCAGGCCGACCACCGGCCGCTGCGGCTGGGCCAGGGTCTGCACCAGGCGGCTGATGTCGTATTCGAGGAACTCCTCCTGATCGAGCGGGAAGAAGGGTATGACCTGGACTCCGTCCAGGGCGTTGCTGCCGGCCAGGCCGAAGTACAGGTTGTCGCCGCCCTGCTGCAGGGGAATTCCTTGCAGGCCGAACTCGGTGGCCTTGTCCTCGTTCTCGGAGAACGGCTCGGGATCGATCACCTGCAGGCGAATCCTGCCGTTCGCCTCGCGCTCGTAGGCGCGCAGCAGTTCCTCGACGCGCCTGGCGTAGTTGCGCAGCGGCACCAGTTCCCGGGCACCGCTATCCGAATAGAAGAAGTACAGGTTGATCGGCTCGTCGAGGCCGGCCAGGATCCGCTTGGTGCCGGGGCTGATGGTGTAGAGCTTCTGCTCGGTCAGGTCGAGCCGCGCGCCGCTGAACAGCAGGCCGGAGACCATGTTGAAGGCCAGGAACGCCAGCGCGATCAGCAACAGCCCGGCGCCAGAGGACAACACGCGTTTCATCGACTCCCCCTCATTCGGCTTTCTTCAGGTCGACCGCCACCGCCGTGGCGGCCAGCCAGGCGACGATCAGGCTGACGAAATACAGCAGGTCGCGCAGGTCGATGACGCCCTTGCTGACGGCATCGAAGCGGGTCAGCAGGCTCAGCGAGGCCACCGCATCGAGCAACCACTGCGGCGCCCACTGGCTGAACGCATCGAGCACCAGCGGAAAGCCGCTGAGCATGAACAGGAAGCAGGCGGCCACGGCGAGGATGAAAGCGATCACCTGGTTCTTCGCCAGGGCCGACATGCACGAACCGATGGCCAGGTAGCCGCCGGCCAGCAGCCAACTGCCCAGATAGCCGGCGAGAATCGCACCGTTGTCCGGCTCGCCCAGGTAGTTCACCGTGAGCACCATGGGGAAGGTCAGCAGCAGCGCGATTCCGGCGAACGCCCAGGCGGCCAGGAACTTGCCGGCCACGGCTTCGAAGCGGGTCAGCGGCAGGGTCATCAGCAGCTCGATCGAGCCGGACTTGCGCTCCTCCGCCCACAGGCGCATGGCCAGCGCGGGAACCAGGAACAGGTAGAGCCAGGGATGGAAGACGAAGAAGGAGGCCAGGTCGGCCTGGTTGCGTTCGTAGAAGTTGCCCAGGTAGAAGGTGAACACGCCCGCCAGGACCAGGAAGATCACGATGAACACATAGGCCAGCGGCGTGGCGAAATAACTCGCCAGCTCGCGCTTGAAGATCACCGGCAGTTGCTTCATGCCTCCGTCCCCCGGGTCAGGTTGCGGAATACCTCGTCGAGCCGGCCGCGCTCCACGTCCAGTTCGCGGATCCGCCAGCCGCGCTCGGCGACCAGCCCGCTGACCTGGGGAAAGATCACCGCGCCCGGCTGCGCCAGGACGGTCAGGCTGCCTTCGGCGGGGTTCTCCTCGATGCCCGCCACGCCCGGCAGCACCGCCAGCGCCACGGTATCCAGGGGGTCGTCGCTGTAGAGCGTCACCGCCTGGTGGTAGCGCGAGCGGCTGGCCAGCTCCAGCGGCGTGCTGTCCGCCAGCAGCCGCCCGCCGCCGATCACCAGGGCGCGGCTGCACAGCGCCGAGACTTCCTCGAGGATATGGGTGGAGATGATCACGATGCGCTCCTGCGCGAGTCCGCGGATCAGTTCGCGGACCTGGTGCTTCTGGTTCGGATCGAGCCCGTCGGTGGGCTCGTCGAGCACCAGCGCCCGCGGTTCGTGGAGGATCGCCTGGGCCAGGCCGACACGCCGGCGGAAGCCCTTGGAGAGGGTTTCGATGGTCTGCCGGCGCACCTCATCCAGTTCCAGCAGCCCCAGTGCCCGGGCGACCCGCTCGCGCTTGCCGGCACCACGGTAGCCACGGATCTCGGCGATGAAATCGAGGAAGCCCTGCACGGTCATTTCCGCGTAGCAGGGCGAACCTTCCGGGAGGTAGCCGATCAGCCGCTGCGCCTGCAGCGTGCGGCTGCGGATGTCGAAGCCGAAGATGCTCGCGGTGCCGGCGCTGGGCGCCAGGAAGCCGGTGAGCATCTTCATCGTGGTGGACTTGCCGGCGCCGTTCGGACCGAGGAAGCCCAGTACCTCCCCCGTCGCCACCTGGAAGGACAGGTCGTCCACCGCCACCCGCGAGCCGAAGCGTTTGCCGAGGTTTCTTGTTTCGATCATGGTCCCCTACCTGTTCCGGCGGCCGCCGCCATGTCCGGCCAGGGCCGCGAAAAACGCGCAGGGACTATAGCCGAAGCGCCCCGCCGCCTGGCAATACGGGGCGTCGGGAGAACCTTGGCAAAACGTGACAGAACCCGAACGCTTGCCGAAGGTTCTACATTCGCAACCTGTTCGCCGCCGTTCGCCGTAGGACGCGTTGCGTTCTTTTGCGGCCCTCCGGGGATTGCGGCAAACTAGCCGCGCCCGTCACGCCGGGTCCCGATCAACTGCCAGTAGACACCGTATGCCCCGCTACCCTTTCCGCCGCTTTGGTTTTGGCGCCCTGCGCCGCCTGCTGTACCTCTGGGTACGCTCGGAAACCATCAACCAATCGGCCTTCACCCTGAAGATCGACCGCAGCAAGCCGGTGCTCTACGTGCTGCAACAGCCTTCGGTCAGCGATCTCGCGGTAGTGGATGCCGAATGCCGCAAGGCCGGGCTGCCGCGTCCGGTGATGCCGGTAGCGGTAGGCGACGCCATCGAGCCGGCGGCGTTCTTCTACCTGACGCCCGAACCCGACTGGCTCGGCCGCCAGGATAAGCGCGGCGCCTCGCCGACCCTGGTGCGCATGCTCGCCGCGGTCGGCCAGAACGGTCTCGACGACGCGCAGATCATTCCGGTCAGCGTGTTCTGGGGACAATCGCCGGACAGCGAATCGAGCCCCTGGAAGCTGCTGTTCGCCGACAACTGGGCGGTCACCGGGCGCCTGCGCAAGCTGGCGCGCATCCTGATTCTCGGACGCAAGACCCGCGTGCAGTTCTCCGCGCCGATCCACCTGCGCGAGCTGGTGGAACAGGGCAAGGGCCACGAACGCACGCTGCGCATGGTCAACCGTATCCTCCGGGTGCACTTCCGCAACCTGAAGACCGCGGTGATTGGTCCCGACCTGTCGCACCGCCGCAACCTGGTCAAGGGCCTGCTGCGCGCGCCGCTGGTACGCCAGGCGATCAACGAGGAATGCGAGAGCGAACGGATATCCCAGGAGAAGGCCGAAGGCATCGCGCTGCGCTACGCCAATGAAATCGCCTCGGACTTCTCCTATCCGGTGATCCGCTTCCTCGAAGTCATCCTCAGCTGGTTCTGGAACAAGCTGTACGAAGGGGTCAAGGTCAACCACATCGAGCGGGTGCAGGACGTGGCCCAGGGCAACGAGATCGTCTACGTGCCCTGCCACCGCAGCCACATCGACTACCTGCTGCTCTCCTACCTGCTGTTCCGCAACGGCCTGACCCCGCCGCACATCGCCGCCGGGATCAACCTGAACATGCCGGTGATCGGCTCGATCCTGCGCCGCGGCGGGGCCTTCTTCATGCGCCGCAGCTTCAAGGGCAACCAGCTCTACACCGCGGTGTTCAACGAGTACCTGCACACCCTGTTCTCCCGCGGTTTCTCCACCGAGTACTTCGTCGAGGGCGGCCGTTCGCGCACCGGGCGCATGCTCCACCCACGCACCGGCATGCTCGCCATCACCCTGCGCAGCTTCCTCCGTGACTCGCGCCGGCCGATCGTCTTCGTGCCGGTCTACATCGGCTACGAGCGCGTGCTGGAAGGCCGCACCTACCTCGGCGAACTGCGCGGCGCGACCAAGAAGAAGGAGTCGATCTTCGACCTGTTCAAGGTGGTCGGCGCCCTGAAGCAGCGTTTTGGCCAGGTCTGGGTGAACTTCGGTGAGCCGATCCATCTCGACCAGTTCCTCGACCGCCACCAGCCCGACTGGCAGGACCAGGACCTCGGCCCGGAATACCGCCCCGACTGGCTGCCGCAGACCACCAACCTGCTGGCCAAGGACGTCGCTCGCCACCTCAACGACGCGGCGGCGATCAACCCGGTCAACCTGGTCGCCCTGGCGCTGCTCTCCACCAGCCGCCAGGCCCTCGACGAAAGCGCCCTGGCGCGAATCCTCGACCTCTACCTGGCGTTGCTGCGCAAGGTGCCCTACTCGCCCAGCGCGACCCTGCCGGACGGCGACGGCCAGGCCCTGATCGAATACGTGAAGAGCATGAACCTGCTGGCCGAGCAGAAGGACGCGCTGGGCCGCATCCTCTATCTCGACGAACAGAACGCGGTGCTGGCGACCTACTACCGCAACAACGTCCTCCACGTCTTCGCCCTGCCGGCGCTGATCGCCAGCTTCTTCCAGAGCAACTCGCGGATCAGCCGCGAACAGTTGCTGCGCTTCGCCCGCGCGCTCTATCCCTACCTGCAGGCGGAACTGTTCATCCGCTGGAGCCTGGACGAACTCGACGCGGTGATCGACCAGTGGCTGGCGGCCCTGGTGGAGCAGGGCCTGCTGCGCCAGGAGAACGACACCTTCATCCGCCCGGCGCCAAGCTCGCGGCAATACGTGCTGCTGATCCTCCTCGCTCGTTCGGTGACCCAGACCCTGCAGCGCTTCTACATGGCCATCGCCCTGCTGCTCAACGCCGGGCAGAACGCCCTGACCGCCGAGGAACTGGAGAACCTCTGCACCGTGATGGCCCAGCGCCTGTCGATCCTGCATGGCCTGAACGCCCCGGAGTTCTTCGACAAGAGCCTGTTCCGCCACTTCATCCAGACCCTTCTCGACCTGCGTGTGCTGCGCAAGGACGAGGCCGGCAAACTGAGCTACCACGAACTGCTCGGCGAACTGGCCGAAGGCGCCGCCAAGCGCGTGCTGCCGGCGGAGATCCGCCTGTCGATCCGCCAGGTGGCGCTGGAGCGTCCCGCCGAGGAAGCCGCCGCCGAAAGCAACGACGCAGCCGCCAACTGAGACCCGGCGCCCGCCCTGCGAGGGACGGGCGCCGCTCCGCTGAAATATCCTGCGACCTTTCCCTGTTCCGGCCCGGCAACCTATGCTGGTTTCCCGGGTCAGAGGCCCGCTCGTTTTTTGTTCCGTCTGAAAGGAGGCTCCCATGAAAAAACTGCCATTGCTGCTCGCCGCCAGCGTCCTCGCCGGCTGCGGTACCCAGCAATCGACTTCGAACGCCAGCTTCGATGGTGAGGTCTTCTACCGCGAGCGTATCGCCCTGCCGCCCTCGGCGCGCCTGAGCGTGAGCCTGGAAGACGTGTCCCTGGCCGACGCCCCTTCGGTGCAGTTGGCCAGCCAGACCCGCGAGATCACCAGCCAGGTGCCGCTGGCGTTCCACCTGGAGTACGACCCGAAGCAGGTCAAGCCGGGCCACAGCTACGCGGTGAGCGCGCGCATAGAGCTGAACGGCCGCTTGCTGTTCATCAACACCACCCGCCACTCGGTGAAACTCGACGGCAGCGACCCGCAGCCCTATCGCGTGCAGGTCGAATCGGCGCGCTGAAGCACACCGCGGCAAGCCGCCGGTGCGAATCGGCGGTTCCCTCCAGTACACTCCACCTCCTATTCGCTACCGGTTGCCGATCCACCTCACGACGAGCGGCCGGATACCCCGTACGTTCCACATCAAGGACGCTGTCATGTTCCGACTCACTGCCCTCTGCGCCGGCCTGCTGCTCTCGGCCAACGCCCTCGCCCTGTCCCTCGCCGACCTGTCGCAGAACGACGCCTCCAGCGGCCTGAAGGACGCCCTGACCCAGGGCGCGCAGATCGCCGTCCGCCAGCTTGGCCAGCCGGGCGGCTTCAACAACAACCCGGACGTGCGCATCGAACTGCCCGGCAAGCTGGGCAAGGCGGCGAAGCTGATGAAGCAGTTCGGCATGGGCGCCCAGGTCGACCAGCTCGAGGCGAGCATGAACCGCGCCGCCGAGGCTGCCGTGCCGCAGGCCCAGGGCCTGCTGGTGGAGGCGGTGAAGAAGATGACCGTGGCCGACGCCAAGGGCATCCTCAAGGGCGGTGACGACGCCGCCACCGAATACCTGGACAAGTCCAGCCGCGAACAGCTGCGCGCGAAGTTCCTGCCGATCGTCAAGCAGGCCACCGACGAGGTCGGCCTGGTCAAGCAGTACAACGCCTTCGCCAGCCAGGCGGCGACCCTTGGGGTGGTCGATGCGAAGAGCGCCAACGTCGAGGGCTATGTCACCGAGCAGGCCCTCGACGGGCTCTTCGAGATGATCGCCAGGCAGGAGAAGAGCATCCGCCAGAACCCGGCGGCTGCCGCCACCGGCCTGGCCAAGAAGGTCTTCGGCGCGGCCAGGTGAGCCGACGGACGGGGCGCGATCGCCCCGTCCCCTTCTCCCGTCAGGCCCGCGCCTCGTCCTTCTTCACGCGGAACCAGGCGGCATAGAGCGCCGGCAGGAACAGCAGGGTGAGCACGGTGGCGACGATCAGCCCGCCCATGATCGCCACCGCCATCGGCCCGAAGAACACACTGCGCGACAGCGGGATCATCGCCAGCACCGCCGCCAGCGCGGTCAGCACGATGGGCCGGAAACGCCGCACGGTAGCCTCGATGATGGCGTGCCAGCGATCCAGTCCATGGCTGATGTCCTGTTCGATCTGGTCCACCAGGATCACCGAGTTGCGCATGATCATGCCGGCCAGGGCGATGGTCCCGAGCATCGCCACGAAGCCGAACGGCTGGCGGAACAGCAGCAGGAACAGGGTCACGCCGATCAGGCCCAGCGGTGCGGTGAGGAATACCATCGCCATCCGCGAGAAGCTGCGCAACTGCACCATCAGCAGGCTCAACACCACCACGATGAACAGCGGCACGCCGGCGTTCACCGAACTCTGGCCCTTCGCCGCGTCCTCCACCGTGCCGCCCACCTCCAGCAGGTAGCCGTCCGGCAGCTCGGCGCGGATCGGTTCCAGGGTCGGGGCGATCTGCGCGACCAGGGTCGCCGGCAGCGAATCGTCGTAGATATCGGCGCGCACGGTGACCGTCGGCAGGCGGTTGCGGTGCCAGATGATGCCCTCTTCGAAGCCGTATTCGAGCGTAGCAATCTGCGACAGTGCCACGCTCCGGCCATTCTCGGTCGGCACCGCCAGGCTCGGCAGCAACGACAGGTCACGACGCTCCTGCTCGGTGCCGCGCAGGAGGATCTCGATCAGCTCGTTGTCTTCGCGGAAGAAGCTCACGTGCGAGCCGGTCAGCGCGCTCTGCAGGAACTGCGACAGGCTGGCGGTGCTCACCCCCAGGGCACGGGCGCGCTCCTGGTCGATGCTCAGGTACACCACCTTGCTCGGCTCTTCCCAATCCAGGTGCACATTCACCACGTGCGGGTTCTCGCGCATCTTGTCGGCGACCTTGCGCGCCAGTTCGCGAACCTGCGGGATGTCCTCGCCGGAAACCCGGAACTGCACCGGATAGCCCACCGGCGGCCCGTTCTCCAGGCGACTGATGCGGCTGCGCAGGTGCGGGAAGTCCTCGTTCATCCGCTCGATCAGCCACTTGCGCAGCGCCTCGCGGCTCTCCAGGTCCTTGGCCAGCACCACCACCTGGGCGAAGCTGGCCGCCGGCAATTGCTGGTCCAGCGGCAGGTAGAAGCGGGGCGAGCCGGTGCCGACGTAGGCCACGTAGTTGTCGATGCCGTCATGGCCCTGCAGCATTTTTTCCAGGCGCTGGACTTCCTCGCCGGTAGAGCGCAGTGAGGCGCCCTCCGCCAGCTTGATGTCCAGCAGCAGCTCCAGGCGCGCCGAGGGCGGGAAGAACTGCTGCGGCACCAGGCGGAACAGCAGCAGCGCGCCGACGAAGGCCGCGAGGGTCAGGACGATCACCGTCTTGCGGTAGCGCACGCACCACTCCACCAGACGCCGGAAGCGCTGGTAGAAGGCCGTAGCATAGGGATCGTAGCCATCGGCGCTGCCGCCGTGCTTCTGCGCGTGCAACCTGGCCAGGTCCGGCAGCAGCTTGGCCCCCAGGTAGGGAACGAAGACCACCGCGGCGAACCAGGAGACCACCAGGGCGATGGTCACCACCTGGAACAGCGAGCGGGTGTATTCGCCAGTGCCGGACTGCGCGGTGGCGATCGGCAGGAAGCCGGCGGCGGTGATCAGGGTGCCGGTGAGCATCGGGAAGGCGGTGCTGGTCCAGGCGAAGCTGGCCGCCTTGAGGCGGTCGTAGCCCTGCTCCATCTTCACCGCCATCATCTCCACCGCGATGATCGCGTCGTCCACCAGTAATCCCAGCGCCAGCACCAGGGCGCCGAGGGAGATCTTGTGCAGGCCGATGCCGAAGTAATGCATGGCGGCGAAGGTCATCGCCAGCACCAGCGGGATCGACAGCGCCACCACCAGGCCGGTGCGCAGGCCGAGGGAGAAGAAGCTCACCAGCAGGACGATCACCAGCGCCTCGGCCAGCACCCGGATGAACTCGCCGACCCCGGTACGTACCGCCGCCGGCTGGTCGGACACCTTGCGCAGTTCCAGTCCGGCCGGCAGCGACTGCTGCAGGCGGGCGAACTCGGTTTCCAGGGCCTTGCCCAGCACCAGGATGTCGCCGCCCGGCTTCATCGCTACCGCCAGGCCGATGGCGTCCTCGCCCATGAAGCGCATGCGCGGCGCCGGCGGATCGTTGAAGCCGCGGCGAACCTCGGCCACGTCGCCGATGCGGAAGGTGCGGTCGCCGACGCGGATGGGGAAGTCGCGGATCTCCTCCACCGAATCGAAACGCCCGGAAACGCGCAACTGCACGCGGTCGCTGGCGGTCTCGAAGAACCCGGAGGAGGCCACCGCGTTCTGTTCCTCCAGCGCCTTCTGTACCGCCGCCAGGGGCAGGCCGAGGGTGGCCAGCTTGGTGTTGGACAGGTCGATCCAGATCTTCTCGTCCTGCAGGCCGATCAGCTCGACCTTGCCGACGTTCCTGATCCGCTGCAATTGCAGTTGCAGGCGGTCGGCATAGTCCTTCATCACCGCGTAGTCGAAGCCCTTGCCGGTGAGCGCATAGATGTTGCCGTAGGTGGTGCCGAACTCGTCGTTGAAGAACGGGCCCTGGATGCTTTGCGGCAAGGTGGCGCGAATGTCGCTGATCTTCTTGCGGATCTGGTACCAGAGTTCGGGGATCTCGCTGGAATGGATGTCCTCGCGGGCCATGAAGGTCACCTGCGAGACGCCGGGGCGGGAGAAGGACACGATGCGATCGTAGTCGCCGGTTTCCATCAGCTTCTTCTCGATACGCTCGGTGACCTGCCGGGCCACCTCTTCGGCGCTGGCGCCCGGCCAGTTGGTCTGCACCACCATGGCCTTGAAGGTGAACGGCGGGTCTTCGCTCTGCCCCAGCTTGCTGTAGGACAGCGCGCCGACCGCGCCAAGCAGGATCATCAGGTACAGGACGATCTGGCGATTCTGCAACGCCCAGGCGGAAAGGTTGAAGGACATGCGACTACTCCTTGGCCGCCAGTTTCACCGTGCGGTTGGCCCGGTCGATCGGACGCACCTGCTGCCCTTCGCGAAGCACCTGGACCCCGGTGGCCACCACCCAGTCGCCAGCCTTCAGGCCTTCGAGCACCGGCACCCGGTCCTCGGCATAGGGACCGGTGCGCACCGCCTGCCGGCGCAGGGTCGAGCTGCCCGGCTCGACCACCCAGACGAACGCCTGGCCGGCCTCTGCGGTCAGCGCCGACAAGGGAACCGATAACGGCACCGCCTCGGCGGCGGCGACGTAGACCCGCGCGCTCTGGCCCAGTTCGGCCGGAGTCGCGCGGTCGTCGAAGGCCACCCGGGCGGCGAAGGTACGCGATTGCGGATCGGCCGCGGGCGAGAGCTCGCGGATATGCCCGGCGAAGCGTCTGTCGCGTTGCGACCAGAGTTCGACCGACACCGGCTGGCCGATGCGGAAACGTTCGAAGCTGTGTTCCGGCAGGCCGATCAGCACCTCGCGTTCGCCGTCGGCGGCCAGGCTGAAGACCGTCTGTCCGGCCGCCACCACCTGGCCCACCTCGACGCGCCGGCTGGCGATCACGCCATCCTGGGGCGAGCGCAGCACGGCGTAGCCGGCCTGGTTGTCGGCGACGTTGAATTCGGCGCGGATCTGCTTCAGCCGCGCCTCGCCGGCGCGGTAGCTGTTCTGGATGTTCTCGAACTGGGAATGGCTGACCAGGTTGCGGTCGAGCAAGGTGCGGTAGCGCCGGTACTCGGCGCGCACGGTCTGCAAGTTGGCCTCGGCGGCACTGACCTGGGCCCGCGCCGCCTCCAGTTGCAGGCGCACGTCCTGGGGATCGAGTTCGGCCAGGGGCTGGTCCTTCTTTACCCGCTCGCCGACTTCCACCAGCCGGCGGATGACCTTGCCGCCGATGCGGAAGGCCAGCTCCGGCTCGTGGCGGGCGCGGATCTCGCCGGGAAAGGCCTGGCTCACCTCCCCCGCCGGCTGGGGCTGGACGACGATCGCCGGACGCGCCGCGGCTGGCGGCGGCGTGCCGTTGCCGCAGGCGGCGAGGAACAGGGAGGAAAACAGGGACAGGGCGACGAGCGGGATATGGCGGTACATGTGACACCTTCCGCAAACTGCGTTCGAGTTCTTATACTGGGCGGTATAGTAAAAATACAGAACCCATCAGTCCAGTATTTCAATTGTATAAGCGCATGTCAGAATCCACCTCCTCCGTCGGTCCCGGCCGGCCCAAGGACCCGGCCAAACGGGAAGCCATTCTCGAGGCGGCCAAGCGCCTGTTCCTCTGCAACGGCTACGACGGCAGCAGCATGGAAGCCATCGCCTCGGAAGCCGGCGTTTCCAAGCTCACCGTCTACAGCCACTTCACCGACAAGGAAACCCTGTTCAGCGAAGCGGTGAAGGCCAAGTGCGCCGAGCAGCTTCCCGCCCTGTACTTCCAGCTGGCCGAAGGCGCGCCACTGGAAAAGGTCCTGCTGAATATCGCCCGCGGCTTCCACCGGCTGATCAACAGCCACGAGGCGATCGCCCTGACCCGCCTGATGGCCGCGCAGGCCGGGCAGAACCCCAAGCTTTCCGAGCTGTTCTTCGAGGCCGGGCCGAAGCAGGTGATCGACGAGATGGAACGCCTCCTCGAGCAGGCCCGCCGCAGCGGCAAGCTGGCGTTCCCGGACGCGCGCCACGCCGCCGAACACTTCTTCATGCTGGTCAAGGGCTGCGCCAATTACCGTCTGTTGATCGGCTGCGCCGAACCGCTGGACGAGGCCGAAGGCGAGCGGCACGTGGAAGAAGTGGTGGCGCTGTTCCTGCGCGCCTTCGCCGCGGGCGGCTGAGGCAGCTCAGGCGCGACGGCGGAAACGCACCCGCGCTCGCTGCGGACGCAGCGAAAACCAGCCGCGCGGCGCCAGGTCGCCGTCGTGCATGATGTCCCAGTGCTCGACCCAGTAGGCCAGCGCCGCCGCCAGATCGATCATCGCCATCGCGGTGCCGGGGCAGGCGCGGTCGCCGAGGCCGAAGGGGAAGTAGGCGCCGCGCGGCCAGCGCGCCGGTTCGAGGAAGCGCTCGGGACGGAACTCCAGCGGCGCCTCGAACCAACGGGGATCGCGCTGGGTGATCCAGCTCGAGACCATGGTCACGTCGCCGCGCTTCAGCCGCTGGCCGAACACCTCGATGTCCGCCGTCACCTGCCGCGGCGCCAGGCCGTAGGCCGGCGGGTACAGGCGCAGGCACTCCTGCAGGACCGCCCTGAGCAGCGCGCAATCGCGCAGGTCGGCGACTGAGCGGATCGCCGTCCAATTCACTCGCGCCAGCTCGGCGCGTAGCCGCGCGAGCAACTCGGGACGCTGGGCCAGCAGCAACAGGCTCCAGGTCAGGGTCACGCCGGTGGACTGGTGGGACGCCATGAGCAGGGTGCAGAGTTCATCGCGCAGGTCCGCCAGCGGCCGCGGCGAGCGCTCCGCCACCTCACCCACCGCCTCGCGCAACTGGCCCAGCGCCCAGCGCTTGCGCGGACACAGTTTGCTCGGAAACCAGTGGCCCAGCGGCAGGCCGGTGCTCATTTCCAGCAATGCCACCCGCGACAGCAGGCGCACCGCCTTGGCGATCCGATAGGCCGACGGTTGCAGGTCGACGTCGAACAGCGCGTGACCGCTGAGGGTGACGCTGAACGCAGCCATTTCCAGGTCGAGGTCGTATTCGCGCCCCTCCTCCACCCGCTCGCCCCACTCCGCGGCCAGGCGGCGAACCTCGCTGGCCGGCGGCGGCGCCAGGTGCGGCCGTACCTCCTTGCGCCGGGCCTGGGCGGGGGCGCCCTCACGCATCATGAAGCTGCGCCCGTTCCACTGTTTCAGCATGCACAGCGCCGGCTGCCAGCGTTGCAGGTCATCGCGGCGATCGACCATCAATTCCTGCACCGCCTGCGGATGGAACAGGCACCAGAGGCGCTGCGGGCCCATGCGGGCGACCGCGAGGTCCGGCTGCGCGACGTGCATCTTCTGCAACCAGGCCAGCGGATCGCGCTGCATCTCCAGCCAGTGGCGGGCGCCGGCACGCCCGTCGTTGGCCCAGGGCAGGTGCGCCAGGCGCCGGCGAATCGGACAATCGATGGTCTGCTGCATGCTCGCCGCCTCCCTGCGGTGTCGACACTCAGCCCTTGCCCAGGGCCTTCTTCGGGTAGATGTCGTAGCGGCTGGACTTGCCTTCCAGGCTATAGCCGGGCTTGGGCCCTTCGATGATCGGCGCCTTGCGCGGGCGCTTCACCACCACCCGGTGGCTGGCCAGGGCCAGAGCCGCCTGCAACAGCGCCGGGGCGTCGAGATCGTCGCCCACCAGCGGCCGGAACAGACGCATTTCCTTCTTCACCAATGCGCTCTTGTCGCGATGGGGAAACATCGGGTCGAGGTAGATCACCTGCGGCGCCTCGCCATCCCAGGCGCGCATCAGGTCCGCCGAGTTGCCGCCGAGCAGACGCATCCGCGCGGCGATCGGCGCCACGTCGGGATCGCGCCGGGCGCGCTCCAGGCCATCCTCGAGCAGGGCGGCGATCAGCGGCTGGCGCTCGACCAGGGTAACCTCGCAGCCCAGGCTGGCGAGGACGAACCCATCCCGGCCCAGGCCGGCCGTGGCGTCCAGGACCCGCGGGCGGATGCCTGGCTGGACGCCGACCGCCTTGGCGATCATCTGTCCGCTGCCGCCGCCGAACTTGCGCCGATGGGCGCTGGCGCCCTCGACGAAATCGACCCGCACCGGACCGGGGGAGTCCGCCCCCAGTTGCAAGACCTGCAAGCCCTGCTCGCCGACCTGCACGGCGAACTCCGCCTCGTCGTCCGCCGCCAGCGGCAGGCCGAGCCGCTCCGCCCAGCGCCGCGCAGCCTCGGCGCAACCGGCGGACAGGGCTTGGACATGCAGGCGAGGAGCGGCGGAATCGGTCATGGTCGGGCAATCGTCGGGGAAAGCGCGGATTTTGCCAGAGTTGGCCCGCGCGCGCTCACCGGCAGACCTTCCATAGGCCCATGTCGAGGTGGAAGTGATCCCGGTGGGCGGCGTTGTAGTCGGGCCCCAGCACCGCATTGAAACTGGCGCAGGCGCCGTCCCGCACGCGGCGCAGGAAGCGCCCGTCGGCGCTCTCGCCGGCCCAGTCCGTGGCCAGGCGGATCCGCCTCCCGTCGGCCAGGCGGAAGCCGCTGATGTCCAGGGCATTGGCCGAGGCATGCTGGCTGCGCCGACCGTCCTCGCGGTTGTAGACGTTGCGGCAGGCGAAGCTGCCAACATGCTCGACCCGCGCCAGCGGCTGGCCATAGATGTCCAGGGCTGCCGGTTGCAGCACGTGCCGCTCGAACAACGCATAGCTCACCGCCAGCGAGCAACTGGCGAGAAAGCTGCTGCTCAACTCCAGCGCCGCCCCACGCACGCGCAGGCTGTTGCTCAACGGGCAGGTAGCCGATGGCGGGTCGTCGGCTACCCGCTGGTAGCGCAGTTGCGAGGTGGCCAGGGCGGCGTCGCAGAGGCTCCGGTCGTCGGCCAGCCGCCATAGCTTGTAGCGGGTCAGCAGGTTCGGCGGTTCGCGCACGTCCAGCGGCAGCCAGGGATTCCAGCGCGCCGGCAGATCGAGCCACTGGTAGCGCAGGGCGCCGACGGCCCCCGCCAGCAGCAGTAATGGCAGCAACCAGGCCAGGCGGCGCACGGGTTCAGCGGAACAGGTCGTTGATACGGTCGAAAGGCATCGCCGCACGGGTCGCTTCCAGGTCGCGCCGCGCCAGCGCCTGCGCCGCCTGATGGAAAGCGCCGAAGGCGACCCGGGCAAGATTCGAGCCCAGGCTCACGCGCTTGACGCCGAGGGCTTCCAGCTCGTCCAGCGACAGCTCCAGGCGCGGCGAACCGACCAGCACGTTGACCGGCTTCGGCGCCACCGCTTCGAGCACCGCGACGATCTGTTCGCGGCGGTTCAAACCGGGCGCGTAGAGCACATCGGCGCCGGCATCGGCGTAGGCGCGCAGACGCCGCAGGGTGTCGTCGAGATCCTCGCGACCATGCAGGAAGTTCTCCGCGCGGGCGCAGAGGGTGAACGGAAATGGCACCGCACGGGCCGCCTCGACCGCGGCAGCGACCCGCTCCAGCGCGGCGGAGAACTCATAGATGGGCTGTCCGGCGCGCCCGCTGGCATCCTCGATGGAACCACCGACCAGACCGGCCTCGGCGGCCAGGCGGATGGTCGTGGCGCAGTCTTGCGGAGCATCGCCGTAGCCGTTTTCCAGGTCGGCGGCGACCGGCAGATCGGTGGCGGCGACGATCGCCCGGGCGTTTTCCAGCGCCTCAGTCCGGCTCACCGCGCCTTCCGCGTCGCGCCGGCCCAGGGAGAACGCCAGGCCTGCGCTGGTGGTGGCAAGGGCGTCGAAGCCGAGGCTGGCGAGCATCTTCGCCGAACCGGCATCCCAGGGATTGGGCAGGACCAGCATGCCGGGCCCCTGGTGCAGGTCGCGGAAACGTTCGGCGCGTTGGCGTTGGCTGGTCATGGCGGCGGGCTCCGTGGCGGGGAAAGGACTCCCTAGCCTAGGCGCAGGCCGGCGGAGCGTCGAGCGCCGCGCTCAGAGCAGGCCCAGTTGCTCCACTTCCGGGGCCGGGATCGGCTCGGGTAGCGCCGGCAAGCCTGGCAGGCGCTGGCCCAGCAGCGCATGGAAACGCTGGGCCTGCTGGGCCGCCAGGTGATTGTCGGGGGTATGCAGGAATACGTATGGAGTCAGGCCGGCCTCGATCCAGTCGGCCACCTTGTCGACCCAGGGCAAAAGGAACACCTCGTTGGCCGGCAGGTCGGGACCGCCGATGAAACGCACCTGTGGCGTATCGCTGAAGGCCGCCGGACGGATCGGCAGGCGCGGCTTCTTCGACTGGGCGTGGAGCACCGCCGGATCGTCCGAACGGCAACTGAACAGCGCCCGCGAATCCAGGCAGATGCGCTCCACGCCACGCTCGCGCAGGTGGCGGTTGAGCAGGCGCTCGTCCTCGCCTTTGTCGAAGAACGCCGGGTGGCGTACTTCCACGGCAATCCGTCGCGGACTCAGCTCATCGAGGAAATACAGCAGTTCGCCCAGGCGCTGCGGGGTGAACGCCGCCGACAATTGCAGCCACAGCGGGCTGACCCTTTCGCCAAGCGGCGCCAGCAGTTCGAGGAAGTCGTCGGCGGCCTCGAGCCGTTCGCGCAGGTCGCCTTCGTGACTGATATCGCGGGGAAACTTGGCACAGAAGCGGAACCCCGCCGGCATCGTCTCGGCCCAGCGCCGCACGGTTTCCGCCGAAGGCCGGGCATAGAAGGTGGTATTGCCCTCGACCGCGTTGAAGATGCCGCCGTAGTGTCCGAGGTAGTCGGCGGAACGCAATTCGCGCGGATAGAAGCTGCCGCGCCAGGCCGCCTCGTTCCAGGATGGACAACCGAGGAAATAAGGAAGGGAAACCACGGCAGCGCAGGGAACCGCTCAGGCGTAGAGGTCGAGGCCGAGGACATCCTCGGCGCCGGCGTCGATGTTGAGGCTGGCGGTGGAGTTGTAGCTGGCCAGGGCCATCGCCGCATGGCTGCTTACCGGGCGCTGGAACGCCAGCAGGTCGCGGGCGCTGACCGGCAGGCTGTCGCCGCCCGCCGAACTGGCCTGGACCTTGCGCGCCTGCGGCGCCTGCTCGAAGCCCTGGCTGCCGGAAACCGGCGCCGGCTGCTCGCGCCGCGCCTCGACCTCGCGCTGCACGTCGCGATACGGCGTGACCGCGGAGCCCGGTCGGGCGCTGCGCTCCAGCGGCAACGAAGAGGAAGAAAGTCCGTCGATACGCATGATCAAAACCCGGGGAAGTCTCCACACTCTAGCCAGCCCCGAAAGGCTTGGCAATTACCGCTGCGCGGCATTTTCAGGGCGTTTTTTTCGGCGTCGCCACGTTGTCGCGCAGGTACACCGGCAGCGCCTGTTCCGCCTCCACGCCTTCGCCGCGCGCCCAGGCGAAGCCGGCCAGGCTGAGCAAGTCCTCGGCATGCGGCAGCAGGCTCGCGTCCAGCGCGGCCGGGCGCTGCGGCATGCGCTCGACGTAGCCCCAGCCGGTGCCGGCGCCGAACCAGTCCGCGGCAGCGGCGTCCCACGGTACGGCGACCCGCTCGGGCGGCAGTACCGCTTCGCTGCCGGCCAGGCGCATCTCGCCCTGTTGCAACTGGTAGCAACCCCAGTAGACCTCGTCCATCCGCGCGTCGATGGCCGCGGCGACCCGCTCCGCACCCTGCTCGCGGTAGGCCCGCTGGGCCAGGATCGCCAGGTCGGAGACCGCCAGTACCGGGCGCTGCAGGGCGAAGGCCAGGCCCTGGACCACGCCGATGGCGATGCGCACGCCGGTGAAGGCGCCCGGACCGCGCCCGAAGGCGATGGCGTCCACCGCGGACAGGGCGACGCCGGCCTCGTCGAGCAGGTCGCGGACCATCGGCAGCAGGCGCTGGGCGTGCAGGCGCGGGATCACCTCGTAGTGACTGAGCGCCCGCCCCTCGTGGAGCAGGGCGACGGAGCAGGCTTCGGTGGAGGTATCCAGGGCCAACAGAGTGGACATCGACGGTTCCGCGTGGTGAAAAAGACGCCGATTGTACCAGCCTTCGCCGCCCCGGAAACGCCGACGGCCCGCAAGCGGGCCGTCGGTGCTACAGCGCTGCGGATCAGCTCAGGGCCGAAAGCACTTTCGCGGTGATCTGCTCGACCGAGCCGACGCCGGCGATGCTGTGGTATTTCGGGGTGCCTTCGGCGGCCGACAGCTTCTGGTAGAAGTCGACCAGCGGCTTGGTCTGCGAATGATAGACCGACAGGCGGTGACGCACGGTCTCTTCCTTGTCGTCCTCGCGCTGGATCAGCTCTTCGCCGGTAACGTCGTCCTTGCCGGCGACCTTCGGCGGGTTGTGCTCGGTGTGGTACACGCGGCCGGAGGCCGGATGCACGCGACGACCAGCGATACGCGACACGATCTCCTCGTCGTCGACGGCGATCTCGACCACGTGGTCGATGGTCACACCGGCGTCCTTCAGCGCTTCGGCCTGCGGGATGGTCCGCGGGAAGCCGTCGAACAGGAAGCCCTTGGCGCAATCGGCCTCGGTGATGCGTTCCTTGATCAGGGCGATGATGATGTCGTCGGATACCAGGCCGCCGCTGTCCATCACGCCTTTCACCTGCTGGCCGAGCGGGCTGCCGGCCTTGACTGCGGCGCGCAGCATGTCGCCAGTGGAGATCTGCGGAATGCCGAACTTCTCGGTGATGAACCGTGCCTGGGTGCCTTTGCCGGCACCGGGTGCCCCGAGCAGAATCACACGCATCGATATGCTCCTTAGAATTGGTAAGCGAAAGTCTGGATCCGCCTCGTGGGGCCAATCTCGTATTTGCAGGAAACGGCACTGTATGGCGCCGAAAAGGCTGTCCAAGATACACAGCGCCCCCCCCACCGCACAAGACACCGAAAGTTGCCCCCCGCCTTCCCTCATCCGGTGTTGCGCAGTCCGGCAGCGACCCCCGCGACCGTCACCAGCAGCGCCTGCTCCAGGCCGCCGCAGGCGTCGCCCCGGCAGCGCCGCGAACGGGCCAGAAGCTCAGCCTGGAGCAGGTGCAGCGGGTCTAGATAGCTGTTGCGCACGCTGATCGACTCGCGGGTCTCGCTGGCGTGGGCGAGCAGCAGCGACTGCCCGGTCAGTCCCAGCACCACGCGCACCGCCTGCGACAATAGGTCGCGTAAACGACGCCCCAGCGGACGCAGCTCGAGCGGCACTAGACGTTCGTCGTAGAGCCGCGCGATATCCGCGTCGGCCTTGGCCAGGACCATTTCCAGCATGTCGATGCGGGTGGTGAAGAACGGCCATCGCTCGCGCATCTGCCCGAGCAGCGCGCCCTCGCCACGCTCGATGGCGTTCAGCAAGGCGGTCTCCCAGCCAAGCCATGCCGGCAGCATCAGGCGCGTCTGGGTCCAGGCGAAGATCCAGGGAATCGCCCGCAGGCTCTCCACCCCGCCTTCGCGGCGCTTGGCCGGGCGGCTGCCCAGCGGCAGACGGCCCAGTTCCTGCTCGGGCGTGGCCAGGCGGAAATACTCGACGAACTGCGGATCGTCGCGCACCACCCTGCGGTAGGCCAGCAGCGCGTCCTTCGCCAGGCGGTCCATCTGCGCGCGCCAGGCCGGCTCGGGAGCCGGCGGCGGCATCAGGGTCGCTTCCAGCACCGCGGCGAGGTAGAGATTGAGGTTCTGTTCGGCGATGTCCGGCAAGCCGAACTTGAAGCGGATCATCTCGCCCTGTTCGGTGACCCGGAAGCGCCCGGCCACCGAACCCGGTGGCTGCGACAGGATCGCCGCGTGGGCCGGCCCGCCGCCGCGGCCGACGGTGCCGCCGCGGCCATGGAAGAGCAGCAGCTCGACCTCGTGCTGGCGGCAGATCTCCACCAGTTTCTCCTGCGCCCGGTACTGCGCCCAGGCCGCCGTGAGAGTACCGGCGTCCTTGGCCGAATCGGAGTAGCCGATCATCACTTCCTGCACCCCGGAGAGCCGCGAACGGTAGCCCGGCAGCGTCAGCAGGCGCTCCATGCAGGGGCCGGCGTTGTCCAGGTCGTCGAGGGTCTCGAACAGCGGCACCACGCGCATCGGCCAGTCGACGCCGCTTTCCTTGAGCAGCAGTTGCACCGCCAGCACGTCGGACGGCTGGCCGGCCATCGAGATCACGTAGGAACCCAGCGACGCCGGTGGCGCGGCGGCGATCGCCCGGCAGGTGGCGAGCACCTCGGCGGTATCCGCCGAAGGCTGGTAGTGCGCCGGCAGCAGGGGGCGGCGGCTGTTCAGTTCCTCGAGAAGGAATTCCAGGCGGGTCTTCTCGTCCCACTCGTCGTAGCTGCCCAGCTCCAGGTACTCGGTGATCTCGCTCAGCGCGGCGGCATGGCGGGCCGAGTCCTGGCGCACGTCCAGGCGTACCAGGAACAGGCCGAAGGTGGCGGCGCGGCGTAGGCAGTCGAGCAACGCGCCATCGGCGATCACGCCCATGCCGCAGGCGTGCAGCGACTCGTGGCACAGTTGCAGCGGCTCGACCAGGTCGCGGTTGTGCTCCAGGACGCCCTCCGCGGCCGGCACCTCGCCGGCCAGGGCCTGGTGGGTCCAGTTGCGGGTCACACGCAGGCGCTCGCGCAATTGCTTGAGCAGGGCGCGATAGGGCTCGGCGCTATCGCCGACCCGCGCCAGCAGCTGCGGCGAGGCCTGCTGCATGGACAGCTCGGCGGCCAGTCGGTCGATATCGCGCAGGTACAGGTCGGCGGCCATCCAGCGCGCCAGCAGCAGGACCTCGCGGGTCACGCTGGCGGTGACGTTGGGATTGCCGTCGCGGTCGCCCCCCATCCAGGACGCGAAGCGCAGCGGCGCGGCGGTCAACGGCAGGCGTTCGCCGGTGCTGCGCAGGAGTACCTCGTCGACGTGCCGAAGGACGTTCGGCAAGGCCTGCCAGAGAGAATGTTCGATCACCGCGAAGCCCCATTTCGCCTCGTCCACCGGGGTCGGCCGGACCTTGCGGATCTCGTCGGTATGCCAGGCCTCGGCCACCAGCCGCTGCAGGCGCTGCTGGATGCGACTGCGCTCCTCCGGCAGCAGGTCGGCATGGTCCTTGGCCGCCAGCTGCGCGGTGATCGCATCGTATTTCTGGATCAGCGTGCGCCGCGCCACCTCGGTGGGATGGGCGGTCAGCACCAGTTCGATCTCCAGCCCGGCGAGCTGGCGAGCCAGTTGCCCGGGGGCATGCCCGGCGTCCTTGAGACGCCCCAGCAGCTCTTCCAGCACCAGGTTCTCGAAGGGTTCCGGCTCGTTCGGCCGGCGCCGGCGGATACGGTGGTATTGCTCGGCGATATTGGCCAGGTTGAGGAACTGGTTGAAGGCCCGCGCCACCGGCAGCAGTTCGTCTTCCTCGAGCCCGTCGAGGGTGGCGGTGAGCTGCTGGGCGCCCTCCGCGGAACCGCGGCGGGCAGCCTTGGCGCCCTTGCGGATCAGCTCGATCTTGTCGAGGAACCGCGGGCCGTACTGCTCGCGGATGGTGTCGCCGAGCAATTCGCCCAGTTGGTGGACGTCCTCGCGCAGGCGCGCATCGATCTCCGGCATGACCTGTCTCCACTGCGGGTGGGAAACCAGCTTGGCTCAGGCGCCCCCGCGCTTACAAGCCCGCAGGGTGCCAGTACGGCGCCGCCGGGCCGGAAGCGAGGCTGCCGGCGCCGATCGGGTCTAGTCTGAAGGAAGTGCCCGCACCGAGGCACGGCCCCACGAGGGCCCCCCAGCACGCCCGCCACGACCGGGCTGAAGAGGTCAGCATGAAGATCCGTGAGCTTGTCCGCCATTGGGAACACACCGCCAAGGGCCGCATGGCCCGCAACCACTACAGCATCCCGCTGGACGTCGAAAGCGCCGCGCGCCTCGCCGCGCTGCACGAGATGTATCCGCGGCGCAGCGTCGAGGAACTACTGGGCGAGCTGGTCGGCGCCGCCCTGGAAGAACTGGAGGCGAGCTTTCCCTACGTGAAGGGGAGTCAGGTGGTGGCCACCGACGAACAGGGCGATCCGCTCTATGAGGATGTCGGCCCTACCCCACGCTTCCTGTCGCTCTCGCGCAAGTACCTGCACGAACTGGTCGCGCAACAGGACACCTCCAGTCACTGAGCGCGGCTTCAGCCATGCCGGCGGTGCACGCCGGGGACGTGCATGTGCCCGGCCTCGGCGCATTCCTCGGCGATTGGCGACAGCGGCGCGGGCTGCTCCAGTTCGCGGAGGATGCCGCAGGCCTGGCTGTTGCCGGCGACCGTACAGCGCGAACCGAGATCCCGCAGTTGCTCGCGCAATGCCTGGAGTTCGGCGATGCGCACCTCGACGTGATGCAGGTGCTCGTCGATCAACCGGTTGGCGGTGCCGCAATCCGCCTCGGGACGGTCGCGCAACGCCAGCAGGGTACGGATTTCCTCCTGGGTCATGTCCAGCGAGCGGCAGTGACGGATGAACGACAGGCGCTCGACATGCGCTAGGGTGTATTGCCGATAGTTGCCTTCGCTACGCGCGGGCTCGGGCAACAGGCCTTCGCGCTCGTAGTAGCGGATGGTCTCCACCGGGCAACCGGTTCTCTTCGCCAGCTCACCGATCTTCATGCCAACCCTCCTCCAATCGCCGACGCGGCTACCCGAATTGGCAGTACCGCTTGACTCTGTAGTTGCTACAGGGTGTGCAATCGCACCCAACACGTCAAACGGGAATTGTTTCCATGAGCCACGAACACGCCGACACTTGCTGTCACGGTCACGGACATGATCATGGGCACCGCCACGCGCCTCGCCCGGCGGTGGCCGCCATCGGAACCCTGGCCGGCAACGCCGAGTTGCGCTGGAGCGACCTGCGCATCGAAGCGATGGACTGCCCGACCGAGGAACGCCTGATCCGCGACGCCCTCGGTCGCCAGCCGGCAGTGGAGTCGCTGGAATTCAACCTGATGCAGCGCCTGCTGCGCGTCCAGCATCGCTTCGACAGCGTCGAGCCGCTGCAGAAGCTGATCGCCGGCCTCGGCATGCAGGCGGTGCCGCTGGATGCCGGCGAAAATACCGACGGCCCCTCGCAAGCGCCGGCGAAGCCCTGGTGGCCGCTGGCCCTGGCCGGCGCGATGGCGCTGGCCTCGGAGATCGTCGAATGGTTCGGCCTGGCGCCGGACTGGGTGGTCGCCGGCCTCGCCCTGCTGGCCATCCTCGGCGCCGGCCTGCCGACCTACCGCAAGGGCTGGATCGCACTGAAGAACCGTAACCTGAACATCAACGCCCTGATGAGTATCGCCGTGACCGGCGCC
Source organism: Pseudomonas sp. HMSC076A11 (assembly GCF_001810205.1). NCBI lineage: Bacteria > Pseudomonadati > Pseudomonadota > Gammaproteobacteria > Pseudomonadales > Pseudomonadaceae > Pseudomonas > Pseudomonas sp. HMSC076A11. The sequence goes on along the minus strand of NZ_KV800319.1, from coordinate 408,857 downwards.
GTGCTCATCGGCCAGTGGCCGGAAGCGGCGATGGTCAGCGTGCTGTTCGCCATCGCCGAGTTGATCGAGGCGAAGTCCCTGGATCGCGCGCGCAACGCCATCCGCGGCCTGCTGCAACTGGCTCCGGAACAGGCCACGGTACTGGTCGGCGGCGAATGGAAGGAGCTGCCGGCCAAGCAAGTGGAACTGGAAGCCACCGTGCGCGTGAAGCCCGGCGAACGCATCGCCCTCGACGGCGAGGTGACCAGCGGCCGCTCCAGCGTCAACCAGGCGCCGATCACCGGCGAAAGCCTGCCGGTGGAGAAGGAGGTCGGCGAGCCGGTGTTCGCCGGCAGCATCAACGGCGAGGGCGCGCTGGAGTACCGCGTCACCCGCCGCGCCGACGACAGCACCCTGGCCCGGATCATCCACGCCGTGGAGGAAGCCCAGGGTTCCCGCGCACCGACCCAGCGTTTCGTCGACAGTTTCGCCCGCGTCTACACCCCGGTGGTATTCCTCATCGCCCTCGCCACCGCGGTGCTGCCGCCGCTGCTATTCGGCGGCGCCTGGCTGGACTGGATCTACCGCGCCCTGGTGCTGCTGGTGATCGCCTGTCCCTGCGCGCTGGTGATCTCCACCCCGGTGACCATCGTCAGCGGCCTTTCCGCCGCGGCGCGCCTGGGCATCCTGATCAAGGGCGGGGTGTTCCTCGAACTCGGGCGCAAGCTGTCCTGGGTCGCCCTCGACAAGACCGGCACCATCACCCATGGCAAACCGCAACAGACCGACTACCTGCCGATCGCGGAGGCTGACGGGACGGATGCGCGCCTGCTCGCCGCCAGCCTGGCCGCGCGTTCCGACCACCCGGTATCGCGCGCCGTGGCCAACGCAGCGGAAGAGGACGGCCTTGCCCTGGGCGTGGTCGAGGACCTCGCTGCCTTGCCGGGACGAGGCGTCAGCGGACGCATCGACGGCGTCCTCTACCACCTCGGCAACCATCGCCTGGTGGAGGAACTGGGCCTCTGCTCGCCGGCCCTGGAAGAGCGCCTGGACGCCCTGGAGCGCCAGGGCAAGACGGTCATCGCGCTGTGCGATCCGCAGCGCGTGCGGGCCCTCTTCGCCGTCGCCGACGGGGTCAAGGACAGCAGCCGCGAGGCGATCCGCGAGCTGCACGCGCTGGACGTGAAGACCCTGATGCTCACCGGCGACAACCCGCACACCGCAGCCGCCATCGCTGCCCAGGTAGGCATCGACGCAGCTCGCGGCAACCTCCTGCCGGAGGACAAGCTGCGTGAAGTGGAAGCGCGCCAGGCCGACGGCTCGCGGGTCGGCATGGTCGGCGACGGGATCAACGACGCGCCGGCCCTGGCCCGCGCCGACATCGGCTTCGCCATGGGCGCGGCGGGCACCGACACGGCCATCGAGACCGCCGGCGTCGCGCTGATGGACGACGACCTGCGCAAGTTGCCGCAATTCGTCCGGCTGTCGCGCACCACCCACGCGATCCTGGTCCAGAACATCACCCTGGCCCTGGGCATCAAGGCGGTGTTCCTCGCCCTTACCCTGGCAGGCGAAGGCACCCTGTGGATGGCGGTATTCGCCGACATGGGCGCCAGCCTGCTGGTGGTGTTCAACGGTCTGCGACTGTTGCGCAAGCGTTTCTAAAAGGCCCCACTGGCCTCCTCCAGCCCCACTCAGGTGGGGCTTTTTTCTGCCCGAGTGTTCCGTCCTGGAGCGCTGCGGCAGTTGTGCGTTTCGTGGACTAGAGCCCTGTAGGACGGGCTTTAGTGAGCAGAGGTGGCGTTCTGCGACCACGCCGGAAGCCGACTGTTCAGTCAGAAAATTTCAGATTTTTTTTTGAACCCCTGAACCAGCGGGGGAGTCACTAAAAGTACATGGCCAATCGCCAAGCCCCTGAAACAGAGGCCTGGCAGAGGCTTGCTCAGTGAGCAGGAAGAAAAGACCGGAGGGCCGGAAACGCGCCCACGGTAATGGCCAGAGATGAAAGCCAAGGAATCAGCATCCCTGTCAGAGGAAATTTCCCATGGAGCAAAAAGCGATGAGCAAGCAACACACCGGTTCCCTGCGTGGCCTCAAGCTGGCCCTGCTGGCCGTAGGCAGCAGCCTGGTCCTGGCCGGCTGCGCCGGCAACCCGCCGACCGAGCAGTTCGCCGTGACCGAATCCGCGGTGAATAACGCGGTGAGCGCCGGCGGCCCGGAATATGCCCCGGTCGAGATGAAGTCCGCTCAGGACAAGCTGAGCCAGGCGCGCATCGCCATGAACGACAAGGAATACGACCAGGCCAAGCGCCTGGCGCAGCAGGCCGAGTGGGACGCCCGGGTCGCCGAGCGCAAGACCCAGGCCGCCAAGGCGCAGAAAGCCGTGAAGGATGCCCAGCAGGGCGTCATGGAACTGCGTGAGGAAGGCATGCGCGATACGCAGCACTAAGCCGGATTCCGCCCTTCTTTCGTCGATTCGTGATTAAGGATGACCCCTATGCGTAAGTACATTGCCCTCCCCGCCGTATCCCTGCTGGCCCTGGCGCTGGCCGCCTGCTCCACGCCGCCGAACGCCAACCTGGAACAGGCCCGCAGCAACTTCTCCGCGCTGCAGTCGCAGCCCGACGCGACCAAGGTCGCGGCCCTGGAAACCAAGGACGCCGGCGACTGGCTGGCCAAGGCCGACAAGGCCTACCAGGATGGCGAAGACCAGCGCGACGTGGACCAACTGGCCTACCTGACCAACCAGCGCATCGAACTGGCCAAGCAGACCATCGTCCTGCGCAATGCCGAGGCGCAGTTGCAGAACGCCTCCGCCCAGCGCGCCCAGGCCCGCCTCGACGCGCGCACCGCGCAACTGGACAAGCTGCGTAGCCAACTGAATGCCAAGCAGACCTCGCGCGGCACCATGGTGACCTTCGGCGACGTTCTGTTCGATCTCGACAAGTCCGACCTGAAGCCCGGCGCCATGCGCAACATCCAGCAACTGGCCGAGTTCCTCCAGCAGAACCCGGAGCGCCAGGTGATCGTAGAGGGCTACACCGATAGCACCGGTTCCGCCAACTACAACCAGCGCCTGTCCGAGCGTCGTGCCGACTCGGTGCGCATGGCCCTGCTCAGCCGCGGCATCAGCCCGGAACGCGTAGCCACCCGTGGCTACGGCAAGGAATATCCGGTGGCCAGCAACGGCACCAGCTCCGGCCGTGCCATGAACCGTCGGGTGGAAGTC
>NZ_KV800319.1:252288-405549 GCF_001810205.1 Pseudomonas sp. HMSC076A11 | reverse complement strand
CCATTTCCAACGACGCCAAGCCGGTCGCGCCACGCTCCTCCGTCAGCGGCTGATAAGCCCTACGGAAGCCCAAAAGCCCCGCCATCCGGCGGGGCTTTTTCATGGGCGGGGCTTGAGCTTTCCAGGTATCAGCGGGCCACAGGCCGCTCGCCGAGCAAGCGCTGGTAGCGCTCGGCCATCGAGCTATCGAAGGCAACCAGGACGATTTCCTCCAGGCTGCTGTGCGCCGGGCGTTGCCGGCAGACCTCTTCGACGGCAATGGCCGCGGCCTGCTCCAAGGGATAGCCGTAGATGCCGCAGCTGATGGCGGGGAACGCGACGCTGGCCGCCCCGGCCTGCTCGGCCAGCGCCAGGCTGCGCCGGTAGCAGCTGGCCAGCAGCTCCGCTTCGCCGTTGTCGCCGCCGCGCCAGACCGGGCCGACGGTGTGGATCACGTGGGCCGCCGGCAGACGGAACCCACGGGTGATCTTCGCCTCGCCGGTCTTGCAACCGTGCAGCAGGCGGCAGGCCGCCACCAGTTCGGCACCGGCGGCGCGGTGGATGGCGCCGTCGACACCGCCCCCACCGAGCAGCGAGGAGTTCGCCGCGTTGACGATGGCATCCACCGCAAGACGGGTGATGTCTCCCTGCCAGACGCGGACCTCGGTCATTTCACTTCCTGCGGGACTTCCTGTCCGGCGCAGCGCACGGCGTGCTTCCTGTTGTCCACCAGCACGCCGGAAAGGCCCTTCTGCTCGGTGTCGAACAGCACCAGGACGCCATCGATGCACTGCGCGACCTGCTTGGCCGGCTCCAGGGACAGCTTCACATCTTCGCCGGGCAGGCTCTTCAGCATGGTGAAGTCGGCCAGCAACAGGGCGTCCTGCGGCTTGGCGAAATGCAGGTAGCCGTAGTACCAGAGCACGCCGACGGTGACGAAGATGGTACCGATGCCGGTCAGGATGCAGGGGAGTACGTTACGGTCGCTCATGGATTGCCTTCGGGTTTCGCGGATTCGCGGTTCGGGATTTCGGCCAGCCGGCGCAGGCCGGTGAAGCCATGGGGATCGTCGAGGAAGCGCAGCATCACTTCCTGCCAGGTCGCTTCGGCGAAGGTCTGCACGTGGCCGCCTCGGGTCAGTTGCAGGACCTTCGGCGGCCGCGCCTGGCGGTACAGGGCGATGCCGTTCTCGAGGGGCACAATGGTATCGTCGATGCTGTGAAAGAACAGCATGGGTGCGCCAGAAAGCCGCGCCACCGAATGGATGGCGCTGTCGTCGTCGGGCACCAGCCAGGACAGCGGCACCTGCAGCGGCCAGGTCAGCCAGGAACCGTCCAGCATGTGCCGGGCGATGCCGCGGTAGCTCGCCGGTACCCCGTCGAACACCAGCGCCTTGAACTGGCCCTGGCGCTGCGGATGCTCGGCCAGGTAGTGGACCGCCAGCGCGCCGCCGAGACTCTGCCCCAGCAGCACGCGCTCGGTGCCCTTCACCTCCGGCGCCTGGTCGAGCCAGGCGAACGCCGCGTCGATGTCGCGGTAGACCTCCGGCAGTCCCGGCTGGCCCTCCGACTGGCCGTAGCCGCGATAGTCGAGCATCAGCACCTGGTAGCCCTCGGCGGGCAGCCACCAGGTGCCGCCGAGGTGCCAGGACAGGTTGCCGCCGTTGCCGTGCAGGTAGAGCACAGTGCCTTTCACCGGCACGCCTTTCTTCGCCGGCAGCCACCAGGCGCGCAGGCGCACGCCGTCGGCGGTGGTCAGGGTGACGTCGCGGTACTCCAGCCCGGCGCGCGCCGGAGTGATCTGCACCACCGGCTCGGGATAGAACAGCAGCGAACTGCAGCCACCGAGGAACAGCGCGCCGAGTACCAGCAGCGGGATCAGCAGGCGCTTCATCCGTTGTTGGTCCTTACCTCTTCGCGGGCGCGAAAGGTGGCGTCGTAGATGCGCCCGGCCAGGCGCGAGAACGGCAGGCTCTGCAGCCAGACGGTGCCGCTGCCCTTGAGGGTGGTCAGCAGCAATCCTTCGCCGCCGAACAGCATGCTCTTCAGGCCGCCGGCCAGTTGCACGTCGTAGTCGATGCCGTCGGTGAAGGCCACCAGGCAACCGGTGTCGACCCGCAGCGTCTCGCCATTCAACTGGCGGCGGATCAGCGTGCCGCCGGCGTGGACGAAGACCAGGCCATCGCCCTCGAGCTTCTGCAGGATGAAGCCCTCGCCGCCGAAGAAACCGGCGCCCAGGCGCTTGGTGAAGGCGATGCCGACCCGGGTGCCATAGGCTGCGCAGAGGAACGAGTCCTTCTGGCAGAACAGGCGCCCGCCGACATCGTCCAGGTCCACCGCCACCACGCTGCCCGGATAGGGCGCGGCAAAGGCCACGTGCTGCTTGCCCTGGCCTTCGTTGGTGAAGTGGGTCATGAACACCGACTCGCCACCGAGCTTGCGCTTGCCGGCGCTCCACAGCTTGCCCAGCAGGCTGCCGTCGGAGCCGTCGCCCATCCGCGCGGTGAAGCGGATGTCGCCGGTCATGTAGTTCATCGCCCCGGCCTCGGCGATCACGGTTTCCCCGGGGTCGAGTTCGATCTCCACGGTCTGCATGGATTCGCCGAGGATGCGGTAGTCGAGTTCGTGGCTGGCCATCGCCGTTCTCCTTGCTTGCCGGCCGACCGCCCGCGCGCACCGGGAAAGACCGGCACGGCGGGGAACGGTCAGAGGATGTTCGCGTAGTCCGCTTCGATGCGGTCCAGGCTGAGGTGGTTGAGGAAGTTCGAGAAGCACATCCAGGCCGACAGCGCGTTGAGGTCGCGGAACTGCGGCGGCAGGTACTTCGGCGGCGCCACCAGGCCCTCGTCCACCAGTTGGCGCAGGGTGCGCATGTCTTCCAGGGTGGTCTTGCCGCAGAACAGCAGGGGGATCTGTTCGAGCTTGCCCTTGCGCACGGCGAGCTGGATGTAGTTGTAGATGAGGATGAAGCCCTTCAGGTAGGACAGGTCCTTGGTGAACGGCAGGCCATCCGGGGTCGAGCCGCGGAAGACCCGGCTGGCGTTCTGGTAGCTGTCCTCCAGGCTGTAGCCCTGCTCGCGGTAGAAGTGGAACACGTCGAGGAAATCGGCGCCCTCCTCGGCCATGTGGATCGCCCGGGTGCGATTGGTCAGCTTGCGCAGGCGGGTCGGGTAGGAGGCGAAGGCGATCACCTCCATCAGGATCGCCAGGCCTTCCTGGGTCACGGTGGAGGACGGCGGTCCCTTGGCGAGGAAGGTGCAGATCGGCTGGCTCAGGCCGTTCAGGGTGGTGCCGACGTGCACCAGGCCCTCGTGGACCTCCAGCGCGCGCACGTCGCGCTCGTTGAACAGGGCGTCGGCGCGTACCTTGATGTAGTCGGCGCCGGCCGCCGCGTCGGCGACGATGCCGTCGGACTCGAACACGCGGATGGTGCCCTCCTCCTCGCCGAACACGGTGTTCAGCCGCGCCTGGAGGATCGGTACGACCTCCTTGGCGGTCAGGGTCTTGGGTTCGTCCTTGAGATCGCCGCGGTCGGCGATGTTGTTCAGGTAGTCGGAGAGCATCAGGCCGAGGTCGGCCAGGGTCGGATCGCCGGCATGGAAGGCGTCCGAGGCCGAGCCGTAGAGTTCCTGGGAGATCAGCCCGAGGTCCGGGGTGCCGCGCGCCTCGAGCATGCGAATGACCATTCGGTATTCCTTGCACATCCGCCGCATGATCTGCCCGACCGGGTTGAACTGGCCCAACTGGCGGGTGATGTCGCGCTCGATGTTCTGGAATTCCTGCTTCTTGGCGCTGGCGTCGAAGGCCAGCGGGCGGCTGTCGTAGTAGCCGCGGTCGACCTTCGGCGCATGCTTGCCGCGGCCCTTGAGGAAGTCCTGGCGGATCCCGTCGTCCCATTTGATCGCATCCAGCACGCGGATCGGCGTCTGCGCCTCGACGATGCGATCGGACAGGGAGCGGATGATCTTCTGGTAGTCGTTCTGCGCCTTGCGCTGGCTCATCGGCAATCTCATTGGGTGACCCGCTGGAAGCGGGCGGCCTCGACGAACACGTCGGAATTGGCGGGATCGTTCAGGTAGGCGAAGACCTTCGCCAACGGGCTGCGCACCAGCGCGCCCTTGCCCTGATCGCTGTCGACGGTCTCGCCGTCGAGCTGGCCGGCGCCGAGGTCCTCGACGATGCGCTCGACGTCGAGGTTGTAGATCACCAGCTCGTCACCGTCGGTGATCTCGAAGCCGGCGATGATGAAGTTGCCGCCCAGGCTCTTCGGCAGGCCGGCCGACAGGTACCAGCGCTTGCCCTGGTGGGAGACGGTGAAGCCGTAGTCTTCCAGGCTCTCGGTATTGTCCTTGCTGTCCACGTAGCTGAGCGCACGGTAGACATTGCTGCCGGAACGGGTGATCTCCAGGAATTGTTCTTCCTTCCACTCGTTCTCGCGGCTCCAGGTCCCGAGCAGATGGCTCGGCGCCGCCTCGCGCGGCGGTATCGGCTCCTTGAAGGTGACCAGGCAACCGCCCAACAGCAGGAAACTCAGGACCACCAGGCAACGCCAGGCTTTCATCACACGCTCCTTAGGAACCCTCCGCAACCTGCGACCGGCTGGCCGAGGGAAGGTTCGGGTATGAAAAACCCCGCCATGGCGGGGTTGACGCTCAGGTCACAGGCCCATGACCAGATTCAGGTACCGTCTGAGTATGGCGCGCATTTCGTCCACGGCCAGTTGCTCGACCCCGTCCACGAGGCCCTGATATTCCATCTGCAGAATAATCGACGTCAACACCTTGGCGTCCTGCTCGGGCTGCCCGGAACCGAGCACCTGGAAGAAATGCACGGCGCCGAGGGAGAGAATCCGCTGGTGGGCATCGGCCAGTTCGCGCAGGCGCGGGTTGAGCAACGCCTCCTGGCGGAAGGCCTGCTCGGCCAGCAGGTGCTCGCGGCGCTCGGTGAGCTGGACCTGGACATACTGCACGGCCAGCTCGACGATCCGTTCCACCAGCGAGCCACGGGCGCCGGGGTCGTCGGCCAGCACCGCGGCCATCTCCTGGAGGTCGCCCTCCACGCTGCTCCAGAACGCCGACAGCGCCTCTGCGTTGCGCTCGACGAAGAGGGCGAAGGTGTCGGTGATGAGATCGTCGATGTCCTTGAAGTAGTAGGTGGTGGCCGACAACGGCACCTGGGCCTCGGCGGCCACCGCGCGGTGGCGCACGGCCCGTACGCCGTCGCGGACGATCAGGCGCATGGCGGCATCGAGAATCGCCTGGCGCCGCTGCTCGCTGCCCTGGCGGCTGGCCTTGCGGCCCTGGTAACGAACGCTTTCGGCTACCGCGCTGGCGGCCTGCGCGGCGCTGTCTCTGGGAGCTACTCGGGACACGGTGTTTCCTCCGCTCGCGGACGATGGGGCATTGTTCGGACTTTTTCGCGTGGAATCAATCGGCCGCTATCGGGGAAGCTCCGATCCCACCCGCACCTTCCGTGGTCAGCCGGCGGATCGGCGGCTATCGGCCCCTGGCCCGGCGGCCGGGACACCGCGCGGCCATGAAAAAACCGCCCGAAGGCGGCTTTTCCATGGACTGTTGCGGCGCTCAGGCCTGCGGGCGCATGTGCGGGAACAGGATCACGTCGCGGATCGACGGCGAGTTGGTCAGCAGCATCACCAGGCGGTCGATGCCGATGCCTTCGCCGGCGGTCGGCGGCATGCCGTATTCCAGGGCATTGATGAAGTCGGCGTCGTAGTGCATCGCCTCGTCGTCGCCGGCGTCCTTCTCCTTGACCTGCAACATGAAGCGCTCGGCCTGGTCCTCGGCGTCGTTCAGCTCGGAATAGGCATTGGCGATCTCGCGGCCGCCGATGAACAGCTCGAAGCGGTCGGTGACGCTCGGGTCTTCGTCGTTGCGGCGGGCCAGCGGCGAAACCTCGAAGGGGTAGCGGGTGATGAAGTGCGGCTGCTCCAGCTTGTGCTCCACCAGTTCCTCGAAAATCATCACCTGCAGCTTGCCCAGGCCTTCGTGGCCGAGGACCTTGGCGCCGGCCTTCTTGGCGATGGCCCGCGCCTTCTCGACGTCGTTGAGGTCGGCGGCGGTGATCTCCGGGTTGTACTTGAGGATCGAATCGAACACCGACAGGCGCACGAACGGCTCGCCGAAGTGGAAGACCTTGTCGCCGTAGGGCACGTCGGTGGTACCGAGTACCGCCTGGGCCAGTTCGCGGAACAGTTCCTCGGTCAGGTCCATGTTGTCTTCGTAGTCGGCGTAGGCCTGGTAGAACTCGAGCATGGTGAACTCGGGGTTGTGCCGGGTCGAGACGCCTTCGTTACGGAAGTTGCGGTTGATCTCGAAGACCTTCTCGAAACCGCCGACCACCAGGCGCTTGAGGTACAGCTCCGGGGCGATGCGCAGGAACATGGCCATGTCCAGCGCGTTGTGATGGGTCTCGAACGGCTTGGCCGCGGCGCCGCCGGGGATGGTCTGCAGCATCGGGGTCTCCACTTCGAGGAAACCGCGCTCGCTGAGGAAACGGCGGATGTGGGCGATGACCTGGGAACGCACGCGGAAGGTGTGGCGGGTTTCCTCGTTGACCATCAGGTCGACGTAGCGCTGGCGGTAGCGCTGCTCGGTGTCGGTCAGGCCATGGTGCTTGTCCGGCAGCGGACGCAGCGACTTGGTCAGCAGGCGCACGCTGGTCATGTCGACGTACAGGTCGCCCTTGCCCGAGCGGGCCAGCACGCCTTCGGCGCCGATGATGTCGCCCAGGTCCCAGGTCTTGATCTCGGCCAGGGTTTCTTCCGGCAGGGTCTTGCGGTTGACGTAGACCTGCAGGCGCTCGCTGCTGTCCTGGAGGACGATGAAGGAACCGCGGTTGAGCATGATCCGACCGGCCACCTTGACCGGGATCGCTGCGGCTTCCAGCTCTTCCTTGGTCTTGTCGGCGTACTGTTTCTGCAGGTCCGCGAAGTAGGCGTCGCGGCGGAAGTCGTTGGGGAAGGCGATGGCCCGGGCTTCGCGCACGGCGGCAAGTTTTTCCTTGCGCTGGGCGATCAGCTTGTTTTCTTCCTGTTGCAGTTCGTGCTGGTCGAGTTGTTGGTCGCTCATGGTCTTGGTGGTTCCTGGTTAGGCTCTCTTGCCTGTGGAAACGGATTGCGCAACAGGGGCGAAAAGCGTAGCGAACGCCGGCCAGGCAAGGCGGGAAATGGCGAGGACACGGAGTTCACGATCATAAAAAAACGAGCAGTCCGAACCATTTTCCAACGCGGCCTGGCCAGGCGCAGCAGCTTTACAGCCCCTGTTTGAGGCTGGCTTCGAGGTATTCGTCTAGATCGCCGTCGAGCACCTTGTCGCAGTCGCTGCGCTCGATACCGGTACGCAGGTCCTTGATCCGCGACTGGTCGAGCACGTAGGAGCGGATCTGGTGGCCCCAGCCGATGTCGGACTTGGAGTCCTCCAGGGCCTGGGACGCGGCGGTACGCTTCTGCATTTCCAGCTCGTACAACTTGGCCCGCAGCATCTTCATCGCGGTGTCCTTGTTGGCGTGCTGGGAGCGTTCGTTCTGGCACGCCACCACGGTATTGGTCGGCACGTGGGTGATCCGCACCGCCGAATCGGTGGTGTTCACGTGCTGACCGCCCGCGCCGGAGGAGCGGTAGGTATCGATGCGCAGGTCGGCCGGGTTGATCTCGATCTCGATGTTGTCGTCGATTTCCGGCGATACGAACACCGCGGTGAACGAGGTGTGGCGACGGTTGCCGGAGTCGAACGGACTCTTGCGCACCAGGCGGTGCACGCCGATCTCGGTGCGCAGCCAGCCGAAGGCGTACTCGCCCTTGATGTGCACGGTGGCGCCCTTGATGCCGGCGACCTCGCCCTCGGACAGCTCGATGATAGTGGCGTCGAAGCCGTGCTTGTCGGCCCAGCGCAGGTACATGCGCAGCAGCATGTTGGCCCAGTCCTGGGCCTCGGTGCCGCCGGAGCCGGCCTGGATGTCCAGGTAGGCGTTGTTCGGGTCCATCTCGCCGCTGAACATGCGGCGGAACTCCAGCTTCTCGAGGATCTCGCGCAGACGCTCGACTTCGTTGGCAACGTCGTCGACGGCGCCCTCGTCGTCTTCCTCGACCGCCATGTCCAGCAGGTCGCGGGAGTCGGCCAGGCCGCTGGTCAGGTCGTCCAGGGTTTCCACCACCTGCGCCAGCTGGGCGCGCTCGCGGCCGAGGTTCTGGGCGTATTCGGGGTTGTTCCAGACGTTGGGGTCTTCGAGCTCGCGGTTTACTTCGACCAGGCGATCATGCTTCTGATCGTAGTCAAAGATACCCCCGAATGGTCTGGGTGCGCTCGGAGAGGTCCTTGATGCTGTTGAGGATCGGGTTGATTTCCATGGCTGGCGCTCACTCGCGGGAAAACGTCGAAAAGCTGCGAAGTATACTGCACTTGCGCCCCACAGGCAGTACGCCGGCCTCTATTTAATGCCGGCCGGCGACGCATGGCCGCCGCGCGCCGCTCAGCCCGCCGGGGCCGGCGGCACCGGCTGTTCCATCAGGCCGACCTGGTTGCGGCCATTGTTCTTGGCCTGGTAGAGCGCCTGGTCGGCCATCTCGATGAGAACCCGGAAGGTTTGCCCGCCGCCGCCCGGCACCAGGGTGCTGACGCCGATGCTGACGGTCAGGTGCGAGCCCGGGCGTGGCTGGTCGTGGCTGATCTGCAGGCTCTCCACCGTGCGCCGGACCTTCTCCGCCAGCAACCGTGCGCCGCCCGGCGAGGTGCCCGGGAGGACCATGGCGAACTCCTCGCCGCCGTACCGAGCCGCCAGGTCCGAGGAGCGACTGCAGCCCTCGCGGATGGCCCCGGCGACCTGGCGCAAGGCCTCGTCGCCGGCGACGTGGCCGAAGGTGTCGTTGTAGCTCTTGAAATAGTCCACGTCGATCATCAGCAGCGACAGTTGCGACTGCTCGCGCAGCGAGCGGCGCCACTCCATCTCCAGGTATTCGTCGAAGTGACGACGGTTGGAGAGCCCGGTCAGGCCGTCGGAGTTCATCAGCCGCTGCAGCACCAGGTTGGTCTCCAGCAACTGCTGCTGGCTCTCGCGCAGCGCCCGATAGGCCTCGTCGCGTTGCTGCAGGGCGATGTACGAACGCGAGTGGTAGCGGATCCGCGCCACCAGCTCGATGGCGTCAGGCAGCTTGACCAGGTAGTCGTTGGCGCCGGCGGCGAACGCCGCGCTCTTCACCGTCGGCTCTTCCTTGGTCGACAGGACGATGATCGGGATGTCGCGGGTCGCCGGGTTGCCGCGGTAGGCAGCGAGCAGCGTGAGGCCGTCGACGCCGGGCATCACCAGGTCCTGGAGGATCACCGTCGGCTTGATCTGGTTGGCCACCGCCACCGCCTGCTGCGGATCGGAACAGAAATGGAAGTCGATGCCCGCCTCGCTCGCCAGTGAGCGACGCACAGCCTCTCCGATCATGGCCTGATCATCGACAAGCAGTACCATGACCGCGCCGTCCAGAGGGGCGCCCAGGTCGGTCTTGCTCTCATGAGGGTTGTGCATGTTTCTCTCCGGGACCGGGGCCCCTCGTATCAAATTGAATGCTGTTCCACGCACCGCCGCGGCGGGCGCCGGCGCCTACCCTGGCGCCTGGCCGGAGTCGAACCCGGCTAATCGAATACCTCCGCCAGGCGCGGGGCGATCTTTTCCAGGGAAAGGATCTGCACCGCTGCATCGATCGCCGCCGCGGCCTTCGGCATCCCGTAGACTGCGCAACTGGCCTGGTCCTGGGCGATGGTGAGGAAACCGCGCTCGCGCATCTGCTTGAGGCCCTGGGCGCCGTCGCGGCCCATGCCGGTCAGCAGCACGCCCACGGCATCGCCACGCCAATAATTCGCCACGCTCTCGAAAAACACGTCGATGGACGGCCGGTAGACGAAAGAACGCGGTTCGGCGGTGTACACCAGCGAACCGTTGCGCAGCAGGCGGATGTGATTGTTGGTCCCCGCCAGCAGGATCTGCCCCGGTATCGGCGGCTCGCCATCGCGCGCCAGGCGCACCGGCAGCTTCGATTCGCTGGCCAGCCATTCGGCCATGCCGGCGGCGAATACCTCGTCGACATGCTGCACCAGCACCACTGCGGCATTGAAACTGGCCGGCAGTTGCTTGAGCAACACCGCGAGCGACGCCGGACCGCCAGCCGAGGCGCCGATCGCCACCAGACGCTGGCGCGCCCCGCCGGCCTTCGGCGGCACCACCTGGACCTTGCCACGGTTATCGCGCTGGCCGATCAGCCAGCCGACGTTCTGAATCTTGCGCAACAACGGCGCCGCCGCCGTTTGCGGGTTGCCGATGCCCAGCGCCGGCGTGTTCACCGCATCGAGCGCCCCATATCCCATCGCTTCGAAAACCCGGTGCACATTCTGCTCGATATCGACGGTAACAATCACGATCGCGCAAGGACTTTCCGCCATGATCCGACGAGTTGCCTCGACGCCGTCCATCACCGGCATGAGCAGGTCCATCAGCACCACGTCGGGCGTATCGGCGGCGCACTGGGTCACCGCCTCGGCACCGTTGCTGGCGACCCAGACGATCTGGTGCTGCGGCTCGAAGGCCAGCGCGCGGCGCAGCGCCTCGACGGCCAACGGCATGTCATTGACGATTCCGATCCTCAACCCTGTGCTTCTCCGATCAGGACGACGACGGCATCCAGCAAGGCCTCATCGTGAAAACTGGCCTTCGCCAGATAATAGTCGGCGCCGGCGTCGAGACCGCGCCGACGGTCCTCCTCACGATCCTTGTAGGACACCACCATCACCGGCAGCGACTGCAGGCGGCTGTCGCGACGCACCAGGGTGACCAGTTCGATACCGTCCATGCGCGGCATGTCGATATCGGTGATGAGCAGGTCGAAATGCTCCGAGCGCAGGGCGTTCCAGCCGTCCATGCCATCCACCGCCACTGCCACGTCGTAGCCGCGGCCGAGCAGGAGCTTGCGTTCCAGCTCACGCACCGTGAGCGAGTCGTCGACCACCAGGATGCGCTTGCGTTGCGCCCCGCCGGCCTGCCGCCGGCTGCGATCGATGCGCTCCAGGCGGCCGCTGCTGAGCAGCTTGCCGACCGAATGCAGGAGGTCCTCGACGTCCAGGATCAGCACCGGCGAACCGTCGTCCAGCAAGGCGCCGGCGGAAACGTCGCGCACCTTGCCCAGGCGCGGATCGAGAGGCATCACCACCAGGGTACGCTCGCCGACGAAACGCTCCACGGCGACGCCGTAGACCGCATCGCGGTCGCGCACCACCACTACCGGGATGGCCCCTTCGGTGCGGCTGCTCTCGGGCCGCTGCAGCAGTTGCGCAGCCGAGACCAGGCCGACATGGCGACCCTCGTACCAGAAGTGCTGGCGACCTTCGAGCTGGACGATCTCCTCCGCTTCCAGCTCGCACATGCGCTCGATGTGCGCCAGCGGGAAGGCGTAGGCCTCCTCGCCGATCTCCACCACCAGGCTGCGCACCACGGACAGGGTCAGCGGCACCTCGACGTGAAACAGCGCTCCCTGCCCCTGGCGTTGCTCCATGCGCACGCCGCCGCGCAACTGGCGGACCATGTGCTGCACGGCGTCCAGTCCGACGCCGCGACCGGACACCTCGGTGACCTGCTCGCGCATGCTGAAGCCGGGCAGGAAGAGAAACGCCAGGAGTTCCTCCTCGCTCAGTTGCGCCACGGTCTCGGCGGTGGCGAACTGGCGATTGAGCACGGTCTCGCGCAGGCGCTGCAGATCGATGCCGCCGCCGTCGTCGCTCAGTTCCAGGACCAGCATGCCGGCGTGGTGGCGGGCGCGGATGGTGATCCTGCCCTCGGCCGGCTTGCCGGCGGCGAGGCGGGTTTCCGGCGCCTCGATACCGTGATCGACGGCATTGCGTAGCAGGTGGGTGAGCGGCGCTTCGAGTTTTTCCAGGACATCCCGGTCGACCTGGGTGCTTTCGCCCTCGACCAGCAGGCGCACCTGCTTGCCCAGCGAGCGGCCCAGGTCGCGAACCATCCGCGCCTGGCCGCTAAGGACGTCGGCGAATGGCCGCATCCGCGAGGCCAGCGCCGCGTCGTAGAGCACCTGGGCACGCTGGCCGCCCTGCCAGGCGAACTCGTCGAGATCGGCGATGTGCTGCACCAGCATCTGCTGGCATTCGCCAATCAGTTGCCGCGCCTCGCCGAGCATGGCCTGGGCCTGCGGGTCGAGGGCGGTTTCCTGGACCGTCTCGCGTACCACGTCGAGCGCGCGGCTGGCGCTGGACTGCAGGCGACGCAGGCGTTGCAGGGAATCGGCCAGCGGCTTGATGCGCTGGAACTCCACCAGCGACTTGCTGGAGATATCCAGCAGCCTGTCCAGGCGTTCGGCGGTGACCCGCAAGACCCGGCTGCGGCGCTCCTCGGCCTGTTCGCCGCCCGCCTGCCCGGCGGGCTCCTCGTCGTTGTCGTCGCTGGCGGCCGCTGACGCCGCTGGCGGCGCCTCGGGGACCGCTTCCGGCAGACCGGGAGTCGTCGCCGGCAGCTCCGCGCGGGCCAGCGGCAGGCCGCTGCGCACCAGGCCTTCGAGGCGCAGCACCAGGCCGTCGATCTCTTCCCGCCCGGCGCCTTCGGCCCAGCCTGCGTCGCCGGCTGGCGGGGTGCCGATACGCAGCAACAGGTCGCAGCCCTGGAGCAACGCATCGATATGTTCCGATTGCAGGAGCAGGCGTCCGTCCTGCGCCTCCACCAGGCAATCCTCCATGACGTGCGCCACGCGCACGCCGGCGTCCAGCCCGACGATCCGCGCCGCGCCTTTCAGCGAGTGCGCGGCGCGCATGCAGGCTTCCAGTTGGTCGGCCTGGGTCGGGCTGCGCTCCAGCGCCATCAGGCCGGCGTTGAGCACCTGGGTCTGGGCCTCCGCCTCGAGCCGGAACAGCTCGAGCAGCGACGCGTCTCTCATCTGGTCCGGGGTCATGCCAGGCTCCGCGCTACGGCTTGCAGGAGAGGGCCTTCGTCGAGCAGGGTGATGCTCCGCTCGCGCCATTGCAGCACGCCGGCCACGTGCCGGCGCGAGGCCTGGCCGTCGGCGTGGTTGGGCGGCAGTATCCGCGCCAGCGGAATCGCATGGATGCCGTCGACTTCCTCCACCGGCGCCACCACCGGACCGCCGGCGGCGGAAATGATCAGCATGCGCGGAACCACCCGGCGCTCGCTGACCGGCGCGGCGCCGGGTTCGAGATCCAGCAGTTCGCCGAGGGAAAGGCAGGCGACCAGCGCGCCGCGCACGTTGGTCACCCCTTGCAGGGCGCGCGAGCGCTGGTGCGGCAGGGAATGGATAGGATTCATCGGCGCCACTTCCACCAGGCTGCCGGTGGCCAGGCCGAACCACTCTTCGCCCAGGCGGAACACCAGGATCGAACGCGTCTCGCCGAGGTCGCTCTGTTCGCGCTGGCTGTCCATCGTTTCGGCGCTGTCGAGCTGGTCCTGGCGCAGGGCGATGCGGTCCAGCAAGTAGGTCGCCGCGGCAGCGTAAACCTCGCAGTTGCGGCAATGGACATGCTCGGCCAGGCGTTCGCAGGACTTGTCGCCATGCACGCCGATGCGGTTCCAGCAGTCATCCACCTGTTGGGTATCGAGCAAGGTCAGGCTCGCCTCAACCATCTTTGTTCACTCCACGGGCCGCACGTTGCTGCAGGCGCCGGGCGCCGGCATGGTCGCCGCGAGCGGCGAGCAGCGCCGCCAGGTGCGCCAGCGCCTCGGCGTGCTGCGGCTCCAGGTACAGGGCCTTGCGGTAGAAATCCTGGGCTTCCTGCTCCTGCCCGGCGACATCGCTGAGCAGCCCGAGCCAGTAGAAGACCGTGGCCGACGGCCCACGCGCGGCCAGTTGGCGCTCGCAGGCGGCGCGCGCCTCGCGGTGCTGGCCGGCATCCGCCAGGCGGGCGATTTCGTCGAACTCGCCGACGGGACTGGCGAGGGGCTGGCCGCTGGCTGGCGGAACCAGGCTGGACAGCCGCTGGCGCGGTTTCGCCGGTGGCGGCGGCGAAGGCCGAATACTCGCACGCTCCACGGCGGCGGCAACGACCGGGCGCGCTCCGTCGCTCACCGCCTTGGGCCGCGCGCCGCGGGGCGCCTCGCTGGTCCGGCGGAACACGAAAGACAGCGGCACGCCGATCGGCTGCATGCCGTGCTGGCTGAGCAGGCTCGCCTCGGCCGGACCGATGAACATCGCGCCGTCCGACCGCAACAGGCGCTTGAGCACCTCGACCACCTCGCTCTGGGTCGGGCGGTCGAAATAGATCAGCAGGTTGCGACAGAACACGAAATCGTAGGGTGCCTCGCCCGCCAGTAGCCCGGGATCGAGCAAATTGCCGCAGCGGAAGCGCACCTTGCGGCGAACCTGCTCGGCCAACTGGTAGCCCTCGGCAACCTCGCTGAAATGGCGGTCGCGAAACCCCAGTTCGTCGCCGCGAAAGGAATTCCTGCCGTACACCCCGAGGCTGGCGCGCTCGATCACCCGAGCGCTGACGTCCAGGGCGTCGACCTCGAACAGGTACTCGGAGAGCCCGGCATCGAGCAAGGCCATGACGATGGAATACGGCTCCTCGCCGGTGGAACAGGGCAGGCTGAGGATCCTTAGCGCGCGTCCGCCGCCCAGGCTCGGCAGGCGCTCGAAGGCCAGCCTGGCGAGGGTGGTGAACGACTCCGGGTAGCGGAAGAACCAGGTCTCCGGCACCACCACCGCTTCGATCAGCGCCTGCACCTCGCCCGGCGAGCCGTTCAGGCGCATCCAGTATTCGTCCTCGTCGTGCAGCGCGAGGCCGCTCATGCGCTGGCGTACCGCGCGCTCGATCACCGCGCTGCCCACCGAGCTGGCATCCAGGCCGATCCTGCTCTTGAGCAGGCGTTCGAAGCGATCGTTCATGCCGTCCCCTCGCCGCACTCCGGCGGGAACAGCAGGGCGCGCACTTCGTCGGGCAGCAATGCCTCGACCCGCACCCATTGCACCAGTCCCCGTGGTCCTTCATAGACCGGACCGAGATAGCGGGCCCCGCCGTTGTCCAGGCCATAGTCGCGGAACGCCGACGGTTCGCAGCGCAGGGTATCGGTGGCCTGTTCGAGGATCAGTCCGAGCCAGACCGGCTCCCGGTCCTGGCGGGCGCGGTATTCGACCAGCACGATGCGCGTGCTGGTGCGGGCCAGCGCCGCGCGGCCGAAGGCCATTGCGCAGAGGTCGAGCACCGGGACCAGGACGCCGCGATGGGAGAACACCCCGGCGACCCATTCCGGCGCCTCCGGAATGCGCTTCAGGCGCAGCAGCGGCAGCACTTCGACCACTTCGCGGGCATCCAGGGCATAGCGGTCGCCTTCCATGCGGAACAGCAGGAACAGCTTGCTGGTGCGTCGATGATCGCCGGTGGAGCGGGACACGGTCACAGCCTCAGACTTTGAAGCGGGATACGCCGTTGCGCAGCCCGTTCGCCACCAGGTTCAGCTCATCGATGGCGAAGCTGGCCTGGCGCAGCGACTCCACGGTCTGCCCGGTGGCCTCGCCCAGTTGCACCAGCGCCTGGTTGATCTGCTCGGCACCGGTAGCCTGGGCCTGCATACCCTCGTTGACCATCTGCACCCGCGGCGCCAGCGCCTGCACCTGCTGGATGATCTGCGACAGTTGCTCGCCGACCTGGCCGACCTCGGCGATACCGCGGCGGACCTCCTCGGAGAACTTGTCCATGCCCATCACCCCGGCCGATACCGCCGACTGGATCTCGCGCACCATCTGCTCGATGTCGTAGGTGGCGACCGCGGTCTGGTCCGCCAGCCGGCGCACCTCGGTGGCCACCACGGCGAACCCGCGGCCGTACTCGCCGGCTTTCTCCGCCTCGATGGCGGCGTTCAGCGAGAGCAGGTTGGTCTGGTCGGCGACCTTGACGATGGTGGTGACCACCTGGTTGATGTTGCCGGCCTTCTCGTTGAGGATCGCCAGCTTGGCGTTGACCAGGTCGGCCGCACCCATCACGTGGTGCATGGTTTCCTCCATGCGCGCCAGGCCCAACTGGCCGGAACCGGCCAGGGTCGAAGTCTGCTCGGCGGCGCCGGAGACTTCGCTCATGGTCCGCACCAGGTCGCGCGAGGTGGCGGCGATCTCGCGAGAAGTGGCGCCGATCTCCGTGGTGGTCGCGGCGGTTTCGGTGGCGGTGGCCTGCTGCTGCTTGGAGGTCGCGGCGATCTCGGTGACCGAGGTGGTGACCTGCACCGAAGAACGCTGGGCCTGCGACACCAGGCCCTTGAGCTCTTCGGCCATGCCGTTGAAACCGGTCTCGATGGCGCCGAATTCGTCACGCCGGCCGAGGTTCAGGCGTGCGGTGAGGTCGCCACCGGCCATCAGGTCGAGGCTGCGGACGATCTTCTGGATCGGCTGGGTGATCGCCCGCAACAGCAGGAACCCGCAGATGCCGGCTACCACCACCGCCAGCAGCAGGGTCACCAGCATGCTCAGTTCGGCATCGTCCACCGCGTTTACGATGTTGTCCGAGGCGCGGTCGGCGATGTCCTTGTTCAGCTCGATCATCTCGTTGAGGTACTTGCGGCCCTCGCGCCAGTGCTCGGTCAACGGGCCGGCGACGAGCTTGCCGGCTTCCTCGAAGCGCTTCTCGCGGTAAAGCTCGAGCACCTTGTCGTGCTGCTCCAGGTAGTTCTTGCGCACGGCCTGGAAACCGGCGAGCAACTCGTGGTCGCGGGCCTCGTCCGGGTTCATGGTCTTCTGGTAGGAGGCGATCTGCTGGTCCAGGCGTTCCTCGCTGGCGAGGATACTGTCGGCCTCGGCCTTGCTCAGCTCGTGGTCGTCGGTGATGCCGAACAGTTCCTGGGTCTGCAAGTAGTTGTCGGTCCACGAACTGCGTACCAGCGTGATGAAGTACATCCCCGGCATGGCGTCGTCCTGGACACGGTAGGCGCCCTTTTCCACCGTCAACATCTTCACGTACGCAGTAGCGGCCATCAGCAGCATGATCGCGATGATCACGGCGAAACTTGCCAGGATTCGCTGGCGAACAGTCCAGTTCTTCACATTTTTCCCCAAGACTCGAGTCCGGATTCGTTCCTGCCACCACAACGGCCCGTCAATCGCGCGGACTGTATAGGCCGTCCCCGGCACCGGCAAGCAGCGCCATAGGGTTTTCCCGCTATTGTAGGCGCTGGAAAGGCGTTTTTTGACGCCAGAAGTGTGGCAGAAAGACAAAGAAAGAAAACTGGCAAGCCAGACTTTTCTGAGAAGACAGGCACATCACGGAGGGAATGTGCGCCCCGTCCCCATGCCGGGAACGGGGCGCGATGTCACCGGTGGATATCGGTATGGCGGGTTTCGCGGAGGAACAGCAGGGCGCAGACCAGGCTGCCGCCGGTGATCAGCACCGGATACCAGAGGCCGTAGAAGATGTCGCCGGTGTACACCACCAGGGCGAACGAGACCGTGGGCAGGAAGCCGCCGAACCAGCCGTTGCCGATGTGGTACGGCAGGGACAGCGAGGAATAGCGGATGCGGGTCGGGAACAGTTCGACCATCAGCGCCGCCAGCGGGCCGTAGCAGAGGGTGGAGATCAGCACCAGGGCGAAGATGATGG
The DNA here is from genome assembly GCF_001810205.1 of Pseudomonas sp. HMSC076A11. Lineage (NCBI taxonomy): Bacteria > Pseudomonadati > Pseudomonadota > Gammaproteobacteria > Pseudomonadales > Pseudomonadaceae > Pseudomonas > Pseudomonas sp. HMSC076A11. The sequence goes on along the minus strand of NZ_KV800319.1, from coordinate 387,974 downwards.
CGATCACCATCGGCTTGTTCACCTGGCTACCGTCGGCCTGCTGCGGGTAGCCTGCCGCCTTCACCGCGGCCGCCATCGCTTCGGCGTCGAAGCCGGCGATCTCGGTCTCGCCGATCCGCACCCTGACGTCGCTGCCGGCGGGCGCCGCCACCGTCGAGTAGGGCAGGCCGGCCTTGACCAGGAAGGTCTTGACCTTGTCGCAGGGGCTGTCGAAGGTCGCCTTGCCTACCGGGTCGAACTGGAAGGTGCAGGTCGCCGGGTCGGCCACCACGCTGATCGGCGACTGCCGGCTGGCCTGGTCGATGGCCGGATTGGCGTAGTGGGTCAGGCCCTTGAACAGCGGGAAGTAGAACAGCGTGGCGAGCAGCAGGCCGGCCAGCAGCACCGGCTTGCGGCCGATGCGGTCGGACAGCCAGCCGGCGACGATGAAGAACGGCGCGCCAAGCACCAGGGCGACGATCAGCAGACCGTTGGCGGTGCCACCATCGACCTTGAGCACCTGGGTGAGGAAGAACAGCACGTAGAACTGCGCCGTGTAGAAGGTCACCGCCTGGCCGGCATTGATGCTGAACAGCGCGGTCAGCACCACCTTGAGGTTGCCCCACTGGGTGAAGGACTCGCGCAGCGGCGCCTTGCTGACCTTGCCCTCGGCCTTCATCTTGAGGAACGCCGGCGACTCGCGCATGGACAGGCGGATCCAGGTGGAAATGCCCAGCAGGACGATGGACAGCAGGAATGGCAGGCGCCAGCCCCAGGTCTCGAACTCGTCGCCGGTCAACTGGCGGCAAGCCAGGATCACCAGCAGCGAGAGCAACAGGCCGAGGGTCGCGGTGGACTGGATCCAACTGGTGTAGCTACCGCGCTTGTTCGCCGGGGCGTGCTCGGCGACGTAGATCGCCGCGCCGCCGTACTCGCCGCCCAGGGCCAGGCCCTGGAGCATGCGCAAGGTGACCAGGATGATCGGCGCGGCGACACCGATCGAGGCATAGGTGGGCAGCAGGCCGACGGCGAAGGTCGACAGCCCCATCAGCAGGATGGTCACCAGGAAGGTGTACTTGCGCCCGATCATGTCGCCCAGGCGGCCGAACACCAGCGCGCCGAAGGGCCGCACCAGGAAGCCGGCGGCGAAGGCCATCAGGGCGAAGATGAAGGCGGTGGTGTCGTTGACGCCGGCGAAGAACTGCTTGCTGATCACCGCCGCCAGGGCGCCGTAGAGGAAGAAGTCGTACCACTCGAAGACCGTGCCCAGCGAGGAGGCGAAGATCACCTTGCGCTCCTCCTGGGGCGTGGTCGCAGGCACTGTGTAGGAAGGGGTCGTTGCGTACTCGGTCATTGCGGCTCTCCCGCCCCTTGTGGGGGCTCTTATTGTTGTCTGCCATTTCCGTTTTCAGCGTCGACCGCTGCGGCGCCGGGCGCCACGCGATACGGGGTGTAGCGATCCTCAGGCCTCCACCGCCTCCTTGCCGCCGGCGGCCATGGCGCTTTCGACGACCTGCGGCGCGGCCTCGCGGCGGCGCTCGGCGAGAATCATCTGCGCCGCCTTCTCGGCGATCACCAGCACCGGCGAACAGGTGTTGCCGGAGGTCAGGCTGGGCATGATCGAGGCATCGGCGATACGCAGGCCGGGGATTCCGTGCACCCTCAATTGCGCATCCACCACCGCTTGCGGCCCCTGGCCCATGCGGCAGGTGCCGGCAGGGTGGAAGATGGTGGTGCCGATCTCCGCCGCGGCGCGCTGCAGATCCTCTTCGCTGCGGTATTCCGGGCCGGGCTTGTACTCCTGCGGACGGAAGGCGGCCAGCGCCGGCGCGGCGGCGATGCGGCGGGTCAGGCGTATGGCGTCGGCAGCGACCTTCAGGTCGCGCGGATCGCTCAGGTAGTTGGGCTGGATCGACGGCGCCTCGCCCGGGTCGAGCGAGCGGATGCGCACCGTTCCCCGGCTGTGCGGACGCAGGTCGCAGACCGACGCGGTGAACGCCGGGAAGGCATGCAGCGGCTCGCCGAAGCGATCCAGCGAGAGCGGCTGGACGTGGTATTCGAGGTTGGCCGAGGGCTGCTGCGGATCGGAGCGGGCGAAGGCGCCCAGTTGGCTCGGCGCCATCGACAACGGCCCGCTGCGGCTCGCCAGGTAGCGCAGGCCCATGCCCAGCTTGCCCCATAGGCTGCCGGCGATCTGGTTGAGGGTGGGAACGCCGTCGACCTTGTAGATCATGCGCAGTTGCAGGTGATCCTGGAGGTTACCGCCGACCCCGGGCAACTCGTGGACGACCCCGGCACCGAGCCGCTCCAGCAGGTCCCGCGGGCCGATCCCGGAGCGTTGCAGCAGGCACGGCGAACCGATCGCGCCAGCGCTCAGGACGATCTCGCGGCGCGCCTCGAAGCGCTGCTCGCGGCCCTGCCAACGGACCGACAGAGCCCTGGCGCGGCCGTCCTCGAGGAGCACCCGCTGGACTTCGGCATGGGTCAGAACCGTCAGGTTGGCGCGCTGGGCGATGCCGCGCAGGAAGCCTTTCGAGGCATTCCAGCGCACCCCGCCGCGCTGGTTGACCTGGAAGTAGCCGCAGCCTTCGTTGTCGCCACCGTTGAAATCCTCGACGCTGGCGATTCCGGTCTGCGCCGCCGCCTGCTGGAAGGCATCGAGCAGCTTCCAGGAGAGCCGCTGGCGTTCTACCCGCCATTCGCCGCCGGCGCCGTGCATTTCGCTGGTCCCGGCGAAATGGTCCTCCATCCTGCGGAACAGCGGCAGCAGCTCTCTCCAGCTCCAGCCCGGATTGCCTTCGGCCACCCACTGGTCGTAGTCGCGGGCCTGGCCACGCATGTAGATCATGCCATTGATCGAGGAGCATCCTCCGAGCACCTTGCCGCGCGGGTACTTCAGGGAACGACCGTTGAGCCCGGGGACCTCGTCGGTGTCGAAGCACCAGTCGGTACGCGGGTTGCCGATGCAGTAGAGGTAGCCGACGGGAATGTGGATCCAGGGATAGTTGTCCGGGCCGCCGGCTTCCAGCAGCAGGACACGGTTGGCAGGGTCGGCGGAAAGCCGGTTGGCCAGCAGGCAGCCGGCAGGTCCGGCGCCAACGATGAGGTAGTCGTAGGTATCCAGTACCTCGGGCATGGCGAGCCTCGTCTTGTCGTTCTTGTGATGGGCCGTCGGACCTGCGGATGACCGGCAAGTCTCGAACGGCTTGAGGCTAGTCGTTCATTCGCGATAAAAAAACAAACGTTTCGGGGCAGCTATTGTTCGTTTTCTAACAGCACCCCCTCGGCCCGGCAGAAGGCGCTCCCCATGTTCGACTGGAATGACCTGCGTTTCTTCCTCGAGTTGCAGCGCAGCGGTCGCCTGCTGACCGCCGCCAAGCGTCTCGGCACCACTCACGCCACGGTGGCCCGGCACATCGAGAACATCGAGCGCGACCTCGGCACCCAACTGTTTGCCCAGCACACCGGCGGCTACCAGTTGACTCCGGCCGGCCAGGCGCTGCTCAAGCACGCCGAGGCGATGGAGAACACCGCGCTGCTCGCCCAGGAAGAAATGAGCCAAAGCATCTCGCCGCTGGGGCAGATCCGCATCGGCGTCACCGAAGGCCTCGGCAGCGTCTTCCTCGCTCCGCGCCTGGCGCAATTGATGCGCCACTACCCGGGCCTGGAGGTCGAGCTGGTCTCGGTGCCGCGCTTCGTCAGCATCACCAACCGCGAAGCGGACATCGCCATCTCCCTAGACCGGCCGAGCGCCGACCTGGTGATCACCCGCCTGCTGACCCGCTATCGCCTGGCGTTGTTCGCCAGCCCCGCCTACCTGGAACAGGCGCCGCCGCTACGCGACCGCGACGACCTCGGCAGGCACCAGTGGATCGGCTACGTCGACGACCTGCTGTTCAGCCAGGAACTGATGTTCCACCACAGTTTCTGCCGCCACCCGCAGGTCGTGTTCCGCAGCACCAGCGTGGTCGCCCAGCAGCAGGCGGCACAGGCCGGCATCGGCCTGGCGATCCTGCCGCACTTCATGGGTAGCCGCGATCCGTTGCTGGTACCGGTGCTGCCCGAGGAAAGCATCCAGCGCGAGTACTGGATGAGCACCCGGCGGGAGCTGCACCGCTCGGTGCGCCTGCGGGTGGTCTGGGACTTCCTGCTGGAGCTGTGCCAGCGCGAGCGAGAGGTTCTGCTCGGCCCTTCGGCAACGCCGCCGCCATGATGGCGGCGGTTATCCGCGGAACGACACTCCGCCGTCTCAGGCCAGGCGTTGCAGCGCCTGTCTGGCCTGGTTCTCCAGCTCCAGCTTGAACGAGGGTTCCAGGCGCAGCTGCCGCGCCAGCTCCTCAAGGTAGGAGCGCTCCATGAAGCTTTCCTCGTCGACCATCAGCAGGCTGGCCAGGTACATCTCCGCGGCGATCTCCGGGGTGCTCGCGGCACGGGCGATCTCGGCCGGGTCCAGCGGCTTGTTCAGCTCGCGCTCCAGCCAGCCCTGCACCTCGCGGTCGCTGGTCAGCTTGGCCACCTCGCCTTCGATCATCTGCCGTTCGCGCTCGTCGATGTGGCCGTCGGCCTTGGCCGCACCGACGATGGCCTGGAGGATCGCGTGGCTATGCACTTCGGCCTGGGCTTCCGGCAGGCGGTCGACGGTCTGCGGCTGCGCCTGCGGCGCGGCGCCGTTCTGTTGCTGCTGCCAGTTGTTGTAGGCCTTGTAGGCGATCACCCCGAGCGCGGCGAGGCCGCCGTAGGTGATCGCCTTGCCACCGAACTTGCGCGCCTTCTTGTTTCCCAGCAGCAGGCCGATGGCGCCAGCCGCCAGGGCTCCGCCGCCGGCGCCGGAAAGCAGGCTGCCGAGCTGTCCGCCGCCGCTGGCGCCGGGCTTGCCGCCGGTCTTGTTCTGCAACATTTCCTGCCCGGACTTGAGCAATTGGTCGAGCAAACCACGGGTATTCATGAGGAACCTCCAGGACGTTCGGTAACAACCGGATTCGACCGACTCTAGCCCTTCGCGTCCGCGCTGCCCGCCGGGAGTTTGCTTCGAGATATTGCCGGCCTCCGCGGACACCTTGGCAAAGCGCGACGCATGTCACATTTTTCCAGATAGAGGCCTAGTGCCAGCAGAAAGCCCTTCGACGCGCCGGCATGGCCCTCTAAACTCCGCGCCCGCCCGCGACTGCGGGTCGGCGTCCAACGCCAGCCGCTCCGCGCGCATTCGCAACAGCAAACTGTGAACATGGCTCCCCCGAGCCACCCACTGCCTCGCAAAGGACTTCCCATGACCATCTCCCGCCGCGACTTCCTGAACGGCGTAGCCCTGACCATCGCCGCAGGCCTGACCCCCGCCGAGATCCTCCGCGCCGCCCCCGGCGGCCGCTACTATCCGCCCGCGCTCACCGGCCTGCGCGGTAGCCATCCGGGCGCCTTCGAAGTCGCACACCAGATGGGCTGGGAGAAGAAGACCTTCGATGTCGACCACCTGCCGATCGAAGAGGAATACGACCTGGTGGTGGTCGGCGGCGGCATCAGCGGCCTCGCCGCCGCCTGGTTCTATCGCGAACGGCACCCCGCGGCGCGCATCCTCGTCATCGAGAACCACGACGACTTCGGCGGCCATGCCAAGCGCAACGAATTCCAGGCCGGCGGGCGCACCATCCTCGGCTACGGCGGCAGCGAGTCGCTGCAATCGCCGAACGCCCTCTACAGCGAAGACGCCAAACACCTGCTGAAACGCCTGGGCGTCGAGCTCAAGCGCTTCGAGACAGCCTTCGACACCGACTTCTACCCCGGCCTGGGCCTGTCCCGCGCGGTGTTCTTCGACAAGGCCAGCTTCGGCGTGGACAAGCTGGTCAGCGGCGACCCGACGCCGATGGTTGCCGACGAGGTCCCCCGCGATCGTCTCAATGCCCGCTCCTGGCGCGCCTTCATCGGCGACTTCCCGCTGAGCCGCGAAGACCGGGAGGCGCTCATCGCGCTGTACGAATCACCTCGCGACTATCTTGCCGGCAAGAGCGTGGAAGAAAAGGAAACCTACCTGGCGAAGACCAGCTACCGCGACTACCTGCTCAAGAACGTCGGGCTCTCGGAAACCTCGGTGAAGTACTTCCAGGGCCGCAGCAACGACTTCTCTGCCCTCGGCGCCGACGCCCTGCCGGCGGCCGACGCATACGCCGCCGGCTTCCCCGGCTTCGACGCCCTCGGCCTGCCGCAACCCAGCGAGGAGGCCCAGGCGGAAATGGACGAGCCGTACATCTACCATTTCCCCGACGGCAACGCCTCGCTGGCTCGGCTCATGGTGCGCGACCTGATCCCCGCGGTGGCGCCGGGCCGAGGCATGGAGGACATCGTCATGGCCCGCTTCGACTACTCGAAGCTGGACCTCGCCGGGCACCCGGTGCGCCTGCGCCTGAACAGCACCGCCGTCAGCGTGCGCAACCGCGCCGGCGGCGTCGATGTCGGCTACAGCCGCGCCGGCCGCCTGCACCGGGTACGCGGCAAGCACTGCGTGATGGCCTGCTACAACATGATGGTGCCGTACCTGCTGCGCGACCTCTCCGAGGAGCAGGCCCACGCGCTGAGCCAGAACGTCAAGTTCCCGCTGGTGTACACCAAGGTATTGCTGCGCAACTGGCAGGCCTGGAAGACCCTCGGCATCCACGAGATCTACGCGCCGACCCTGCCCTACTCGCGGATCAAGCTGGACTTCCCGGTCGACCTCGGCAGCTACCGGCATCCACGCGACCCGCGGCAGCCGATCGGCGTGCACATGGTCTACGTGCCGACCACCCCGAACGCCGGCATGGACGCCCGCACCCAGGCTCGCGTAGGCCGCAGCAAGCTCTACGCGATGAGCTTCGAGCAACTGGAAAAGGACATCCGCGACCAGCTCCAGGCCATGCTCGGCCCGGCGGGCTTCGACCACCGCCGCGACATCACCGGCATCACCGTGAACCGCTGGTCGCACGGCTACTCCTACTTCATGAATACCCTCTACGACGACGAGGCGGAAAGCGAAGCGCTGATGGAACTGGCGCGAAGCAAGGTCGGCAATGTCGCCATCGCCAACTCGGATGCGGCCTGGGATGCCTACGCCCATGCCGCCATCGACCAGGCGGTGCGGGCAGTCCGCGAACTGGGTTGAAGGACGGCGACGGCAGCGGAACCCGCGCTGCCGTCGCGCCCTTCCGATGTCCAGCAAGACTGACAGAAATGTACTGACAGCGATTTCAACCCCTACTCCACGAAAGCCGTTCAAAGACCCTATGTTTCTCGGCCTCCCCTCGAAATAACCTAGGGAAAACACATAGGAAATTTCCTACTAGCATTCAGAAAAGTCCTGATTAAACCGACAGACACCATCGCTAGAATTCGAGCCCGTCCGGAGCTGCCTCCTGGCGGATTATCCGCCTGCCGGCGTTGCCGGTAGCCGCTGCGGAAACCTCCACCTCGATCGGGTTCGATTTCATGAAAACACGCGTCATCCTCGTCGACGACCACGCCCTCACCCTGATCGGCATGCGCTATCTGCTGAGTGCGTACGACGACCTGCGGATCGTCGCCCAGGCCCAGGACGCCGATGGCTTGCTGGCGCAGCTCGAAGCGCACCCCTGCGACCTGCTGATCACCGACCTGATGATGCCCGGCAGCCAGCAGGCCGACGGCTTGCGCCTGGTGCAGAAGGTCCGGCGGCGCTATCCGGACCTGCCGATCATCGTCGTCACCATGCTCGGCAACCCGGCACTCGTTTCATCCCTGCTCAAGCTGGGCATTCACGGCCTGGTGAGCAAACGCGGCATGCTCGACGATCTGCCCAAGGCAATCCGCCACGCCGGCCGTCGACCATTCATCTCGCGCTCCATCGCACACCTGCTGGAAGTGGGCGAAGCCGAGCACGGCAAGCCGCTGGCCAGCCTCGAACAACTCACCCCGCGCGAAGTGGAAGTGCTGCGCCTGTACGGCAGCGGCCTGGCGGTCGGGGAAATCGCCATCCGACTGTGCCGCAGCAAGCAGACCATCAGCGCGCAAAAGAGCAGCGCCATGCGCAAGCTTGGCCTGGACAGCAATGCCGGACTCTTTATCTACATCCGGGAAAACGGCCTGGCCTGAGCAGCGCGGCCGCGATATGTCCGCCCCGCCAGCCCGCTTCGCAAGGTCCGCGCAGCCGCTAGAATGTCCCGCAGCGCCGGGCGTCTTCCGTGCCCGCCTCCACCAAAGGACTCTTTTCACATGGACCGTAACCGCCGCCTCTCCGCCCGACTCTGCCTCCTGCTGCTGGGACTCGCCAGCCAGGCCGAAGCCCGCGAACCGCAGCCCTGCGCGTCGCGACTGCTTGACGCCGTAGCCAGGCAGGTCGGCCACGATGGCTGGATAGCCCCTTCGTACGAATCTTCCGGTCCGTTCCTCGCCGTGGCCTGCAAGCCCTGGCCGGACGACCCCGCGCAGACGGTGATCGCCATGGCCTACCTGGATCCGGGCGACACCGCAGTGGAAGGCGAACGCCACCCGCATCTGCTATTGGCCAAGGCCGACAGCCGCAGCGGCAGGCTGCTCGAACGCTACGACAGCGACTTCGAAGAAGACGCCTCCGTCGCCGTCGGCAGCGACAGCCTCTGGCTGGACACCGCGCGCTATCGCCTGAGCCCGACGGTGCGCGCCTTCGGCGTGGTATTCCATAGCGTGGCGCGTGGCGCCAGTTGTCCGGAAGCCGGCTTCGACAACCTGCTGACCCTGGTGGTGCCGGCCGGCGAAGGCAAGCTGCGGCCGGTGCTCAATACCTACCTGGACCAGTGGAGGACGCTGAAAGGCTCGGTCTGCTCCGCCGAGCCCGGGTTCGAACAGGAAGTCTCGCACCTGACCCTGGAACTCGGCCGCGGACGCTCCAACGGCTTTGCCGACCTGGTCATCACCTCGCGGGTCAGCGACGGCGAAACGGAGAACGGCAAACCCTTGCGCACGGTGAAGCGCACGCTGCGCTATGACGGCGAGCGCTACCCGTTAGAGGAGTATTCGGACTTCTGGCACCGCCAGTGAGGGGAGACCGTGGCCAGCAGCCACGGCGAAACAGCGGAACCGCGCGCCCGCCGCAAGGGACGGACGCGCTCGGGGAACTCAGCTCTCGCTGGTTTCCTCGCTCTCTTCGACGGGCGCCGGCTCCTGCTCCGGCTCGCCTTCGTCGTCCTGCTCGTCGTCCGACTGGCAATACGGGGTCGGGTCCTGCGGCCAGATCGCCTTGCCATTGCCGTCGAGCAACTGTTCGGCGCCGCAATCGGTGGTGGCCACGGTGAAGCGCGGCTTGCCGTTCAGGTCGTACAGTGCGCGCAAGGTTTCCGTCGCCTCGTCGCCAGTGCCGCTGACTTCGTAGCCCAGGATGTAACCCTGCTGCGGATTCACCTCCAGCTTCTGCCAGAGCGCTGGAACCAGCGTGCGTCCCTGGCGATCGAGCAACACGGTGTGGGCAGCGTTGTCCATACCGTCGAGACCTTCCAGGAAACGACCGTCATACGCAGACTGGATGCTGATCAGTTCGCCCGGCTCCAGCAGCATCTTGCCGCTGCGGTCCATCAGGCCCACCACCGGCACCTGGCTTTCCGAACCCATGAAGCTGACGGTCTTCTGCGGCCCGCCCTTCTTCGCCACGACGAACAGGTCGTTGCCCAGCGCGCCGATCTGCGCATAACCCGGCTTCACCCACTCGCTGCCTTCGTCGAGGTTGAAGATGCCGAAGTCGGCGCTGAACAGGCCGGTGCTCACGCCGACGGCAGCCAGGCCGGGCACGTCGACGGTGTAGCCAAGCGCGGTGAGGCCGGCGCTGTCGGCCGAATCGTACTGCGGCTGCACCTTCCAGGCGCCGCTGCGATCGATCAGGCCGTACTTGCCCGACGAGCCATCTTCCATGCGCTGCTGGGCCAGCCCGCCCTGCTTGCCGAAGGCGCCGCAACCGGCGAACTGGGCGGCGATCGCCACCTTGCCCTGGTAGTCGAGGTAGCCACAGGGGCTGTCGTACTTCTCGCGGAACGCGACCAGGCCGTTGGCCGGGGTGCCCAGGTAATCGTAGCTCTTGCCGTCACCGACCACGTCGCCCTTGGCATCCACCAGTTGGGAGCCCTTGCCGATGACGCTGGCGCTCATCACGCCGTCGTGGAGGTCGCCCAGGCTCTCGTAGGCCACGGCCTTCTGTTCGCCGGTAGCGAGGTTGATGATCCACTTCTCCTCGCCACGCTCGGCGCTGATCAAGCCGCCGTGTTCGGCGACGCTGCCGTTGACCAGGGTGGTGTCGTAGAGCGCCTCGGTGAGCTGCTTGCCCTTGGCATCGAGGATGCCGCGCTTGCCATCGATCTCGTAGATGATGAATTCGTTGGCACTGTTGGGGTAGATGTCGTCGAAACGCGGCGCCTGGACTTCCTTGCCCTGGCCGTCGACCACGCCGTACTTGCCATCGCGGACGAAGCCATAGAGGTTGGGGGTGAGCAGCGACAGGGCTTCGCCGATATCGTCGCGCAACACCTTGCCGTCCTTCGCCTGGATCAGGTTCCAGCGCTCCTCGCGCGCCGCCATCAGGGTGCCCTGGTAGGCGCTGGCGACGATATTGTCGTAGTCGTTGTCGAACGGCACGAGCAGCTTGGCGTCCTGGTCGATCACCGCGCACTGGCCGTTGAGGCATAGCGGGATGCTCAGTGCAGCCATGCTCGGTGCGGCCGGTTGCGGCGCGACCGCCGCAGGCTTCGGCGCATCGTCGCCCTGGTTGCAGGCGCTGAGGAGCAAGGTGGAAACGGAGACGGCGAGGGTGTTGCGGCCGATACGCGACAGTCTTTGCATGCGGATATGTTCTCGTATGATCCCTGAGATATGTGTCCAGCCGCGATGCGCGCGACATCGCGGAACGCGGTAGCCTTCCCGACAGAAAGGCGCGGGCATGATGCCCGTGCCGCGGACCGCCTGGCAATGCCCTGATCCGTCGGCTCGGCGACAGGCGGCGCGCTTGCTGGCAGAATCGCGGCTTTCCGCAAACCGCGCAGGTACCGCCCCATGAACGACCGACTGCAGATCGAAGACCTCCTCCTGGGCGACGGCAAGGAGGTAGTGAAGGGTGCGCTGATCACCACCCAGTACAAGGGCACCCTGGAAGACGGCACGCTGTTCGACTCCTCCTACGAGCGCGGCCGGCCATTCCAGTGCGTGATCGGCACCGGACGAGTGATCAAGGGTTGGGACCAGGGCCTGATGGGCATGAAGGTCGGTGGCAAGCGACGGCTGTTCGTCCCTTCCCACCTGGCCTACGGCGAACGGCAGGTCGGCGCGCACATCAAGCCCCACTCCAACCTGCTGTTCGAGATCGAACTGCTGGAAGTGCTCACCCGCGACGACTGAGCCGAGGGACGGCGGCGGCCTCTGGCCGCCCGTGCCGAACCAATGCGCAGGACGAATAGTCGCTCGGCTACCCGCCCTGCACGAAGCCGGTTTCTCTTCTAATCCGCGGGGCGAGCCGCGGAACCCGTGGCAATGGCGCGAGGCAGGCCGTCCAGCGCACGCAGCAGGCAGAACCCCAGGACGGCCCCCGCCGCGCCCGCGACCAGCATCAGGCCGATCGCGCCCGACCAGTCGAAACGGCTGACGATCAGGCCGATCAGCAAGGGGCCGATCACCTGCCCCAGGTAGTTGCCCTGCATTACCCAGCCGATGGCCAGTGGCGTCAGCGAAGGCGCGGGCGAGGCCAGCGGCGCGGTCGCCAGCACGGTGGTGGGGAGCATGCCGGCGACCGCCGAGAAGACGAACCCCAGCGCAATCGCCAGGAGTCCCGGCGTCGCGGCATGGAAGAACGCCGCACCGGTGAGTCCCATCAGGATCGCGGTGCTCGCCAGCAAGGCGCCGGGACGTATGCCGCGGGAAAGGATGAAGCCCGCCGCGACATTGCCCAGGGCGTTCGCCGCGACGATGGCCGCGCCGATGAGTCCCGCAGTCTCCAGGGCGACGCCCAGGCGCTGCATGAGGAACACGGGGAGGAACGTCATCAGGGCGAAGAACTGCAGGTTGTAGGTGGTGAAGCCGAGCGCCAGCAGGGTGATCGCCGGAACCTTGAGCAACGTGCCAAGACCGGCCGGCCTCACGCCTGCCGCCCTGCACCCATCGTCGGCAGGGACGCTGAGCGGCAGCAGCAGCGCCGCGACCAGTACCAGCAGTGCGCTCAGTTGCCAGTCGGCACGCCAGTCCGCGAGCAGCGGCCCGAACAGCATCGAGAGGGCGATTCCGCCTGCCATGAAGGTGCTCCACAGACCGAACACCACGCTGCGCCGCGTCTCGCTGGTGATCCTGTGCAACACGGCGGGCGCCGCCACTACCACGATGAGGAAACCGAGCCCCTCGACGAAGCGAGTGGCAAGCAACCAGGCGAAGTCCTGCATCGACGCACCGAGCAGGCTCGCCCCGCCGAGAATCGCCAGCCCAACGGTCAGCAGCCGGCGATCTCCCCAACGACGCACCAGGAGGCCGGCGGCGATGCCGCCGAATACGCCGACGAACGGAAAGGCGGACATGATCCAGCTCAGCGCGGCGAGGTCGCCGCCGAAGCTCCGTTGCAGCGACGGCAGGGCGATGGTCGCCTTGCCGACATGCAGGGCAGCGGCGATGCCGGCGAAGATCACATTGGCAACTGCCAGCCATCGCGGGCTGGCCTGGGGGTGCGGACGAGCGAGAGTGGACGGGCTATCCATCGTTGCCTCCGGGCATGGAGTGGCGCCCGGCAAGATCGCCAGACGCTCTGCGCGGATTCTGATAGCTCAAGTTAACTTGAGGTAAAGAGCCCAGGAATCAAACGATGTGTTCCATCGCCCGCACCAATGGCAATCCGGCACGCCCGCTCAGTAGAAGTGCTCGCCGTAGAGGTCCCAGGCATTGCGCCGGGCTGCCCGGCGCAGCTGCTCGGTGTAATCCCGCCGGCCGACGGCGGATCGTCCCGAGCTGGCAGCGACAGCTTCGGTCTCGGTGCGGGACGGTTTGTTGCGCGGAGTGTTCAGGGACATGGCGGCGTCACCAGTTCATCCCCGTCGCCGGCCCGCTCAGCAGTGCCTTCGCCATGCCGCGGGCGGACGCCAGGTCCGGCGCCACGCTCACCGGCGGGCCGTAGACAGCCTGCAGCACCGGCGCCAGTTGCTGCAGGTCGGCGAGGTTGTCCGGCTGGCCGTTGGCACTGAGCAGGATGCCCCGGCAATGCTCGACGAAGCGCTGGCGATTTTCCTTGAGCCACAACACCAGGCGCTTGCGCGCCTGCTGGTCGCCTTCAGCTTCTTCCTGCGGGAGCGGCGGATAGACCAGGGCGAAATCGCGCTCGACGGCCAGCAGCGCTTCGACCTCCTCCAACCAGCGCTCGACATCGGCCAGCTCGCGGGGCATCTCGCGGACCTGGACCAAGGGAAAGGCATCGATATCCAACAGGCTCTTAGCGGGGGCATTCATGGGGGGACTCCTGCGGGGAGGCAAGGCGGAGGAATGAGCGGAAGTGCTTGCCAAAACAGTACTGTACGATACAGTTCTTAAATGACCAGCGTCAACCCTAACGAGAAACGCTCTCAGCAAACCGCCTGGAGGCTTGAACGGACCGTCCCGACGGCCCACCATGCGCACCTTCCGACCGCCACCCCGCGAGGCCCGATACCGCTCATGAACGATGCTTCTCCCCGTCTGACCGAACGCGGCAGGCAACGCCGCCGCGCCATGCTCGACGCCGCTACCCAGGCCTTTCTCGAACACGGTTTCGAAGGCACCACCCTGGACATGGTGATAGAACGGGCCGGTGGTTCACGGGGGACCCTGTACAGCTCCTTCGGCGGCAAGGAGGGCCTGTTCGCCGCGGTGATCGCCCACATGATCGAGGAAATCTTCGACGACAGCGCCGATCAGCCGCGCCCCGCCGCCACGCTGAGCGCCACCCTCGAGCATTTCGGCCGGCGCTTTCTCACCAGCCTGCTCGATCCCCGCTGCCAGAGCCTCTATCGCCTGGTGGTGGCGGAATCCCCGCGGTTTCCGGCGATCGGCAAGTCCTTCTACGAGCAGGGGCCGCAGCAGAGCTATCTGCTGCTCAGCGAGCGACTGGCCGCGGTCGCTCCTCACATGGACGAGGAAACGCTCTACGCGGTGGCCTGCCAGTTTCTCGAGATGCTCAAGGCCGACCTGTTCCTCAAGGCCCTCAGCGTGGCCGACTTCCAGCCGACCATGGCGCTGCTGGAAACCCGCCTCAAGCTGTCGGTGGACATCATCGCCTGCTACCTGGAACACCTGTCGCAGCGCCCCGCGCAGGGCTGAGCGACGCGCCGATCAGGCGGAGGGCGGCAGCGCCTGGCCCGGCAGTTCGGTGAGGTGGATCTCGGTGACCAGGGGTTCCTGGCGCGGCAGGGTACGTTCGAGCAGGGGTGAGAAACGCGCCAGCGCGCCGATCAGGTCCCACTGGGTCTCCAGGGCGGCCCCCAGCTCCGAGAGTTCGTTCAGGACCCGATGACCGACCCGTTGCAGGCGTGGCTCTTCGCTCTGGCTGAGCTCCACCGAAAGGTGCGCCAGCATGGTGGTCATGTTGTTCATGTTGCGTGTCGCCAGGACCAGGATATTGGCCAGCAGGGCGACATCGCTGTCAGGCAGGGAGGCGTGGGGAGAACCGGCGTTGGCGTGCATGCGAGCATCCTTTCTCGAAGTGCGGTCCGGAGCGAACGTCGCGGGAGAATAACATCATATTGCCATTACGCAATATCTCCCACGAAACGCCCAGGTTGATTTCCTGATGCCAGGCAGACCGCCAAGGTCGGCAAAGGTTTCCATCAGGTGGGCCGCCAGCGCCTCGCCGCGCCGACGGCCCCGACGGCTCACTGCATTTCCAGGGATTTGCGCAGCGGCGTGCTGCGATGAGCGGCTCGCAGGTACTGCGGCGGCCAGGGCATCTGCTCGTTGCGCAGTTCGTCGGCGGCGTGCAACGGCCAGTACGGATCGCGCAGCAGTTCACGGGCAAGCAGGATCAGGTCGGCCTGACCGGTGCGCAGGATATGCTCGGCCTGCACAGGCTCGGTGATCATGCCCACCGTGCCGCTGGCGATGCCGGCCTCCTTCTTCACCCGTTCGGCGAACTCGGTCTGGTAGCCCGGTCCTACCGGGATTTCCGCATTCGCCGCGGTACCGCCGGAAGACACGTCGATCAGGTCCACGCCTAGGTCCTTCAGGCGCCGGGCCAGTTCCACGGTCTCGTCGGGGTTCCAGCCATCCTCCACCCAGTCGGTGGCGGACAGCCGCACGAATAGCGGCAACTCTTGCGGCCAGGCCTTGCGCACCGCGGCGGTGACCTGCAGAAGCAGGCGGATGCGGTTCTCGAAGCAGCCGCCGTACTGGTCGCGACGCTGGTTCGACAGCGGCGAGAGGAACTGATGCAACAGGTAGCCGTGGGCCGCATGCACCTCCGCGACCTTGAAGCCGGCAGCCAGGGAGCGCTCGGCGGCGCGTACGAAGGCCTGCACCAGCGCCTCGATCTGCGCCTCGCTCAGGGCCTCGGGGGTCGTGTGCTGGGGATCGAACGGGATCGCCGACGGCGCCACCGGTATCCAGCCGCCGTCGCCGATCGGCACGCTGCCGTGCTTGCCCAGCCACGGCCGCCAGGTACTCGCCTTGCGCCCGGCGTGGGCCAGCTGGACCCCGGCGACCGCGCCCTGGGACTCGATGAAACGGGTGATGCGATGCAACGGCTCGACATGCGCGTCGCTCCAGATGCCGAGGTCGTCAGCGGTGATGCGCCCCTCGGGCAACACCGCGGTGGCTTCGACTATCACCAGGCCGGCGCCGCCCACCGCGCGGCTGCCCAGGTGCACGAGATGCCAGTCGTTGGCCAGGCCCTCCTGCGCCGAGTACTGGCACATGGGCGATACGGCGATGCGGTTGGGCAAGGTGATTTGACGCAGGCTAAGAGGCTCGAACAGCAGACTCATGGCAGGACTCCCGGTCGGTCTTGGAATAAAGCTCACACCTGAACTTTAGACCGGGTTCGCGGAGGCCAACGGCCCAAGCGACATAAAGCAGCCGCCCTCCTGGCGGAAGACGGCTTGAGCGACCCCGACCGGCATTCCTTCCTGGAGTGCCAGCCGGGACCACCGAGCTTACAACGCGCTCGGGCAGGTCACGCCGACGGTGCTGAACGCCCGGGTGACGTCAGCCGCCGAGTAGTTGCGGTTCTGCGCCGAGCGAATCACCCCGCAGGCGCCGCTGTTGTAGTTGCTAGTGGCGGTCCAGTAGTAGCGGTTGGCGTCGACGAACACCTCGAAGGCCTTGCGGGTATCCCAGCCCGGCGAATTGGCCAACAGGTAGAACGCACGGTTGTACACGCCGCTGGAGTGGTGCACGTCGATGCCGTTGTAGTACTGCGACGCGTTGTCGATGGATCGCCCGTCGCGGCTGGGCTGGTCCATGTAGCGCAGCGCACCGCTGCCCTTCTTGATGTCGTAGCCGATCAGGAAGTCGTTCTTGCCGCGCATATAGAACTCGGCAGCCTCGCCGGCCATGTCGGAGAAAGCTTCGTTCATTCCGCCTGATTGCCCGCGGTAGATCAGCCCGGAGTTCTGCTCGGTGAAGCCGTGGCTGACCTCGTGGGCCGCCACGTCCAGCGACACCAGCGGATAGAACATGGTGGCGCCGTCGCCGAAGAGCATCGCCGTGCCGTCCCAGTAGGCGTTCTCCACGCTGCGCCCGTAGTGCACCTTCATGTACAGCTTGTGGGTCAGCGGGCTGGTGCCGAACCAGTCCCGGTACAGTTTGAACACCACGCCGCCGAAGAAATGCGCGTCGTTCAGCGGCGAATAGGCGCCGTTGACCTGCTTGTAGGTGTTGGTCGGGCAGGCGAAGCGGAACGGCGTGGTCTTGCTGTCGTCGGTGCTGCTGTTCATGTCGACGGTGATGACGTTGCCGTCGTCCATCTCGCAGCGGTCGTTGACGATCAGCGGACCGTAGTCGCTACCGTAGGTGTACTTGCCGATCTTCTGGTTGCCGCCGGGGCCGCCCGCCTCGGCGTGGGCCAGGCCTTCCCACTGATCGAGCACTTCGCCGGTCTTGGCGTCGATGACGAAATGCGGCCGCGACAGTCCCTCGCCGGGAATCAGGTAGGAGACGTTGTAGACCAGTTGGGCGATGTTGTTCTCGCCCAGGCGGATCACCAGTTCCACTTTGTCATTCTCGGTCTTGCGGCCCTGGGCCTTCAGGCTCTTGGCCTGGGCCAGCACCTGCTCGGCGGATACCGCCGCGGTGGTGCTGCCCGGCAGGTCGGCGGCGATGTTGGCGACGAAATGGCCGCTGCGCTGCGCCGCCACGCTCTTGCCGGGACCCTTGACTTCGGTGATGGCTTCGCCGACCACCCGTACGCCGTTGTGGAATTGCTCGTAGCGGGTGACCTGCTTGCCGTTGGGCAGGGTCGTGCTGCGGATCGCTTTCAGTTCGTCGGCACCGCCAGCGCCGACCGCGGCTTGCAAGGTGACTGGGCCGGGCGCGCCCTGGGCAGCCTTGCTGGGGAGTTTGGACACGTCGATCAGGTCGGCGGCAAAAGCGGCCGGCGAAACACCCATGATCGCAACGAACAACAGGTCAAGCGTAGAAACCTTCTTCATCTTGTTCAGTTCTCCTGGTTTTTTCAGGCCGAAGTACTCGGCCGACGCTTACCGCCGCCTTGTGGGCTGATCGGAACAGCCGTATCAGTCCTTCGGGTAGAAGGAACTGCACTCCCCTGGCTCGGTCCCGTTTTCGACGGTGCTTTCGTGTACCAAAAAGAACCCGCGGCCAAACCTGCCAGAACTGGCAGGTAGCCTTGATTTCGCCGGAAATCTGTATGTTTTCGCTGGAATAGCTAACAGAAAAGCAGGGGGCAGCTAGGTTGCCCGTGGCCCCGTGGCGCGTTCAGCGAGGAGCCATGTGGACGATCATCAGTTGCACGCTTTCCTGGCCGCGGAATTCGTTGACGTCGAGCTTGTAGGCCAGCTCGGCCCAGCGCACGGTAGGGTTGGGCCACTGCTCGCGGTCGATGTTGAAGGCAATGCCATCCAGTTGCAGCGAGCCGCATTCGCTTTTCAGCACCAGCTTCAGGTGACGCTCGCCGACGATCCGCTGCTGCACCAGCTGGAACACCCCGTGGAACATCGGCTCGGGAAAGTGCTGGCCCCAGGGACCGGCCTGGCGCAACGCGCGCGCCAGCTCCAGGTGGAACTCCTGGATGCTCAACTGGCCATCGGAGAGCAGGCGCCCGGCCAGGTCCTCCTCGGCCAGTTGGCGGCGTACTTCGGCATCGAAGGCGGCGGAGAAAGCGCCGAAGTTTTCCTGCGGCAACGATAGTCCGGCAGCCATCGCGTGGCCGCCGAACTTGCTGATCAGCCCGGGATGACGGGCGGCTACCGCGTCCAGCGCGTCGCGGATGTGGAAGCCGGGAATCGACCGTGCCGAGCCTTTCAGGCTGCCGTCGCCGGCATCGGCGAAGGCGATGGTCGGCCGGTGGTAGCGCTCCTTCAGGCGCGAGGCGAGGATTCCGATCACGCCCTGGTGCCAGTCGGCGTCGAACAGGCACAAGCCGAACGGCAGTTGCTCCAGGCTCAGCTCCTTGAGCTGCGCCAGCGCCTCGCGCTGCATACCCTGCTCGATGGCCTTGCGGTCCTGGTTCAACTGGTCGAGCTGCACCGCCATGTCGCGGGCCAGCGCTTCGTCGTCGCAGAGCAGGCATTCGATGCCGAGGGACATGTCGTCGAGCCGACCCGCCGCGTTCAGGCGCGGACCGAGGATGAAACCCAGGTCGGTGGAGGTGATCCGTACCGGAGGCCGCCCGGCCACCTCCAGCAGCGCGCGCAAGCCCGGCCGGGCGCGGCCGGCGCGGATGCGCGCGAGGCCCTGGTGGACCAGGATGCGGTTGTTGGCATCGAGCGGCACCACATCGGCGACGCTGCCCAGCGCCACCAGGTCGAGCAGCTCGGCGAGGTTCGGTTCCTTCAGCCCGCGCCGGGCGAACCAGTCCAGCTCGCGCAGGCGCGCCCGCAACGCCAGCATCACATAGAAGATCACCCCGACCCCGGCCATGGCCTTGCTGGGGAATTCGCAGCCCGGCTGGTTGGGGTTGATGATCGCATCCGCCGCCGGCAGTTCCGGGCCAGGCAGGTGGTGGTCGGTGACCAGCACCTTGAGCCCCGCGGCTTTCGCCGCCTGGACGCCGTCCACGCTGGAGATGCCGTTGTCCACCGTCACCAGCAGGTCGGGACGCTTCTCCAGGGCCACGCCGACGATCTCCGGGGTCAGGCCGTAGCCGTACTCGAAGCGGTTCGGCACCAGGTAATCGACCCAGGCCGCGCCGAGCATGCGCAGGGCCAGCACGCCGACGCTGCTGGCGGTGGCGCCGTCGGCGTCGAAGTCGCCGACGATGAGAATCCGCTGGCCGCCCTCCAGGGCGTCCACCAGCAGCGCCACGCCCTCCTCGATGCCTTTCAGCCGCTGGTAGGGAATCAGCCGCGCCAGGCCCTTGTCCAGCTCCTCGGCGCAACGCACGCCACGAGCCGCGTACAGGCGCGCCAGCAATGGCGGAAGGTCGCCGAGATCGGGCAGGGTTTCGGGCAGGGGGCGGGGTTCGATACGCATCAGGTCACTCGTTCGGCTCGACGGAAGGAAACGGCGGCGGCGATCAACGCTCGCCCTGCAGCCACTCCAGCTGCAACTCGTGCTGGCCGTTCTCGTCGGTGACGAACAGGGTGCCCTCGCTGATCATCACGGTCCAGTTGATCGAACGCGGCAGGTCGCGGGACAGGCTCTCCAGGGGTTCCTGGGGCACTGCCGCGACGTTGATGTTCTTCAGGCTGCGCACGCTGTCCAGCACCTTGGTCTGCCAGACCCGCAGGTTGCCATAGGCGAGCAGGCTGAAGCGCTCGCAGCGACGCGAGCACCAGGTGATGCGCTCGGCGTCCGGCTGGCCGACTTCGATCCAGTGCAGGACCCGGCCGTCCAGGCTCTTTTCCCAGAGCGCCGGTTCGTCCACGTCCGACAGGCCACGCCCGAAGGCGATCTGCTCGCCGTACCACAGCACGTAGGCCAGCAAGCGCACGGCCAGGCGCTCCTCGGTCTCGGAGGGGTGCCGGGCCACGGTCAGGCGCAACGTCTCGTAGACCCCGCGGTCCAGGTCGGTGAGGGAAATATCGGCTTTATAGGGCGTGGATTGCAGGGCCATGGGAATACCGGCGTGGGAAGCGAAAGGGCGCAAGTCTAACCTGAAACCCGCCCGCGTGCGGTCCGCCGGCCGACCGCCTGCCCTGCCTTTCTCGCGTCGCTGCCGCTCAGCGCGGGGCGTAGCGGCCCCAGAGTTCCTCGAACTCGCGCCGATAGGCGCCGATCAGCACGGCGTCGTCGGTTACCAGCAGGTTCTCTTCGTTGTTGACGCTGGCGCTGCGGGTCCAGTTGAAACTGCCGTTGAGCAGCCAGGCGCCATCCACCAGGGCGAACTTGTGGTGCATGTGGAAGGGACTGTCGTCGATTCGCAGCGGTACGCCGGCCTCGCGCAGCGCATGGATGTCGCTGCCTTCGTCGAACTGCTTGTCATCGTCGCTGATGATCCGCACCGGAACGCCGCGCCGATGGCAGGCCAGGATTTCCGCACTGAGCTGGTCGTCGGAGATGGTGAACACGCAGATGTCCAGGCTCTGCCTGGCCTGCCGGCACAGTTCGCGGATCTTCCGCCGACACTCCTCGCCGGGACTGAAATAGGCGCTGGCGCGGCTGCGCGGCGGCGCCGCGGTAACCTCCAGGGTGCGCACCACCTGCTCCAGCCACTTCAGGGCGGCTATCCGTTCGCCCTGCTCCTCCAGGAGGACCAGCTCACGCACCAGGTCGAAGGCACGGTTGCGCAGGAAACGCACCTGGTCGGGTGCCAGCTCGCTGCCCAGTTGGCGCAGTTCGTCCCGCTCCTCGTTGCTCAGCTTCAGATCGGCCAGGCTGTCGCGCAGCT
Organism: Pseudomonas sp. HMSC076A11; assembly: GCF_001810205.1. Classification (NCBI taxonomy): domain Bacteria; kingdom Pseudomonadati; phylum Pseudomonadota; class Gammaproteobacteria; order Pseudomonadales; family Pseudomonadaceae; genus Pseudomonas; species Pseudomonas sp. HMSC076A11. Next base: position 367,030 of record NZ_KV800319.1, on the reverse strand, counting down.
GGCGGTCCAATCCGTCGAAGTCCATTTCCCGCTCCTCGTGTCCTCAGGGTTGATCGTTCTCCAGCGGCCTCTGCTCGCCGCCCAGCAACCGGCCCAGTTCGTCGAGGCGGCTGGATATCTCGTTGATGCGGTTGTGCGTGCGCAGGTCGACGTCGATCTTGCGGTCCATCACCTTGATCAGCGGCAGGAAACTGTCCTGCAGGCAGGCGGCAAGGCTCTCCAGCACCTGCTGCACGCCCGGCTGCGCAGGCGCCGTCACCTCGACGTTCAGCGCCGGCGCACCCTGGCCGAGCTGGCGCAATCCAGCCAACAACTCGTCCCAGGGCGCCGGTTGTACCGGCTGGGGTTCGCGAGCCAGGCCACGGACGCTTTCCACAAGGTCGTTGAGCTGCGCAACCAGCCGTCCGCCGACGTCGGCGTCGCTGCCGCCCATGGACTTGTTGCGCAGGAAGTCACGCTTGATCTGCGCCCAGCGCTCGGCCTGCTCGGGGCTCTGGTTGCCGCGCAGTTCGGCGAGCTTCAGCAGGTTCTCCTCGGCTCCGGTGGTCAGCAGTTGCGACTCGCCCTGGTAGTGGTCGGCGATCAGTTGCAGCAGCTCGGCATCGTTCATCACCGCGGAGATCTTCTCCGCCATCTTGTTCATGTTGCGGTAGCTGCCCTGCAGCTTGAACGGCGGCTCGCTGCGGTACTGGTCGGCCTGGGCGGCGCTGGCGATGTACTGCTGGTTGACCTTGAGCACCACGTCGCGCACCTGCATGAGGCGTTGCAGGGTGCTGCTGATCTCGTTGATCTCGGCACCGCTGTAGCCGTGGGCCAGCTCGTTGCTGGAGAACGGCTTGCCCTCGGCCTTGGCGACGAAGCGATAGACGTCGGCCATGTCGCGGGTGGCCAGCGGCGCGAGAACCGGGTTGGAGGTCAGGGCGTTCTCGATGTAGCTGAGGGAGAACGCCTCCTGCATGCCGCTGAGGGTGTCGCCGAGGTTGTAGATGTCGGCGCGGTTGGCGAGCATGTCGGGAATGCGGAAGACCTCGCCGGACTCGGTGTAGGGGTTGCCCGCCATCACCACGCAGAACTTCCGCCCACGCATGTCGTAGGTCTTGGTCCGGCCCTTCCACACCCCTTCCACCCGGCGCGTGCCGTCGCAGAGGGAGATGAACTTCTGCAGGAACTCGGGATGGGTGTGCTGGATGTCGTCGACATAGAGCATCACGTTGTTGCCCATCTCCAGCGCCAGGTTGAGCTTCTCCAGTTCCTGCCGCGAAGTCGCGTCCGGCGCCTGCCCGGGGTCGAGCGAGCGCACCTCGTGGCCGAGGGCAGGACCGTTGATCTTCATGAAGATCAGCCCCAGGCGGTGCGCCACGTACTCCATCAGGGTGGTCTTGCCGTAGCCTGGCGGGGAGATCAGCATCAGCAGGCCCATCAGGTCGGTGCGCTTGTTCTCGCCCACCGTCCCCATCTGCTTGGCCAGGTTGTCGCCGATGACACCCAGGTAGACGTCATTGATCAGCTTGTTGCGAACGAACGAGGACAGCGGTCGCGGCTTGAACTCGGCCAGGCGCAATGCCTCGCGCTCGTGTTCGACGATCTCCTGGCGCAGCGCCTGGTAGCGCCGCAGCCCCGGCAGGAATTGCTGGCGATGGCGACGCAGGCGGCCGAAGAAGTCGTCCACCGCCAGCGCCAGGCCGCGTTCGAAGATGCGCGGATGCTCGCCCATCAGGCCGTCGACCTGGAAGCGCAGGTCGACCTCGGTGATCCGTCGTGGCATCTCCTCGTCCAGCAACGAGAGCGCCACCGCCTCGTCCAGGTAGGCCGCCAGCGGCTGGAACTCGGCGTCGCCACATAGTCCGCGCAGCCAGTTGCCGGCCAGTTCCCACTGGGCGGCGGGCCGCTCGCCGAGACGCTCCAGGGTCTGCCGGTAGTCGTCCCATAGACGCACGCCTTGCAGGCGCAGCTTGAGTCCTTCCTGCAATTGCCGGGCATATTTGCTGAAGGTGAATTCGGGACGCTCGGCGGACAATTCCCAGACCAGGTACTCGGCCGCCTCGTCGATATGCTGCGGGTCCAGCGCGATGGGCTGTTCGGCGAGCAGCGCACGCATCGCCGCGGCCACTTCGCCGCGAAGGGCGAGCAGGCCGTCGTCACGACCGAACATCTGCTGGATGCTGCGGCTGCTGCGTGCCCGCTCGGGCCAGCCGGCGACTTCCCGCTCCTCGCGCCGGCGGCTCCAGAACAGGCTGGCGAAGGCCCGCGCCGAGGGTGCGTAGCGTAGCAGTCCGGCGCTCTCGCGCAACGGCAGCAGGCGAACCAGGATCGCCGCCGCATCGTGGTCGTGAATGCCTTTCTCGTAGCCCTCCTTGTAGCGCGGTGCGGCGAAATCGCGGATCGCCCGCGCCAGCTCGTCCGGCTGCGCCAGCAGCGCCTGCAAGCGCTCCAGGCTGAAGCCATCGCGGCCCGCGTCGGCGGCGGCGAGCACTTCGCCGGCGAGATATTCGGCGCGGTACAGCGTCTCCGATTCGGATTCCAGGTTCACCTGCCAGAACTCGCGCAGCTCATCGAGCCGCGGGTCCTGCAGCGGTTCGAGGAAATCGGTGCCGGTCAGGTGCAGGTACAGCGCGTCGCCGCGCGGCATCAGGGTCAGGTCGAGTTCCTGGGTGTTGACGCTGAAGCGGTGGCGCGGGCCCAGGCGGATGACGTCGCCGCCCTCCTCGAACAGCTCGCTCTTGTCGCGCAATGCGCGGACCGCCTGGTCGCGCGCGGCCTTCAGGCGCGCCTCGACGTCGTCGGCCTTGACGCTGTCCTTCAATTCGCGAAGACGTTCGGCCAGTTCGCGCAACTTGAGGATCAGCGGGTCGGCGGCGAAGAACGCGTTCAGTTCCTCCGCCTGGGTGAAGCGCGCGGTGCGTCGTTGCAGGCTGTCGAGAATTCGCCGGGCGGCGTCGAGCAGTCCCTGGGCCTTGCGCTGGCGCTCGTCGAGCAGGGTCTGCTTGTGCGCTTCGAAGGTTTCCAGCAGCTCCTCGCGCTTGGCCAGGATGTCGCCGAGGAACTGCTCATGGTCGCCGAACTGGCTTTCCAGTTCCTCCAGTTGCACCAGCAGGCGCGACAGTTGCTCGTCGCAGCGCTCGGGGTCCTGGGCCTGGGCCAGGGCGTTGGTGATGCCCTGGCCAAACAGTTTGAACTGGGCGCCGAACTGGGCCACGGTCTCGCTCGAACCGAGTCCCTTGCGCCGCTGCTCGGCGCGCGCCTTGGCCTGGTTCAGGCGGGCGTAGATCTCCGAGATCGACTCGATGATGCGGGTCCGCTGGGTCGCGTCGTCGATGCGCAGCGAAGCCATCAGCGAGGACAGCATGTCGAGGTCGCCGGCCATCGCCTCCAGGGCCGCCAGCGGCTCGCCGAGCTGGGCCACGGTCTCGGCTTTCTGCGCCTCGCCATCGAGGCTCTGCAGGCGCTCCAGCAAGGGCTGCAGGGCCTGTTCGCTGGCGAGGAAGGTCGCGGTGGCGGCGGCCACCCGCTCGTGGGCCGCGAGCAGTTCGGCCTCCATGGCGTCGAGTCGCGCCACGTCGATGTAGCGGTACTCGCGGATGGTCAGCAGCAACCCACGCTGGGCGGTGATGCCGTTGAGCCCGTCGACGAACTGCTGCACCCGGTCCCAGCCGTCGGGCAGCAAGCCGGAGAGGAGCGCCTTGTGCCGCTCCTCCGCGTCGACCATCGCCTGGGCCGACTGGCGGCGGATACTTTCGACCTTCTCGTACTCGTCGAGCACCAGCTCGGCGGTCGCCGCCACTTCGCGCAACAGCGGCGCCAAGCCGTCCAGTTGGTCGCTGCCGAGCCAGTGGTAGACGTCGAACAGGCGCTGGGTGTTCTGGCACAGCAGCGAGTAGCGCTGGATCGAAACCGCCGGGGTCTCGATCTCCCGGCACAAGTCGTAGAGGTCGGAGACGCCGCGCACCAGCTCGGCATTGCCGATCCGCCCGAGAAAACCGCTACGCGCCGGTTGGCGGGCCGCGTACTCCTCGGTGCAGAACGGCGTCTGCCAGACCTGCATCGGATGGATGCGGGTCGGTTCCTCGCCTTCGGCGGCGAAGATCACCATGCGCCCGTCCTCCAGGCGCGCGTAGCCGTGGCCGAACAGCGGATTCTGCAACTGGCGGTTGATCAGGTTGTAGGTGAGCAGCACGTTCCGCCCCTGCTCGGGATGGTAGAAAACGTACTGCACGTCCTCGCCGTTGGGCGAGCGTACCGAGCGCTTGAAGCGCATGCCTTCCATGGATTGCTCGAAGGTGCGGTACTCGCCGTTCTGCAGGTAGTAGCCGCCGGGGAAGATGATCCCGTGGTCCTCCGGCAACTGGATGCAGGCCAGGCCGATGGCGTCGATGCGCTCGACCTTGCCGGTCAGGCTGTTGAACACCAGGTAGCGCCACTGCTCCTCGCGATAGGGCAGGACCTTGAGCAGCAGCAGGCTGCCGAGGCGGGCGAACTCAACCTGCGCGTCGTCCAGCGACTGGGTCTTGTCCATCACCTCTTCGCGATAGATGCCCAGGCCGACCTCGGTGTTGTTCTCGACCTTGATGGTCAGGTCGCCGCCAATGGTCTCGACGAACAGGGTGTCGAGGATGTTCAGGTGCGGGAAGCGGCCCTCCACCACCATCTCGCGGGTAGCCCGCTGCCATTCGAAGTCGAACGGTGCCGGCAAGGCGATGTCGCGCTCGCCGCGGTTGTCGATGTAGCGGACCTCGCTGCCGTCGCTGGAGATCGACCAGCGGAACACGCGGATGTCGGTGATCCGCTCGCCGATCTGGAAGCTGGCCAGCAGCTTGCCGTCGCGGATCGCCAGTTGCAGCAGGCGGGTGTTCTTGTAGTAGGTGTAAAGCTCGTTGAAGTCGTTGACGAAGCCCGGCGCGGCGAGAAAGCTGTCCCCCAGTGGCACAGGCTCCGCCTCGTAGCCTTCGCTGCCCTCCACCAGGCGGTAGAGGGAGAACACGTCGGCCACGCCGGTTTCCTTGCGCAGGCCGATGAACACGTTGTAGCCGAACAGCAGGCAATCGCCGACCTGGACGATATCGCGGGCGATGCAGTTGTTCTCGGTACGGATGCGGACCCGGCCGATCACATCCATCTGGCTGTCGCCGAACTCCTCCAGGCGACTGGCGTTGAGCCTTTCGGCGGTCTGCCGCAGGCGCTGGCCCTGCTCCAGCAGGCGCTTGTGCAGCACCTCGTAGGCGCCGCCCTCGGCAACGGCCTTGTCCAATACGTCCTGCGCGGGAGTTGCGGCTTGAGTGTCCGACATCCTGGTCTTCCTGGGTCTACGGCGGTCATCGATGGAAACCGGCCCGAGCGGCCTGCCCCGGGCGCAGCCAACAGGCCACGCCAGGGGCTGCGCCGCTCAGGGCGCGGGCGGAACGCCTCCGCAGTTGGCGGAGGAGGCTGCGGGTCGACTCAGACTTCCGCCGCCGGCTCGTTCTCGTGGCCGCTCTTGCGTTCCGGCATCACCGCAGCGGCTGCGCCACGGCCGTTGAGCAGGCGGGCGAGGACGTCCTGCACCACCGGGCTCTTGCCGACCACACCTTCGATGGCCTTGCCCACCGACAGCGACTTGGCGAAGGAGTTGAAGAAGTCGCCCTCGCCGCCGACGATCTCGATGTTCGCCTTGCCCAGCGCGGTGGCGAGCACCTCGGCCTGGTCCTTGGCGATGTCCTTGTTCGCGGCGATGGCCGCCATGGCCTCCTCGAAGCTCTTCTCCAGCTGCATGCGGAACTCTTCGTGCTGGCGAGCGCTGTCGCTGAGGGCATCCAGGGCGCCGAACTTCTTGCCAAGCCCCTCGGCCTCGGCATTCAGGCGCTGCAGCAGTACTTCCGCTTCCGCGCTGCCCTGGTCCTTGGTGGCCTTGGCCTTGGCCGCGCCGAGCTGCTCCTCGCCGCGCGCCTGGGCGCCGAGCTTCTCGGCCAGCACCTTGGCTTCGGCCAGGCCGTCCTTCTCCTTGGCTGCGGCCTGCGCCTCGAGCACCCGGGCGTCGGCCAGGCCGCGCTCCTCGTCGCCCCTGGCTTCGGCGATCAGTTGTTCGGCACGTACCCGCGCCGCTGCCAAGCCATCCTTTTCCTTAGCCGCGGCGGTGACTTCCAGCACCCGCGCATCGGCCAGGCCCGGCGCTGCGCGCTCGGCCTCGATGCCCTCGGCCAGACGCTTCTTCGCCTCGGCCTGCTTCGACGCCGCTTCCAGCTCGGCCTGCGCCATGGTGTTGATTTCCACCGCCTTGTGCTTGGAGCGGGCCTCGTCGGCTTCCGCCTGCTTGACCTGGCGTACCAGCTCCTGCTCGGCTTCCGCCTGGGCCTGCAGCAGGATCACCTGCTTGACCCGCTCGGCCTCGGAAACCTCGCGCACCTCCTTGATCCGCTCCTCCTCCTGGGCCACGGTCTTTTCCACCGCGACGCGCTCGCGAATCACATTGGCGATGTTCTTGCGCTGCTCTTCCAGCGCCTTTTCCTTCTCGATCTTCTGCAGCTCCACCTCACGCTCGCGGGCGACGATCTCCAGGTCCTTGGCGCGGGTGACCTTCTCCACCTCGATGACCACCGCGCGCTGGCGGTTCTGCTGCGCCACCTCGACCTCGCGCTGGTGGTTCTCGGTGCGCACGTCGATTTCCTGCTGCGCCTGGATCCGCGCCTGCTCGGCCTTCAGCCGCTCCTCTTCCTTGACCCGCGCGGTTTCCGCTTCCTCGCGGGCTCGGATGGTCTCGATCTCGCGCTTCTGCCGGGCCTCGGCGTCAGCCTGCTGGCGCTCCAGGGCCAGGGCCGCCTCGCGGGTCTCGACGTTCTTCTTCTTGATCGCCAGCTCTTCGTTGCGCTCCAGTTCGTTGGTGATGACGTTCTGGGTGGCGGTCAGCTCGGTGATCTTGCGGATGCCCTCGGCATCGAGGATGTTGCTCGGGTCCAGCGAGTTCTTCGCGGTCTGCTCCAGGTAGTCGATGGCGACGTCTTCCAGGACGTAGCCGTTCAGGTCGTTGCCGATCACCTCGATGATGCGGTCACGGAAGTCCTGGCGATTCTCGAACAGCTGGACGAAGTCGAACTGCTTGCCGACGGTCTTCAGCGCCTCGGAGAACTTGGCATTGAACAGCTCGTTCACCGCCGAACGGTCGGAAGCACGGTCGACGCCGATGGCCTTGGCCACCTTGAGCACGTCGTCCTGGGTCTCGTTGACCCGCAGGTAGAAGGCAACGGTGATGTCCGCGCGCATGTTGTCGCGGCAGATCAGGCCGTCCTTGCCGCGCCGGTCGACCTCCAGGGTGATCAGCGAGATGCGCATGAACTCCTTCAGGTGGATCACCGGATAGACCAGCGCACCGGTGAAATGCACCTTGGGCGTCGACGACATGTCGTTGACGATCAGCGCGGTGCCTTGCGGGACCTTGATGTAGAAGGCCTTGAACAGGGCCAGCAGGCCCACGACCAGCAGAACGACCAGGCCCACTCCCAGCAGGAGGGGCATCAGCGACGTCATATCCATAGCAGCAGTTCTCCTTGATTCTCACCGAGCCCGGGTCAGATACCGCGGAACTCTTCCTCGGTAACGACCCGATAGGCGTGCTCCGCCTCCAGGTACTCCAGCAGCACGACGCGATCGCCGCGCTTGAAGCCTTTGTTTTCTTCCGCACGAACTTTCAGGATCAGCCCGGCGCCGCCGTCTTCCAGCAACGCCTCGCCATGTTGCAGGGTGACCCGCCCGCTGCGCACCACCGCGACCTGGCCCAGCACCGACTTGCTGCTGGTGCTTTCCAGCTTGCGGAACAGCGGCCGCAACGGCCGGCACAGCGTGGCCGCCAGCGGCGCCGCCAGGAACAGCGCGCCCACCGCCACCACGGCGCCCAACGGGTAGCGCAGCCAGCCGAGCGGCAATGCGCTGAGCAGCCACAGCTGGACGAAGTAGCAGAGGAACCAGGCGAAGAAGGACAGCAGGGTCAGCACCAGGGTGACCGGTACGCCGTTGAGTTTCAGCTTCGCCAGCAGCGCGGCGAGGCCTTCGGCCTGGCCGGCGCCATCGACGACCGACTCGGCGTCGAGATCGAGCACATCGATCTCGACCATGCCCAGGGCGACGATGCCCCAGTAGATGATCGCTAGGATCAGAAGAAAGCTGAACAGCACGGTCGGGAACGACAGCGCCGTCTGCAGGAAACCTTCCATTGTCGCTCTATCCCTGAAAAACGGGCCCGGACGCCTTCGCCGGGCCGCGGGCCTATCAGGCCTTGCCCTTTTCCTTCAGGCGCGCCAGCACGCCATCCACGCTGTAGCCCGAGGCCTTGATCCCAGCCGCGCGCAGCTTGGCGTCCAGCGCATCGTCCGGCGCCGCCGCGCTGGCCAGTTCGGCCGCGGCATCCATGGTCGCCGCGCGTTCGGCCTGGCGCTGCTTGATCCGCTCCAGGGAGTCCACCGCGGTCTGCAGCTTGCTCTTCGAGTTACCGTAGCGCTGGGCAACGGCCATCTGCGCCTTCTGCACGCTCTCGGTGGCCTTGACCGTATCCACCTGTTGCTTGAGCTGGCGGATGTTGCCCTCGGCCTGGCTCACCGACTTGCGCAACTGGGCTACGCTGGCGGCGAATTCCGCGACCTGGGCACGCTCGCCCTCGAGCTGGTTCTCCAGGGTCGCGATCTTCTCCGCGACCTCCCGGGCCAGCTCCTCGTTGCCGGCCTCCAGTGCCTTGATCGCGTATTGCTCGTACTCGGCGACCTGGGCCGCGCCCTTCTCGACGCGCTCCTGGGCCAGGCGGTGGCGGGCCATGATCGAGGCCAGCGCTTCCCGCGACTTGCGCAGTTCGACGTCGGCGTCGCGGATCTCCTGGTCGAGGATGCGCAGCGCCTGGCTGTCGACGATCGCCTCGCCAACCTCGTTGGCTCCGCCGCGCAGGGCGCTCAGCAGCTTGCTCCATACCGTCATGATGGTGTCCTCCCTCAGGCCCGGGCTTTCAGGTAGCCGGCGTAGACTTCCGTGGCGCGGATCACGTTGCCGGCCAGGGTTTCGATTTCGTGCAGCACGCTGGCCAGCGACGAAGTCGTGCTCAACGCGCCGAACATGCTGTAGCAGCGCTCCTCGCCCGGCAGGTTGAGCAGGCCGATGCTCGACAGCGGGAACAGTTGCCGGCTGAGCAGGACCTCTTCGTTGAAGGCGGTCGCGTCGGTAACGTCGCTTTCCGGCCAGAGCAGCGCCTCGACGATGATCTGCTCGCCCTGGGGCGCGACGAACACCGGCAGGTCGCCGTATTCGCGCATGATCACATAGAGACTCGCTTCCGCCCCCTCGATCAGCTCGATCTGGGCCTCGCCGCTGCTGAACAGCTCGGTGCCGCTCAGGGCCTCGGCCAGCGAGCGAGCGTTCCATACCCGGGCTTCCGTCATGTCTTCCTCCTTCTCCAAATGAGCCGCTCCGGCAGCCGGGCGACGCAGCATCCGCTCGATGCCGGCGAGCGCCGCGGCGTTCTCCGGCAAGATCCAGACTTCCTTCTTCACCAGGCCCTGCTCGCGCAGGCGCTGGCGAAAGACACGCTGATAATGGGCTGATGATTTCCGTTGCATGGACTCACACTACGAGATCACATGTAAGATTTCAACAGATCACATGTAATAAAATCCAACGCACGCGCATATCTACGCCGGGCCGGCCGGAGCATGGAAAAGAAACACGGGGAGGAAAGAGAGAAAGAAATGGCACGAGGGGCCTCCCTGGCTCGGTGTCTGGCGCGCTACATCCTGTATCGACTCCCGCATTAAACCCTCTATGCAAAAGGAATTGAAGGACCGCCGGGCATATCGGGAAAAAACGGGAAACGTCTCACCCTACCGCGGCACCCGCCCGCACCGCCGGCAAATGCTCTAGGCTATGCGCACACTGCAGCCTGACGGACACCGCATGGAACATTCGCCCAAACCGCTGGCCGGCCTGAAGGTGGTCGAGCTCGGCACCCTGATCGCCGGCCCTTTCGCCTCGCGGATCTGCGCCGAGTTCGGCGCCGAAGTGATCAAGATCGAGTCGCCCGACGGCGGCGATCCACTGCGCAAGTGGCGCAAGCTCTACGAAGGCACCTCGCTGTGGTGGTTCGTTCAGGCACGCAACAAGAAATCCCTGACCCTCAATCTCAAGCACGCCGAAGGCCAGGCGATCCTGAAACGCCTGCTCGGCGATGCCGACATCCTGATCGAGAACTTCCGCCCCGGCGTACTGGAAAAGCTCGGCCTGGGCTGGGATGTCCTCCACGCGCTGAACCCGCGCCTGGTGATGGTGCGCCTGTCGGGCTTCGGCCAGACCGGCCCCTACAAGGACCAGCCGGGCTTCGGCGCGGTCGGCGAGTCGATGGGCGGACTGCGCTACATTACCGGCTTCGAGGACCGCCCGCCGGTTCGCACCGGGATTTCCATCGGCGACTCGATCGCCGCCCTGTGGGGCGTGATCGGCGCGCTGATGGCGCTGCGACACCGCGAGGTCAACGGCGGCGAGGGACAGATGGTCGACGTCGCCCTCTACGAGGCGATCTTCGCCATGATGGAAAGCATGGTTCCGGAATTCGACGTGTTCGGTTTCATCCGCGAGCGCACCGGCAACATCATGCCGGGCATCACCCCCTCCTCCATCCACACCAGCGCCGATGGCCGCCACGTACAGATCGGCGCCAACGGCGACGCGATCTTCCGCCGCTTCATGCAGGCCATCGGCCGCGACGACCTGGCCAGCGACCCGCAACTGGCCAGCAACGACGGGCGCGATGCGCGCCGCGACGAACTCTATGGGGTTATCGACCGCTGGGTCGCCTCGCAGTCCCTGGAGGAAGTGCTGGCAGTGCTGGCGCGAGCCGAAGTCCCGGCCAGCCGCATCTACTCCGCCGAAGACATGTTCCGCGATCCGCAATTCCTTGCCCGCGAGATGTTCCTCTCGGCACGCTTGCCGGACGGCAAGCCATTCCGCATGCCTGGCATCGTGCCCAAGCTGTCCGCCACGCCAGGCTCGGCGGATTGGGTAGGCCCGGAACTGGGCGAGCATACCGATGCCCTGCTCGCCGAGCTGGGCTACGACAGCGAGGGCATCGCCGCCCTGCGCCGGGAAGGCGCCATCTGAACGGTACGCGGAGCCCTTCATCGGTGCTCCGCGGACAGGGCGGCCCCTCTCCCCTATCCAGCCAGGGAGAGGGGGTTATCCGCACGCTTCCACGAGCATGGCGCCATCCGGCAAGAGCCGCTGCACCGGCGCGCGCCTTCGGCCTGACCGCCCGATGCGCAACGCGCCCTCGAACGAGACGGTGCTAGCGCGACGAATACAGCAGCACGTGATCCCGCTCGCGGAAGGTCGCCAGCACGTCTTCCTCCATCCGCCCGACCAGCACCTGCAATTCCCGGCGAATGGTCTGCACGGCATCCTCGAGATAGCTTTCGTCGTTCAACTGCACCTTGGCGATGACCCGCTGCAACAGGGTTTCCCCCTGCGGATCGACCAGCGTGACCACCCGTCCGCCATCGGGCCGGGGCTGGCTGAGGGTGAAGGGATGGGGAGCGAAGGCATCGGCCAGTCGTTGCTTCAGGCTGTCCAAATCAGGTCTCCTGTTTCGACGAATAAGACTCGTCAAAGACCGAAAAAACGCGAATAGGGTTCGTCGATGCAAGCATTTACCGGACTAACGGCAGCATCTGGCGAAAGGCCACGTGCCGGCGCAAATAGCCATTCGAGCCGAACCAGGCCAACGCAACGATCAGCCCGCTATAAGGGAAGCACCGGGAAAAACTCCAACCATCCCACCCTCGCGCAACGCCTTCACCTGCTTGAAATTGCAGTATCCGGCGCGTCCGTCAGGCAGTAACAACGAGACTTCCCCCTGCGCATCGAACAGCGAGGATCTCATGACTGCCTTCGCATCCCCCCGCAGCGCCTGGCGCGCCTTCATCCTCGCGCTGGCATTCGCCGCCGGCACGGCACAGGGCTCGCTGCTGTTCGGCGCCGTGGGCCTGGCCAACGACCAGTACGCGCGTCCGGTCGCCGACACCGAGATCGCCAGCACCGCCGTGCTCGCCGATTGTCGTGGCTTCGTCGGGACCATCGCCAGGATCGTCCTGTTGGACGGCTCGATCCGCTGCAACGAGGCTTTTCCCTATGGCTTCGCCAGCCCGATCAGTACCAGCGTCTACTATCCGGCGGACATCGCCGCGTCCGACGCCAAGCTTCCGGTCATCACTTTCGTCGGCGGCATACTTTCCAACGCCGGCAACTATCACGAACTGATGAAACTGTGGGCCAGCCACGGCTTCATCGTGGTGATCTCCTCCGACTTCATCAATTCCTTCCCGCTGATGCACGCCCTCGGCATCCTTGAGGTCGCGAAACTGGACAGGGACCCGGGCTCGGCCCTGCATGACCGGGCCGACTTTTCCCGGACGCTGGTCGCCGGGCACTCCGCCGGCGGCCAGGCCACACTGCAGAGCGCCAGCCTCTCTGCACAAGCCCTGCAACTCATCGAGCCACGGTTGAAGCTGGTCGGCGCCCTGCCGATCGAGCCAGGCCCCCTGGCCATCGGTTCCACGGTAAAGACCCCGACCCTGCTGCTGACCGGACTGGCCGATGTGGTCGTGCCGCCGCTCAGTTGGCCGATCCTCTGGCAGGGCCCGTTGATCCGCGACGTGCCCGCCTGGGGCGCCACGGCCACCACGGCGACCCACTTCAGCCCGCTGCGACAGATCGAGTACAACGAGTTCGCCGGCATCAGCGTCGCCTGGGTGCTGTACCAGGGAAAGAACGATGCCCAGGCCCGCGACTATTTCGTCGGGCGCTACTACAAGCTGGCCAGCGACATCCAGTTCAACGACCCGCTGAGACTGCTCCGCCCCTCGCGCAACAAACTCGCCGCCGCCCTTTGAGAAGACATGAAAAAGCCCGCCATCAAGGCGGGCTTCTTCCTTTCACGACAGGCTCAGAGCGGCTTGCCGCGATTGCCGTGCTGGCTGACGAAGGCCTGCACCTTGGCCAGCTCGTTCGGCAATACGGTGCAGCGCTCCTCGCGCTCGAACAGGTCGGCGAGGTGCGCAGGCAGCGCCGGCGCCTGGCCGATGCCGGCCTTCTCCACCGCTTCGGGGAACTTGACCGGGTGCGCAGTGCCCAGGGTCACCATCGGCACGCTCAGGCTGCGCCGGCATTCGCGGGCGGCACGCACGCCAATGGCGGTGTGCGGGTCGAGCAACTCGCCACAGGAGCGGTATACCTCGGCGATGGTCTCGCAGGTCTGCTCGTCGCTGACCGCCAGGGAGTCGAACAGCTTGCGCGCCTCGGTCCAGCGCTGGTCTTCCACCGACAGCTTGCCGCTGGCCTTGAAGGCATCCAGCAGTTCGGCGACGGCCTTGCCGTTGCGGCCGTGCAGGTCGAACAGCAGGCGTTCGAAGTTGGACGAGACCATGATATCCATCGACGGCGACAGCGAGGGATGCAGGGTGTCCTTGTCGTAGCGGTTGCCGCTCATGAAGCGGTGCAGGATGTCGTTGCGGTTGGTCGCGACGATCAGTTGGCTGACCGGCAGGCCCATGTTGCGCGCCAGGTAGCCGGCAAAGATGTCGCCGAAGTTGCCGGTCGGCACCGAGAACGCCACCGAGCGATGCGGCGCGCCGAGCTGCAGCGCGGCATGGAAGTAGTAGACGATCTGGGCCATGATCCGCGCCCAGTTGATCGAGTTCACCGCTACCAGGCGGGTACCCTTGAGGAAGCCCTGGTCGGCGAAGCTGGCCTTGACCATCTCCTGGCAGTCGTCGAAGTTGCCTTCGATGGCGATGTTGTGGATGTTGTCGCCGAGGATGGTGGTCATCTGCCGGCGCTGCACCTCGGACACGCGGTTGTGCGGGTGCATGATGAAGATGTCGACGTTGTCGCAACGGCGGCAGCCTTCGATGGCCGCGGAGCCGGTATCGCCGGAGGTGGCCCCCATGATCACCACGCGCTCGCCGCGCTTGGCCAGCACATGGTCGAGCAGCCGGCCGAGCAGTTGCAGGGCGAAGTCCTTGAAGGCCAGGGTCGGGCCGTGGAACAGCTCCAGCACCCATTCGTTGCCGTTCAACTGGCGCAGCGGCGCCACTGCGTCATGGGCGAAGACGCCATAGGTTTCCTCGAGGATCTTCTTGAAGTCGGCATCGGCGATGCTGCCGGCGACGAACGGGCGCATCACCCGGAAGGCCAGCTCGTGGTAGGGCAGGCCGACCCAGGAGGCGATCTCCTCGAGGGTGAAGCGTGGCAGGTTTTCCGGGACGTAGAGGCCACCGTCGCTGGCCAGGCCGGCGAGGAGGACATCTTCGAAGTTCAGGGCGGGCGCTTGGCCGCGGGTGCTGATGTAACGCATGTTCAAAACCTTCGCTGTTGACGCGGGCCCGCGAACGGCGCCCGGCGTTCGATCAATTCAGTTGTTCGACACGGATACGGACCACCGGCCCGGACACGCCTTCCAGCGCTTCCAGGGCGGCGATGGCATCGTTGATGCGTTGTTCGATGACCCGGTGGGTAACCAGGATCATCGGCACCAGGCCGTCCTGTTCCTCGGCCTCCTTCTGCATGATCGATTCGATGTTGATGCCGCGCTCGGACAGGATGGTGGCCACCTGGGCCAGTACGCCCGGGTGGTCCTTGGCCTGGATGCGCAGGTAGTAGGCGCTTTCGCAGGCTTCGATCGGCAGGATCGGGTGGTCGGACAGCGCGTCCGGCTGGAATGCCAGGTGCGGTACGCGGTTCTCCGGATCGGAGGTCATGGCGCGGACCACGTCGACGAGGTCGGCCACCACCGAGGAAGCGGTCGGCTCCATGCCGGCACCGGCGCCGTAGTAGAGGGTCGAGCCGACGGCGTCGCCGTTGACCATCACCGCGTTCATCACGCCGTTGACGTTGGCGATCAGGCGATCCGAGGGAATCAGGGTCGGGTGCACGCGCAGCTCGAAGCCGCTCTCGGTGCGACGCGCCACGCCCAGGTGCTTGATGCGATAGCCGAGGGCGTCGGCGTAGTTGACGTCGGCGCTGGTCAGCTTCGAGATGCCTTCGGTGTAGGCCTTGTCGAACTGCAGCGGAATGCCGAAGGCGATCGAGGCGAGGATGGTCAGCTTGTGGGCGGCGTCGATGCCTTCCACGTCGAAGGTCGGGTCGGCCTCGGCATAGCCCAGGGCCTGGGCCTCGGCGAGCACGTCGGGGAAGGTACGGCCCTTCTCGCGCATTTCGCTGAGGATGAAGTTGCCGGTACCGTTGATGATCCCGGCCAGCCAGTTGATGCGGTTGGCCGACAGCCCCTCGCGGATCGCCTTGATCACCGGGATGCCGCCGGCGACAGCGGCCTCGAAGGCGACGATCACGCCCTTCTCGCGGGCCTTGGCGAAGATCTCGTTGCCGTGCACGGCGATCAGCGCCTTGTTCGCGGTGACCACGTGCTTGCCGTTCTCGATGGCCTTGAGCACCAGCTCGTGGGCCAGGGTGTAGCCGCCGATCAACTCGACGACCACGTCGATCTCGGGATTGCACGCTACGTCGAAGATATCGGCGGTGATGGGGGTCGCACCGGTATCGCACTTCGGGTTCGGCCGGCGGGCGGCGATCTGCGCAACCTCGATACCGCGCCCGGCACGGCGGGCAATCTCCTCGGCGTTGCGTTTGAGTACATTGAAGGTACCGCCACCGACGGTCCCCAACCCACAGATGCCTACTTTGACCGGTTTCACGCTGGAACTCCCCATCTCACCTACGACGGCCGGACGCGCCGGCCTGCTATGGTTCCCCGAGCGAATCGAGGTTGACGCGACCACTGTACGGGCCACGACACATCCTGGCGATGGATTCCGCCAGCGGGCGGCGGAAATCGCCAATGATGAAAACAAAAGAGCCGCACATTACGAAGCGGCTCTTTATTAGTCAATTGTTCGGCAGACCCGGCGCTATTTGGCCTCCAGCGCCAGCTTGGCCAACTGCTTGGCCGGCTGGTAGCCGGGGAGCAACTGGCCATTGGCGAGGACGATCGCCGGCGTTCCCTGCACCCCAACCATCTGGCCCATCTGGAACTGCTTGTCTACCGGGTTCTTGCACTCGGAAGACTTGATCTCCTTGCCGTTCATCATGGCGTCCATCGCCTTGGTCGGCTCCTTCGCACACCAGACCGCCTGCAGTTGCTTGTCGCCCGCCGACTGCGGCCCCTGGCGCGGGAACGCCATGTAGCGCACCTCGATCCCCTGCTCGGTCAGGTCCGGCACCTCGGCATGCAGCTTCTGGCAGTACGGGCAGGTGGTATCGGTGAACACCGTGATGTGCGCCTTGGCCTGGCCCTTGGCCGGATACACCACCATCTCGCTGGCGGGCACGCCGTTGATCGCCTTGGCGATCGCCTGGCTCTCGGCCTTCTCGGTCAGGTTGACCGGCTTGCCGTCCTTCACCTGGTAGAGGTAGCCCTGCATGACGAACTGGCCGTCGGCGCTGGCGTAGAGCACCCGGCCGCCCTTCAGCTGCACCTGGTAGAGCCCCTGCAGCGGGCTGCTGGCGATGGAGTCGATGGGCAGGTCCGGTTGCAGGGCCTGCAGGGTCTTGCGGATGTTCTGATCGGCATTGTCTGCCAGGGCCAGGGTACTCATCAGGCCGAGGGCGGCAGCAGCCAGAAAACGGGTCACGCGCATGTGTCACTCCTGTCGTGCGATCGGCGAAGCCTACCATAGACCGCTATCCCGACGGGCCCGACGCTTGTCGCAGAACGCTACGAAAGCGCCTCTTTTCGGGTAGGTACGGATTTTTCGGACAAAGCGTCAGCCTCGCGGGTGGTGGCGTGCGTGCAGATCCTGGAGGCGGGCCCGGGCGATATGGGTATAGATCTGGGTGGTCGACAGGTCGCTGTGGCCGAGCAGCATCTGCACCACCCGCAGGTCGGCGCCATGGTTGAGCAGGTGGGTGGCGAAGGCGTGGCGCAGGGTGTGCGGCGAAATCGACGTGCCGATCGCCGCCACCTGCGCGTGATGCTTGATGCGATGCCAGAAGGTCTGGCGGGTCATCTGTTCGCCGCGCAGGCTGGGGAACAGCACGTCGCTGGGCCGCCCGCCAAGCAGGTCGCCGCGGGCCTCGCGCAGGTAGCGTTCGAGCCAGCCGATGGCTTCCTCGCCGAGCGGCACCAGGCGCTCCTTGCTGCCCTTGCCGAACACCTTGACCACGCCCTGGCGCAGGTTGACCTGCTCCAGGGTCAGGCCGACCAGTTCGCTGACCCGCAGGCCGCAGGCATACAGCACTTCGAGCATGGTGCGATCGCGCAGGCCCAGCGGGTCGTCGACTTCCGGCGCCGCCAGCAATGCCTCGACGTCCGCTTCGGAGAGGGATTTCGGCAACGGCTTGCCCAGTTGCGGCAGGTCCACCTGCAAGGTGGGATCCTCGGCGATCAGGCCGTCGCGCAGGCAATAGCGATAGAAGCCACGCAGGCCGGAGAGGAAGCGCGCGGTCGAGCGGGCCTTGTAGCCCTGTTCCAGGCGCCAGGCCAGGTGATCGAGGATGGCGTCGCGGCCGATGCCCTCCAGGCGCAGCCCGCGGCCATCGAGCCAGGCGTTGAACTGCTGGAGGTCGTTGCGATAAGCCTCGCGGGTGTTGTCGGCAAGGCCTTTTTCCAGCCACAGGGCATCGAGGAAACGGTCGATCAGGGGATGTTCGAGGGTACTCATGGATGAAGGCTGCGAACCAAATGAAAGCGCGGCTAGTCTTTCATAGCCTGGGCGCTATCGCGAGCGTTGGCCGTCATCGCCACGTAATGGTTAGTCAGGCCGGTCGACAGGAGGTCGGCCGGCTTCCCGTGCCCGCGGGAAAAAGCGGAGCCATGTGGCTCGATGGTTCGCCCCGGCTCAGGACGAGCGGAGCGACGCTGACAAGGAATCCTCGATGGACCAGAACGCTATCCTGCTCGCCCTCGGCGGCATCGGTGCCGCCGCCCTGCTCAGTCAATGGCTGGCCTGGCGCCTGCGCCTGCCAGCCATTCTTTTCCTGCTGCTGTCCGGGATCGTCGCCGGCCCGCTACTCGGCTGGCTCGATCCGGACGAGATGTTCGGCCCCCTGCTGTTCCCACTGGTATCCCTGGCAGTGGCGCTGATCCTCTTCGAGGGCAGCCTGACCCTGCATTTCAGCGAATGGAAGGAAATCGGCACCGTGGTGCACCGAATGGTGACCATCGGCGCGCTCTCGACCTGGGGCGTGATCGCCCTGGCCGCCCACTACCTGCTCGACTTCAGCTGGGAAATGGCCCTGCTGTTCGGCACCCTGACCCTGGTCACCGGGCCCACGGTGATCGTTCCGATGCTGCGGGTGGTCCGGCCCAAGGCCGCGGTGGCGAACATCCTGCGCTGGGAAGGCATCGTCATCGATCCCATCGGCGCCCTGCTGGCGGTAGTGGTGTACAGCTTCATCATCTCCAGCGGCGAAGGCGATGGCTGGCTACACAGCCTGCAGACCTTCGGTGGAGTGATCCTCTGCGGCAGCCTGTTCGGCATCCTCGGCGGCTGGGCGCTGGGCATCGTCCTGCGCCGCCACTGGCTGCCGGACTACCTGCACAACCTGGCGACGCTGGCCGCGGTGCTGGGCGTATTCATCGCCTCGAACCGGGTGATGCACGAATCCGGACTGCTCGCCGTCACCCTGATGGGAATGGGCCTGGCCAACATGAAGGGCGTCGACGTACGGCAGATCCTGCACTTCAAGGAAAACCTCAGCGTCCTGCTGATTTCCGGCCTGTTCATCCTCCTGGCCGCGCGCCTGGACATCAATGCCCTGCTCGGCCTGGGCCCGGCGGCGCTGCTGGTACTGCTGCTGATCCAGTTCGTCGCCCGGCCGCTGAACGTGGCGCTGTCGACCTGGGGTTCGCCGCTGAGCTGGCGCGAGCGCGCCCTGCTCAGCTGGATCGCCCCGCGCGGGATCGTCGCCGCGGCGGTCTCGGCGATCTTCGCCATCCGCCTGAGCGCCGAAGGCCATGCCCAGGCGGCGCTGCTGGTGCCGCTGACCTTTCTGGTGATCATCGGCACGGTGGTCCTGCAAAGCGCCACCGCCCGCCCCCTGGCGCGCCTGCTGAAGGTCGCCGAGCCCTCGCCCAGCGGCTACCTGATCGTCGGCGCCAATCCGGTCGGGCGCGCCATCGGCAAGGCCCTGAAGAGCCTCGGCAGCCGCGTGCTGCTGACTGATTCGAGCTGGGAAAACATCCGCGCCGCCCGCATGGACAACCTGCCCACCTATTTCGGCAATCCCACCTCGCAGCACGCCGAAGCCCACCTCGACCTGGTCGGCATCGGGCATTTGCTGGGGGTTTCTCCAGCCGGCGAGCTGAATACCCTGGCGGCCATGCGCTTCCGCCACGAGTTCGGCCATCGCCAGCTGTTCGGCCTGCCGACCAGCCAGGAAGCCAAGCGTACCGACAAGCACCGCTCCAGCGACGAACACCGTGGCCGCCCACTTGGCCAGCGACCGCTGACCTACGCGCAGTTCGCCAGCCTGCTGTCGCGCGGCGCCGAAATCCGCACCACCCTGCTCACCGACACCTTCGGCTGGAACGACTACCAGGCGCTGCACGGCGAGTCCGCGATCCTGCTGTTCGCCCGCGATCCGAACGGCAGGATGCACGTCGCCACGCCACAGTCCACGCTGGCGCCGGGCACCGGCTGGACGCTGCTGTCGCTGATCGACGCGGAACCGTCAGTCAGCAAGTCGCAGGCTACGGAAATCGCCGACTAGACTTCAACGAACCGACGAAAGACCGTCGTCACCCTATCCAAGGTTGGGTGACAAACGAAGCCCACGAAGAGGATGATTGCATCTAGCCATCATCCTCTTTTTTCATCAGGCCATGACCATGTCCAATCAACAACATTCCCGCCTGGGCCAGATCCTGATCAACAAGGGGCTGATTAGCGCCGCCCAACTGGACGCCGCGATCCAGGCGCAGTTGAGCAACCACAAGCGCCTGGGCGAAACCCTGATCGAGCAGGGCCTGCTGAGCGAACGGCAACTGAAGAAGGCGCTGAAGAAGCAGACCAACCTGCGCCTGGCCGCGACCCTGGTCGCCGCCCTGCTCAGTCCGTTCCAGATGGCCAGCGCCGACATCCAGCGTATGCAGCCGCCAGCGGCCATGAGCCGCCAGGAATTGCCGAAGAACCTGCGTCCGCTGACCGACGTCGAGATGAGCAACGTCAACGCCCAGGGCCTCAACGAAAGCCTCGAGGGCCTGTTCCTGAAGGCCGAGGGCGGCGACGGACTGGCCGCGGTGAAGCAACTGGCGAAGCTGGTGATGCCGATGCTCGACAGCCTGGAGGCGGAAACCTCGATGAGCGACGTTCGCTACGAAACCGGCAAGACGCAAAGCACGCTCAACCCCGACGGCTCGGTCAACCTGCGCCTGCCGAGCAGTATCGGCGAGGTGCGCTTCGACAATATCCGCATTGCCGGCGCGCCGCGCGAGCAGACGTTCGGCAGCGTCAGCCTGCAACAGATCGACCTGTCCCAGGCCTCCCTGAAGATCAGCCTGCGGCCCTGATCCCAACCCAGGGCCGGATCGTCCGGGGATATGGAAAAGGCACCCGTGGGTGCCTTCTTTCCGCCTGTCTCAAGCCGCCTGGCTGGCCGGGAACCCCGGCAGGACCGGAACCGGCCGCTTTTCGTCGTCGATGGCAACGAAGCTGAACAGGCCGTGTATGGCCTTCTCGCGACCGTCGGCGTACATGCTTTCCAGGTACACCTCGACCTCCACCTTGAGGCTGGTGTTGCCGACCTTGACCACCCGTCCGACCAGTTCGACGATCGAGCCCGCCGGGATCGGGTGGTTGAAGTCGATGCGATCGGTGGAAACGGTCACCAGCGGCAGGCGGCAGAAACGGGTCGCGGTGATGAACGAGACCTCGTCCATCCAGGCCAGCGCAGTCCCGCCGAACAGGGTGTTGTGGTGATTGGTGGTGGGCGGGAATACCGCCTTGGTCACACGGGTTTCGGAAAGCTCGGTGCGACGCAGGATTTCTTGCTCTCTGGGGGTCATGCCACGAATACCGGATGGAGTGGCTGCCTGGGTGCCGCGGATGTTGTACTGGTTATGCGCTGCCGTGGGCAGTAGGAAGCGCCGCCGGAAAGACGAACGCCAGACATGAAAAAAGCAGCCCTCGGGCTGCTTTTCTCGGAGAAGAACCGGATTAGACCAGTTTTTCCTTGATGCGCGCGGCCTTGCCGGACAGGGCGCGGAGGTAGTACAGCTTGGCCTTGCGCACGTCGCCGCGACGCTTGACGCTCAGGCTGTCGACGATCGGGCTGTAGGTCTGGAAGGTACGTTCCACGCCCACGCCGTTGGAGATCTTGCGCACGGTGAAGGCGCTGTTCAGGCCACGGTTGCGCTTGGCGATGACGACGCCTTCGAAGGCCTGCAGACGCTGACGGTCGCCTTCCTTCACCTTGACCTGGACGATCACGGTGTCGCCGGGGGCGAACGCCGGGATCTCTTTGTTCATCTGTTCAGCTTCGATCTGCTGAATGATCTTGTTGGTCATGCTGTGCTCCTAAGACCGGCAATCGGCCAGCCATCGATACGTTAACTATCGTCCCGCTGACGGATGTATTCCGCCAGCAGCTTCTGCTCTTCTCCAGAAAGCGAGCGGCTATCCAGAAGATCGGCGCGTCGTTCCCAGGTCCGCCCAAGGGCCTGCTGCAAACGCCAACGCCGGATGTGTTCATGGTTGCCACTGAGCAACACTTCAGGAACACGTTTGTCCGCATACACCTCGGGTCGGGTGTAGTGCGGGCAGTCGAGCAGGCCATCCGTGAAGGAGTCCTCCTCGGCGGAATCTGCATGACCCAATGCACCGGGCAGCAACCGCGTCACTGCATCGACCAGCACCATGGCCGGCAACTCACCGCCGGACAGGACATAATCGCCGATCGACCATTCTTCATCGACGTGCTCTTCGATGAAGCGCTCGTCGATGCCTTCGTAGCGCCCGGCGATGAGGATCAACGCTTCCTCTTCGGCCAGTTCGCGTACGCCCGCCTGCGTCAGCTGGCGGCCTTGCGGCGAAAGGTAGATCACCTTCGCCTTCCTGCCCCCGGCGGCTTGCCTGGCATCCGCCAGCGCGCCCTCCAGAGGCTTGATCTTCATCACCATGCCAGGGCCACCGCCGAAGGGCCGGTCGTCCACCGTCTGGTGGCGGTCCTCGGTGTAGTCCCGTGGATTCCAGCAGGTCAGCGTGAGCAACCCCTGCTTTACCGCACGGCTGGTGATGCCATAGTCACTGATCGCGCGGAACATCTCCGGAAAGATGCTGACGACGCCCACCCACAAACGCTTGTCCATGGATGATCAGAAGTCCGCGTCCCAGTCCACCCGCATCTCGCCAGCGGCCAGGTCGATCGACAGCACGCACTGCCCGGTGTAGGGCAACAGGCGCTCGCGGTCGTCCAGGCTGCCCGCGCAGGGCTTGACCACCATGACATCGTTGGCACCGGTTTCCAGCAGATGGTCGATCACGCCGAGCAACTGCCCGCCCTGGTCGATCACCTTCAGGCCTTCCAGCTGGTGCCAGTAGTACTCACCTTCCTCGAGAGAGGGCAACTCGCTACGCGGGATGCAGATCTCGTAACCGGTGAAGGTGCGGGCCTCTTCGCGATCGTCGAGCCCCTTGAGCTTGGCGGCCAGGACCTTGCCATGCAGGCGCCCCCTGACCAGCTCGGCCTGCCGAATCTCGCCGTCGCGCCGGAGCGTCCAGCGGCGATAGTCCAGCAGGTTGTCCAACGGGTCGGTAAAGGAATACACCTTCACCTCACCGCGGATGCCGTACACCGAAACGATCTTGCCGATCACGACCAGGTCGTCGGCGGGTGTCGGCATTTCACTCATGACGGCTTAGGCGTTTGCCTTGGCAGCGTCCTTGAGCAGCTGAGCAACGCGCTCAGACGGCTGTGCACCCTGGCCGAGCCAGTAGGTAGCACGCTCCTGGTCGACGGACAGACGCACTTCGCCACCAGTCGCAACCGGGTTGAAGAAACCGATGCGCTCGACGAAGCGACCATCGCGCGCATTGCGGCTGTTGGTCACGGTCAGGTGGTAGAAGGGGCGCTTTTTGGAGCCGCCACGAGCAAGACGGATGGTTACCATGTGAACTTCGTTCCTGTAGTCGGTGCTTGCAAAATGAATGCACGCTGGGCCCACGGCCCGAAAGGCCGCATATTCTAAGGATTATCGGGGAATTTGCAAATCTCTTTTTCGGCCACCCATCGGCCGGCGCGGAGAGCGCGGGAAGCACACGGTCCGCCCGCCGGCCGACGGCGCGAAACCGTCGGCGTGGCCAGCGGCCGCGCGTCCGATCAAAGCTTGGGCATGCCCCCCGGGAACATGCTGCCCATGCCTCGCATCATCTTGGCCATGCCGCCCTTGGCGGTGACCTTCTTCATCATCTTCTGCATCTGCTTGTGCTGCTTGATCAGCCGGCCGACGTCCTGCACCTGGGTACCGGAGCCAAGGGCGATGCGGCGCTTGCGCGAGCCGCTGATCATTTCCGGATCGCGCCGTTCGCCGGGCGTCATCGAGTTGATGATCGCCTCCATCTGCTTGAACTGTTTCTCCGCAGCACCCTGGGCATTGCCCATCTGCGCCAGGTTGACCCCGCCGAGCATCGGCAGCTTGTCCATGAGCCCGCCGAGGCCGCCCATGTTCTTCATCTGTTGCAACTGGTCGCGGAAGTCTTCCAGGTCGAAGCCCTTGCCCTTCTTGATCTTCTTCGCCAGCTTCTCGGCCTTGTCGCGGTCGAGGTTCTGCTCAGCCTGTTCGATCAGGCTGAGCACGTCGCCCATGCCGAGGATGCGCGAGGCCACGCGGTCGGGATGGAACGGATCGAGCGCTTCGCTCTTCTCGCCCATGCCGAGGAACTTGATCGGCTTGCCGGTGATCGCCCGCACCGAGAGCGCGGCACCACCACGCGCGTCGCCGTCGACCTTGGTCAGGACCACGCCGGTCAGCGGCAAGGCGTCATTGAAGGCCTTGGCGGTGTTGGCGGCGTCCTGGCCGGTCATGGCATCGACCACGAACAGGGTTTCCGCCGGCTTGATCGCCGCGTGCACCTGCTTGATCTCGTCCATCATGTCGGCATCGATGTGCAGGCGGCCTGCGGTATCGACGATCACCACGTCGATGAACTTCAGCCTCGCCTCGCGGATCGCCGCCTCGGCGATGGCCACCGGCTTCTGGCTGACGTCGGAAGGGAAGAAGGTTACGCCGACCTCGCCCGCCAGGGTTTCCAGCTGCTTGATCGCGGCGGGTCGGTAGACGTCGGCGGAAACCACCATCACCGACTTCTTCTTGCGTTCCTTAAGGAAGCGCGCCAGCTTGCCCGCGGTGGTGGTCTTGCCCGCGCCCTGCAGGCCGGCCATCAGGATCACCGCCGGCGGTGCGACGCTCAGCGCCAGGTCCTCGTTGGCCGCCCCCATCAGCTCCTCGAGCTCGGCGCGGACGACCTTCACGAACGCCTGTCCCGGGGTCAGGCTCTTCGAGACCTCGGTACCGACGGCGCGCTCCTTGACCTTGTTGACGAAGTCCTTGACCACCGGCAGGGCCACGTCGGCCTCGAGCAGGGCCATGCGCACTTCGCGCAGAGTGTCCTTGATGTTGTCCTCGGTCAGCTTGGCCTTGCCGGTGACATGGCGAAGCGTCTGCGAGAGGCGGTCTGTAAGGTTTTCGAACATGCGCGATCCTTCCACGGGGGTTGCGGCAAGCGGCGGATTATAACCAAGAGCGCGTCGCGGGACACGCGATGAAAGACGGAGTGTGTGTCCGGCGACGACCGGAGGCCAGCCTCAAGTCCTTGATTTGCCGATGCGTTCCGTCTTTGCCGAAGCGACTGCCGGGCCAGGAGGTCGCGGCGCCCGCGGCAGGCGGCCCGCCAACCCGGCCACAGGTACGAGAGAACTGTTCGCAACGGCTTTCTCGCGACGCTCGATCTATGCCAAACTCCCTTCCTTTCGGGCCCGCGATTACAAGGACTTATGCATCCCCTGCTGCCCAGCCTCATCGCTGCTGTTCTCTATCTCGGCACCGCCGCCTACCAGGGTGCCTGTGTGTCCAAGCGCACCGCGCCGGGCAAACCCCTGCTGCTCCTGTTCGGACTCCTGGCACTGGTCGCCCACGCCTTCAGCCTCTACCAGCAATTGCTGACCCCGGCCGGCCTGGTGCTGGACTTCTTCAACGCCGCCAGCCTGATCGCCGCCGCGGTAATTCTCCTGACCCTGCTGGCGACCTTGCGGATACCGGTGGAGAACCTGCTCCTCCTTCTATTCCCGCTGGGCGCCCTCACCACCCTGCTGGCGGTACTCATCCCCCACGGCACCGTCGAGCCGATCAACGAACAGCCGGGCATCCTGGCCCACATCCTGCTCTCGATCCTGGCCTACGGCCTGCTCACCATCGCGGTGTTCCAGGCGCTCTTGCTGCTGCTCCAGGACTACCGCCTCAAGCACAAGCATCCGTCCGGGCTGATCCGCAACTTCCCGCCCCTGCAAACCATGGAAAGCCTGCTGTTCGGCTTCCTCTGGGGCGGCTGGTCGCTGCTTTCGCTGTCGCTGCTGTCCGGATGGCTGTTCGTCGACAACCTGTTCGCCCAGCACCTGGCGCACAAGACCATCCTGTCCTGCTTCGCCTGGGTGGTCTTCGCCGTGCTCCTCTGGGGTCGCCACCAGCTCGGCTGGCGGGGCCACAAG
This sequence comes from Pseudomonas sp. HMSC076A11, assembly GCF_001810205.1. NCBI lineage: Bacteria > Pseudomonadati > Pseudomonadota > Gammaproteobacteria > Pseudomonadales > Pseudomonadaceae > Pseudomonas > Pseudomonas sp. HMSC076A11. The sequence goes on along the minus strand of NZ_KV800319.1, from coordinate 341,320 downwards.
GCGATCCGCTGGACCCTGGCCGGTTTCTGCCTGTTGATGTTGGCGTACTTCGGCAGCAAGCTGGTGCGGGAATTCATCCTGCACATCTGATGGGCCTCCTTCATGGATGAGCTGCACCCCGGGTACCTGGTCGGCCTGCTGGTTCTCTTGGTCGCCTGCTCGGCGTTCTTCTCCTGCGTCGAGACCGCCCTGCTCAACCTCGACCGTTACCGCCTGCGCCTGCAGGCCAAGCAAGGCCTGCGCGGGGCCCGGCGCAGCAGTTGGCTGCTGCTGCACGACGACCGCCTGCGCGGCACCCTGTTGTTCGGCCGCACCCTGGTCAACGTCAGCGCCGCCGCCCTGGCCAGTTGGGCCGCGCTGCGCCACTGGGGCGTCATCGGCCTGGCCGTCGCCATCCCCGGCATGACCCTGCTCCTGCTGCTGTTCGGCGCCCTGCTGCCGCGCCGCTACGGCGCCCTTCGCTCGGAACGCGTCGCCCTGCCGCTCAGCCTGCCGCTCCTGATCCTGCAGCGCCTGTGCTGGCCCCTGCTGTGGCTACTGACCCTGCTGAGCAACGCGCTGCTGCGCCTGCTCGGCGTCGCCGCGGCGGAACAGGACGACAGCGGACGCAGCCGCGACGAAGAGGCCCTGCATCCGGCCGACAACCCCCAGGCCAGCGAGGTCAACCGGCATGACATGCTGCTCGGCCTGCTGGACCTGGAGAAGGTCACGGTCAACGACCTGATGATCCCGCGCAACGAAATCGAAGGCATCGACCTCGACGACGAACTCGAGGTCATCGTCGAGCAGTTGCGCACCACCAGCCACACCCGCCTGCCGGTCTACCGCGACGACGTCAACCAGATCGAAGGGGTCGTGCACATGCGCCAGATCGCGCGCCTGCTGACCCAGGGCCGCCTGACCAAGGAGAATCTCCGCCAGGCCTGCATGGAGCCGTATTTCGTGCCGGAAAGCACGCCGCTGTCGACCCAGTTGGTGAACTTCCAGAAGGAGAAGCGCCGTATCGGCGTGGTGGTCGACGAATATGGCGAGGTGATCGGCATCGTCACGCTGGAGGACATCCTCGAAGAGATCGTCGGCGACTTCAACGACCTCGACAGCCTCGACAACCCGGATATCCAGGCACAGGAGGACGGCAGCTTCGTCATCGACGGCAGCGCCAACCTGCGCGAGCTGAACAAGTCGCTTGGCTGGCAATTGCCCTGCGACGGCCCGAAGACCCTCAACGGCCTGGTCACCGAAGCCCTGGAGCAGATCCCCGATTGCGCGGTGTGCCTGCGCATCGGCCCCTACTGCCTGGAAATCCAGCAGTCGGCGGAAAACCGTGTGAAAAGCGTGCGCGCCTGGCATCCCCGCGCGCTGACCCCGCTGGTCGAAAGCGACGCCAGCGTCTGATCCGGGATTGCCGAACCGGCCCCGCGGCGCTCTATAATCGACCCCAGCTTATCCAGCCCTGCCGCCGGTTCCGCCGCTACCCGCAGCCCGAGCCCCGGCCAGTCACCCGCCAGTCCCGCCTGCCCGCCCGGCCCCGATGCCGACGGTACCAGCCGGCGCACGGCGCGCAGCCCCATCCTCCCTGCGCGACCGATCTCGTCCGCCCCACCCGGGCGCCGCGCCGCCGCATCGGCGCACTGGCCATAACCATCCGGCCGCACGGAAGCACTCCGTCGTGCCCCGACTGCCAGGGACCTTCCCACCATGACCGCCGCCACCCTCGCCGCCGACGCCGCTCCGGAACCGGCCAACTCGACCACCCGGGTCGCAGTCGCCAGCTTCATCGGCACCGCCATCGAGTTCTACGATTTCTACGTCTATGCCACTGCCGCCGCCCTGGTGATCGGTCCGGTATTCTTCCCGCAGACATCCGGCACCGCGCAGATGCTCAGCGCCTTCCTCACCTTCGGCATCGCCTTCCTCGCCCGTCCGCTGGGCTCGGCGCTGTTCGGCCACTTCGGCGACCGCATCGGGCGCAAGTCGACCCTGGTCGCCTCGCTGCTGCTGATGGGGGTATCCACCACCCTGATCGGCGTCCTCCCCGGCTACGACAGCATCGGCTACTGGGCGCCGTTGCTGCTCTGCGTGCTGCGCTTCGGCCAGGGCCTCGGCCTCGGCGGCGAGTGGGGCGGCGCCGCGCTGCTGGCCACGGAGAACGCGCCGGCCGGCAAGCGCGCCTGGTTCGGCATGTTTCCCCAGCTCGGCCCGTCGATCGGCTTCCTCGCCGCCAACGGCCTGTTCCTGGCCCTGGCGATGCTGCTCAGCGAGGAGCAGTTCCGTGAGTGGGGCTGGCGGATCCCGTTCCTGCTCAGCGCGGCGCTGGTCGTGGTCGGCCTCTACGTACGCCTGAAGCTGGCGGAAACCCCGGTGTTCGCCAAGGCCATGGCCAAGCACGAGAGGGTCCGCCTGCCGATCGCCGAGCTGTTCGCCCAGCACTGGCGGCCGACCCTGCTCGGCGCCCTGGCGATGGTGGTGTGTTATGCGCTGTTCTATATCTCCACGGTGTTCTCGCTGAGCTACGGGGTGGCCAGCCTCGGCTTCAGCCGCGAGGAGTTCCTTGGTCTGCTGTGCCTCGCGGTGCTCTTCATGGCCGCCGCCACGCCGCTGTCGGCCTGGCTCAGCGACCGCTTCGGACGCAAGCCGGTACTGCTGCTCGGCAGCCTGGCGGCGATCGCCTCCGGCTTCGCCATGGAGCCGCTGCTCAGCCAGGGCTCGACGTTCAGCGTCGCCCTGTTCCTCTGCATCGAGCTGTTCCTGATGGGGGTCACCTTCGCCCCGATGGGCGCGCTGCTGCCGGAAATATTCCCCACCCACGTGCGCTACACCGGCGCGTCGGCGGCCTACAACCTGGGCGGCATTCTCGGCGCCTCGGTGGCGCCCTATATCGCCCAGAAGCTGGTCGGCATCGGCGGCCTGGGCTGGGTCGGCGGCTACGTCTCCGCAGCGGCGCTGCTCAGCCTGCTGGCGGTGCTGTGCCTGAAGGAAACCCGCGACAACGACCTCGGCGCAGTGTCCTGAGTCTCGCTCAGACTACCGCGACGCCGCCCTTCTCCCTCGCCGCCAACCAGTCGGCGAGGGCCCCGGCCCAGACCTGGTAGCCCAGCTGCGACGGATGAAAGCCGTCGATGGCCAGGTAGCCCGGAAGCAGGTCCAGCGAGATCGGGCAGTAGCCGGCGCCGGTCGCGCCAGCGAGATCGCACAGCGCCTCGTCGAGCAGCCGCCCGCGCCACCCCAGCAGGGCCCGCAGCAACCCGGGCAAGGCGGAAAAATGCTGCAGCGGCGGCACCGCGGTGCAGGTCACCTGCGCGCCGGCCGCCTGGAAGCCGTCGATCAGGGCCGCGCAGTCGGCGCGCCAGCGTTCGAGGGAGCGCAGGCTGGTGGTGTCATTGACGCCGAAGACCAGGATCACCTGGTCGAAGAAACGTCCCGCCACCTGCGGTAGCAAGCGTTCGCGCGCCTCGCCGCTGGTGATACCGTTCTCGCCCAGCGCCTGCCAGGCCACCGGGCGCCGCAGACGCTCGCCCAGCGCCGCGGCCAGGCGGCCGGCCAGGGCGTAGTCCAGGCAACTGGCGCCGACCCCGGCCACTGTCGACTCACCGAACAACAGCAAGCGCAGCGGCTCTTCGGCACCGGCCCCACCGACCAGCCCTTCGCGAGGTCCCGCCGCGGGCGCCAGGCGCAAGGCTCGGCGGCGGGTGCGGATAGCCAGCGGCACCGCCAGCGGCAGCAACGGCAGAGCCGCCGCCCACCAGGCCAGCGTTGCCAGCCGGCGCATCTCAGAGTTCGACGCGAACCGCCTGGGCGGCCCGGGTCGCCTTGGCGCGGGCGGCGTCGATCGACTCGTCGCGCGCCAGGGCCACGCCCATTCGCCGCTGGCCATCCACTTCCGGCTTGCCGAACAGGCGTAGCGCCGTATCCGCCTCGCTCAGCGCGGCGCCGAGGTTGGCGAAAGCGACCTGCCGGGACTTGCCTTCCACCAGGATCACCGCCGAGGCCGACGGGCCGAGCTGGCGGATCACCGGGATCGGCAGGCCGAGGATCGCCCGCGCGTGCAGCGCGAACTCGGAAAGATCCTGGGAAATCAGGGTCACCAGGCCGGTATCGTGCGGACGCGGCGACACCTCGCTGAACCACACCTGGTCGCCCTTGACGAACAGTTCGACGCCGAACAGCCCGCGTCCGCCGAGGGCCTCGGTCACTGCCCGGGCGACCCGCTCGGACTCGGCCAGAGCCTGCGCGCTCATCGCCTGCGGCTGCCAGGACTCGTGGTAGTCGCCCTTGACCTGGCGGTGACCGATCGGCGCGCAGAAAGTGGTGCCGTCGACGTGGCGCACGGTGAGCAGGGTGATTTCGTAGTCGAAATCGATGAAGCCCTCGACGATCACCCGGCCCTTGCCGGCGCGCCCGCCTTCCTGGGCATAGTCCCAGGCCGCCTGCAGGTCGTCGGGGCCTTTCAGGACGCTCTGGCCCTTGCCCGACGAACTCATGATCGGCTTCACCACGCAGGGGTAGCCGACGCGCTCGACGCCACGGCGGTAGTCCTCGAAGGTATCGGCGAAGTGATAGGGCGAGGTCGGCAAGCCGAGCTCCTCGGCAGCCAGCCGGCGGATACCCTCGCGGTTCATGGTCAGTTGCGCGGCGCGGGCGGTGGGCACCACGGTGTAGCCTTCGGCCTCCAGCTCGACCAGGGTCGCGGTGGCGATGGCCTCGATCTCCGGCACGATGTAGTGCGGCTTCTCCTGCTCGATCACCGCGCGCAGGGCGGCGCCGTCGAGCATGCTGATCACGTGGCTGCGATGTGCCACCTGCATGGCCGGCGCGTTGCCATAGCGATCGACGGCGATCACTTCGCAACCCAGGCGTTGCAGCTCGATGGCGACTTCCTTGCCCAGCTCGCCGGAGCCACAGAGAAGGACGCGGGTCGCGCTCGGCGACAGGGGGGTACCGATACGGGTCATGGAAGAACCTCGGAAATGAAAGAAAACGGAATCCGCTTCAGGCGGAACCGCTGACCAGCCCTTGCGCCTTGGCGCGCTCGAAACAGCGACCGAGCACCTCGCGGCGCTCGTCGTTGCTCATCAGGCCCCAGCGGGTGATCTCGGCCGCCGTGCGCTGGCAGCCGATGCAGATGTCCTGCTCGTCCAGCGCGCAGACATGCACGCAGGGCGAAGCCACCGGTCGCTCGTTCACGCCGGGTCCTCGACGAGGTCGCGGGCGTAACGGCGGGCATTGTGCACATAGTGGGCGGCGCTGGCCTCGAGCATTTTCTTCTGCGGCTCGCTCAGCTCGCGCACTACCTTGCCCGGCGAGCCCATCACCAGCGAGCCGTCGGGAATCTCCTTGCCCTCGGGAATCAGCGCGTTGGCGCCGATGATGCAGTACTTGCCGATCTTCGCCCCATTGAGGATCACCGCGTTGATCCCCACCAGGCTGTAGTCGCCCACGCTGCAACCATGCAGCATGGCGTTGTGGCCGACGGTGACGCCCTTGCCGAGGGTCAGCGGATAGCCCATGTCGGTGTGCATCACCGAGCCGTCCTGGACGTTGCTGTGCTCGCCGATATGGATCAGCTCGTTGTCGCCGCGCAGCACCGCGCCAAACCAGACGCTGGCGCCGGCATCCAGGCGAACCTTGCCGATCACCGCTGCGCTGGGCGCGATCCAGCTGTCGGGATGGGTTTCGACGCGGGCATCGCCCAGGCGGTATTTCATCGCGATCTCCTCATGGCCGGGGTCTGCGCCCCGTCGGTCAACTCAGTTTGATGAACGAAGCCGGCGGCGTGTGCAGGTCGATGGGGTCGTCGTACAGCAGGTTGACCAACTCCACCACCATGATGGCCGTCAGGCCCCAGATCTTGAACTCGCCGAAGCGATAGCTGGGCACGTACCAGCTGCGGCCGAAGTAGTCGATACGGTGGGTGACCTCGCGCGGGTCGTCGCGAAAGAAACTCAGCGGCACGTTGAACACCGCGGCGATCTCGCCGTCGTTGGGCTGGTACTCGACGAAGTCGGGAATGAAGGCGACATAGGGAGTGACCTCGATGCCATGCCGCGAGACCAGGGTGCTCAGCGGCCCGACCACTTCCACCAGGCCCGGCGGCAAGGCGATCTCCTCCTCCGCCTCGCGCAGGGCGGTGCGCACCAGGTCGGCATCTTCCGGGTCGCGCCGCCCGCCGGGGAAGGCGACCTCGCCGCCATGGGTGGACAAACCGGCGGCGCGCAGGGTCAGCACCAGCTCCGGATCGTCGCTGCGGGTGATGGGCACCAGCACGGCCGCTTGGGGGAAGCGCTGGTCGGTATCCAGTTGGCGGGGGCGGTGCGCCTCGATGCGTTGGCGCAGCTCGTCGAGCGTGCAGTTCATACTGCCGGGGTTTCCGAGGTCTTGTCGTTTCCCCGAGATCATGGCACGAAAGCCCCGGCCAGCCCACCCCTCCCGCACGGGGCCTTGTCGCCTCCCGGCCAGCCGAGCAAGATAGGCCTTTCCCCGAAGAAGAACCTGGCATGAAATTCTGCAGCCTGTGCGGCGCCACGGTGGTCCAGCGCATCCCGGACGGCGACAACCGCCTGCGCTACGTCTGCGACGCCTGCCACACCGTGCACTACCAGAACCCGCGTATCGTCGCCGGCAGCCTGCCGGTGTGGGACGGCCAGGTCCTGCTCTGCCGTCGCGCCATTGCGCCGCGCCTGGGCTACTGGACGCTGCCGGCCGGCTTCATGGAGAACGGCGAGACCCTCGCCCAGGCGGCGGCCCGCGAGACAGAGGAAGAAGCCAACGCGCGGATCGGCGACCTGCAGCTCTATACCCTTTTCGACCTGCCGCACATCAGCCAGGTCTACCTGTTCTTCCGCGCCGAGCTGCTCGACCTGGATTTCTCCGCCGGCGATGAAAGCCTGGAGGTGCGGCTTTTCGACGAAGCGGAGATTCCCTGGTCGGAGCTGGCTTTTCCGACCATCGGCCGTACCTTAGAATGCTACTTCAGCGACCGCCGCGAAGGCTGCTTCCCGGTGCGCAACGAAGCCATTGCACCTATGCTGGCTTCCTATAAGAAAGACTGAACGCCAAACACTCGAACACCGCCGCCGTTGCGGCTCAAGGGAACATCGGGGATTTCACTTCCATGCGCTGGTTGCTTGCTTTGCTGTGCTTGACCTTCGCCAGTCTGACCCAGGCCAATGCCGCGCCGAGCCTGGAAGGCAAGGTGGACAAGGTCCTGGTGCTCAAGTCCGAGCGAAAACTGCTGCTCCTCAACAAAGGCAACGTCCTGAAAAGCTACCGTGTCTCGCTGGGCAAGCGCCCGACCGGCCCGAAGCTGGCCGAAGGCGACAACCGCACCCCGGAAGGCTTCTACTGGATCGACTGGCGCAAGACCAGCAACAACTACAACCTCTCCATGCACATTTCCTACCCCAACGCCCGCGACGTGGCCAAGGCCCGGGAAAAGGGCCTGCCGGCCGGTGGCATGATCATGATCCACGGCACCCCGCTGGATGACGAATACCCGGAGTGGTACTTCTCCACCCTGGACTGGACCAATGGCTGTATCGCCATGAACAACACCGACATGCGCGAAGTCTGGAGCGTGGTGAAAGACGGCACGCTGATCGAGATCCGCCCCTGACAGAACCAGGCTGATACCACTCGTCAGCCGTCAGCCACGCCAGGAACGCCGCCGCGAGATTTTCCGGCGGCGTTTTCTTTTATCCGTCAAACCCTTGCATCCCTTACTCAGGCCGAGTCAATCGACGGGACGGCTGGCTGACGCGTGCGCGACGCACAACTGGCATTGACGTGGTATTCAAGTGGTATTAGTTTTCCCAGCATTACCGGGCGACAACAACACAATCCGCATCGGAACCTCTCATGAAGACAGCCCACGACCTGCTCCTGGCCCTGCGTCCCGACGAGGCGCAACCCACCCCCCTCTATCTGCAGCTGGCGCGCAATCTCGAGAGCGCGATCCATGCCGGCCAGTGGAAAGCGGAGGAAGCGCTGCCCTCCGAACGCAACCTCAGCGAAACCCTGAACATTTCCCGCGTCACCGCGCGCAAGGCCCTCGAAGTACTCTTCGAGCAGGGCCTGATCCGCCGCAACCAGGGCTCCGGCACCTTCATTACGCCGCGTCTCGAACAACCGTTGTCGCGTCTCTCCAGCTTCAGCGAGATGCTCCGCCTGAAAGGCTTCACCCCCGGCTCCACCTGGCTAGAGCGCGGCATCGCCCTGCCCACCCACGACGAACTGATCCGCCTCGGCCTCTCGCCGACCGAGAAGGTCACGCGCATGAAGCGCCTGCGCAAGGCCGACGGCACAGTGATGGCGATCGAGAACAGCACCCTGCCGGCGCGCCTGCTGCCGGACCCGACAGCGGTCGGCGATTCCCTCTACGAATACCTGGACGGCATCGGTCGCCCAGTGGTCCGCGCCCTCCAGCACGTGCGCGCGATCAACGCGTCCGCGTCCGATGCCGCGCTGGTCGGCATCGCGCCGGGCACCGCGATGCTGCTGATGACCCGGATCGGCTACCTCGAGGACAACACCCCGATCGAGCTGACCGACACCTACTGCCGCAACGACTACTACGACTTCGTCGCCGAACTGCGACGCTGACCGACACGGAGCCGCCATGCTCGAAGGCAACATTCTCACCCCGCAAGGCTGGGTCCTCGGCCGCCTGCACATCCAGGACGGGCGTATCCAGCGGATCGAAGGCGAGCCCTGCGATCCGGCCGGCAACGCCGATCCGTACCTGCTGCCAGGCTTCATCGACCTGCATGTGCACGGCGGCGGCGGCCGCGACATCATGGAAGGTGGCGACGCCTTCGCCACCATCGCCCGTACCCACCGGCGCTTCGGCACGACCTCGCTGCTGGCCACCACCATGACCGCACCGCGCGAGGAGATCGCCGACATCCTCAGCCAGCTCGGCGATTACTGCCGCCGCTCGCTGGAGGGCGGTTCACGGATACTCGGCGTGCACCTGGAAGGCCCCTACATCAACTCCGGCAAGCTCGGCGCGCAGCCCAACTTCGCCCATGCCGCGGTGCTCGAGGAAGTCGAGGACTACCTGCGCCGCGCGCCGATCCGGGTGATCACCATCGCCCCCGAGATCGCCGGACACCGACCGCTGATCCGCGCCCTCGCCGAGCGCGGCGTACGCCTGCAGATCGGCCATACACTGGGCAGCTACGAGGATGGCGTGGCCGCACTGGAAGCCGGCGCCAGCAGCTTCACCCACCTCTACAACGCGATGACCGGCCTGCACCACCGCGAACCGGGTATCGTCGGCGCGGCCCTGGCCCACGCACGCTACGCCGAGCTGATCCCCGACCTGCTGCATGTCCATCCCGGCGCCATCAGGGTGGCCCTGCGTTCGATCCCGTGCCTGTACTGCGTGACCGACTCCACCGCCGCCGCCGGCATGCCCGACGGCCAGTACAAGCTCGGCAGCCACACGGTGACCAAGTGCCTGGGCGGCGTGCGCCTGCCCGACGGCACTCTGGCCGGCAGCACCCTGACCATGGACCAGGCGCTGCGCAACCTGGTGAAGATCGGCCTGCCCCTGGCCGAAGCCTCGCAACGCCTTTCGCAATTCCCCGCCGATTACCTCGGCCTCGCCGAGCGCGGCCGCCTGGCGCCCGCAGCCTGGGCCGATGTGGTGCGCCTGGATCGCTCCCTGGAACTCGACGCCGTGATGGTGGAAGGAGAACTCGAATGACTTCGCTGATGCTCGAGGAAGCGCTCTCCGCCGCCACGGTGGCGAGCCGTCAACTGGCCGTGCTCGACGCTTGCCTGCCGGCGCTTGGCCAGCGCCTGCGGGAGGTCGATCCGAACCTGGCGCTGACCGTCGCGCGCGGCAGCTCCGACCATGCCGCCAGCTACTTCGCCTACCTGGCCATGCAGCACGCCGGCTTGCCGGTGGCCTCGCTGCCCATGTCGGTAGTGACCCTGAACCGCTCGCCGCTGCGTGTCGCCGGGCAGGCCGTCTTCGCTTTCTCGCAGTCCGGGCAGAGCCCCGATCTCGTGGACAGCCTGCGCATCCTGCGCGAACGCGGCGCCCTGGGCATCGCCCTGGTGAATGCCGAGGATTCGCCGCTGGAAGCCGCCAGCGAATTCGTCGTGCCGCTCTGCGCCGGCGCCGAGCGCAGCGTCGCAGCGACCAAGAGCTTCATCGCCACGCTCAGCGCCAGCGCCCGCCTGCTCGCCCACTGGCAGCGCGACAATGCCCTGCTGGCCGCAGGCCAGGGCCTGGCGGCCGGGCTGGAGCAGGCCGCCAGGCTCGACTGGTCGCCGGCCATCGAGGTCCTGCGCGACTGCCAGCGGCTGATGGTGATCGGTCGCGGCGCCGGCTACGCCATCGCCCAGGAGGCCGCGCTGAAATTCAAGGAAACCTCGGCGATCCAGGCCGAGGCCTTCAGCAGCGCCGAGGTCCGCCATGGACCGATGGCGCTGGTCGAGGAGCGCTATCCGCTGCTGGTGTTCGCTCCCCGCGGCCCGGAGCAGGAAGGCCTGCTGGCGCTCGCCGAGGATATGCGCCAGCGCGGTGCGCAGGTATTGCTCGCCGCCCCGGACGACATCGCCGAACGCGACCTGCCGCTGCAGCGCGCCGCGCATCCGGCGCTCGATCCGATCCTGGCGATCCAGAGTTTCTACGTCATGGCCGCCGGCCTGGCCGAAGCCCGCGGCATGGACCCGGACCAGCCACGGCACCTGAGCAAAGTCACCCGAACCCACTGAGCCTGAGCGCGCGCCCATGAACAACAAGAATCTCGCCCTCAAAGCGCCCCTGAGCGGCCCCGTGATGCCGCTCAACCGAGTACCCGACCCGGTGTTTTCCAGCGGCACCCTGGGCGAAGGCATCGCCATCGACCCGCTCAACGACTGCCTGCACGCGCCCTGCGCCGGGCTGGTCAGCCACTTGGCGCGAACCCGCCACGCGCTCAGCCTGCGCGCCGACAACGGTGCCGAGCTGCTGCTGCACGTCGGCCTCGATACCGTACAGCTGCAAGGCGAAGGCTTCGAGGCGCTGGTCGAGGAAGGTGCGCGGGTGATCGAGGGCCAGCCGCTGCTGCGCTTCGACCTGGACCGCGTCGCCCGCGGCAGCCGCAGTCTGATCACGGTGATGATCCTGACCAACGGCGACGGCTTCCAGGTACGCCCGCTGACCACCAACCCGGTGGAGGTCGGCGCGCCGCTCCTGCAACTGAGTCCGGAGAAGGCCGAGCAACGTCCGGCCAATCCCGCGCCTGGCGAAGGCTCCGCGCAGCGCCAGGTCCGCGGGCGGGCGCGGGTCGCCCATCATGGCGGTCTGCACGCACGCCCGGCAGCGCTGCTACGGAAGACCGCGCAGGGCTTTTCCAGCCAGGCCGAACTGCACTTCGCCGGGCAGGTGGCCAGCGTCGACAGCCTGGTCGGCATCATGGGCCTGGGGGTCGCCGAACAGGACGAGGTAGAGGTGATCTGTCGCGGCGAAGACAGCGAGGCGGCCCTCGACGCCCTGCTCGCGGCCCTCGCCAGCGCCACCGCGGGGGCTCCGAAGGAGGCCCCGCGCGCCATCGCCCCGGGCGAGCCGGCGCGACCTGCGGCTGTCGCCGGTACCCTGGCCGGCGTCTGCGCTTCGCCCGGCCTGGCCAGCGGTCCCCTGGCGCGGCTCGGCGCCATCAGCCTGCCGGCGGATGACGGCCGGCATCGTCCCGAGGAACAGCACCTCGCCCTGGACCAGGCCCTGCAACGGGTGCGCGACGACGTACAGGGGAGCCTGCAGCAGGCCAGGCTCGGCGGCGACGAGAACGAAGCGGCGATCTTTTCCGCGCATCTCGCGCTGCTGGAAGACCCGGGTCTGCTGGACGCCGCCGACATGCTGATCGACCAGGGCGTCGGCGCCGCCCACGCCTGGCACCGGGCGATTCAGGCCCAGTGCGAGATTCTCCAGGCGCTGGGCAACCTGCTGCTGGCCGAGCGCGCCAACGACCTGCGCGACCTGGAAAAACGCGTGCTGCGGGTGCTGCTCGGCGACACCGCACCGTTGCGGGTGCCTGCTGGGGCCATCGTCGCCGCCCGGGAGATCACCCCCTCCGACCTCGCGCCGCTGGTGGATGCCGGCGCGGCTGGCCTGTGCATGGCCGAAGGCGGCGCCACCTCCCACGTGGCCATCCTCGCCCGTAGCAAGGGCCTGCCGTGCCTGGTGGCGCTCGGCGCCGGGCTGCTGGAGCTGGAGGAAGGCCGGCAGGTAGTACTGGACGCCGGCCAGGGCCGGCTGGAACTCAGCCCCGACGCTCGACGCCTGGAGCAGGTCGCCTTGCAAGTGGCGCAGCGCGAGGAACAACACCGCCGCCAGCAGGCCGATGCGCAGCGCGAGGCGCTCACCCGCGACGGCCGGCGCATCGAGATCGGCGCCAACGTCGCCTCGCCGCGCGAGGCCGCCGAAGCCTTCGCCAACGGCGCCGACGGGGTCGGCCTGCTACGCACCGAGTTTCTCTTCCTCGAGCGCCGCGCCGCGCCCGACGAAGAGGAGCAGCGCAACGCCTACCAGGAGGTCCTGGACGCCATGGGCCAGCGCAAGGTGATCATCCGCACCATCGATGTCGGCGGCGACAAGCACCTCGACTACCTGCCGCTGCCGGTGGAAGAAAACCCAGCACTGGGCCTGCGCGGCATCCGCCTCGGCCAGGCGCGCCCGGAGCTGCTCGACCAGCAGTTGCGCGCGCTGCTCAGGGTCGAACCACTGGAACGCTGCCGGATACTGCTGCCGATGGTCAGCGAGGTCGACGAACTGCGCGCCATCCGTCGCCGCCTCGGCGAGCTGGCCACGCAGTTGGGGATCGAGCGCCTGCCCGAACTCGGGGTGATGATCGAAGTGCCCTCCGCCGCCCTGCTCGCCGATCAACTGGCCGAACACGCCGACTTCCTCTCCATCGGCACCAACGACCTGTCGCAGTACGCCCTGGCCATGGACCGTTGCCACGCCGGCCTGGCCGACCGCATCGACGCCCTGCACCCGGCGCTGCTGCGGCTGATCGCCCAGACCTGCGCCGGAGCAGCCCGCCACGGCCGCTGGGTCGGCGTCTGCGGTGCGCTGGCCTCGGACCCGCTGGCGACACCGGTACTGGTCGGCCTCGGGGTCGAGGAATTGTCCGTCGGGCCGAACCTGGTCGGCGAGATCAAGACCCGGGTGCGCCAGCTCGACGCCGCTGAATGCCGCCGCCACGCCCAGGCGCTACTGGACCTGGGCAGCGCCCGGGCGGTGCGCGACGCCTGCCTGCAACACTGGCCGCTGGCCTGACAAGAACAATCGGAGACCACCGCCATGCCCCCGTTCCTGATCGAAAGCCTGCAACGCCTGGGCCGCGCCCTGATGCTGCCGATCGCGATCCTGCCGATCGCCGGCCTGCTGCTGCGCCTGGGCGACGTCGACCTGCTCGACATTCCGCTGGTCCACGACGCCGGCAAGGCGATCTTCGCCAACCTGGCGCTGATCTTCGCCATCGGCATCGCCGTCGGTTTCGCTCGCGACAACAATGGCACCGCCGGCCTCGCCGGCGCCATCGGCTACCTGGTGATGATCTCGGTGCTCAAGGTGATCGATCCGGGCATCGACATGGGCGTGCTCTCCGGCATCATCAGCGGCCTGGTGGCTGGCGCCCTGTATAACCGCTTCAAGGACGTGAAGCTGCCGGAATACCTGGCGTTCTTCGGCGGCCGCCGCTTCGTGCCGATCGCCACCGGGATCAGCGCGGTCTGCCTGGGCCTGCTGTTCGGGGTGATCTGGCCACCGCTGCAACAGGGCATCAACGGCCTCGGCCAACTCATGCTGGAAAGCGGCAGCTTCGGCGCCTTCGCCTTCGGCGTGCTGAACCGCCTGCTGATCGTCACCGGGTTGCACCACATCCTCAACAACCTGGTGTGGTTCGTCTTCGGTAGCTTCACCGACCCGGAAACCGGGCGCGTCGTCACCGGCGACCTGGCGCGCTATTTCGCCGGCGACCCGAAGGGCGGCCAGTTCATGGCCGGGATGTTCCCGGTGATGATGTTCGGCCTGCCCGCCGCCTGCCTGGCGATGTACCGCAACGCCCGTCCGGAGCGGCGCAAGCTGATCGGCGGGCTGCTCCTGTCGATGGCCTTGACCGCCTTCCTCACCGGCGTCACCGAGCCGGTGGAGTTCGCCTTCATGTTCCTCGCGCCGCTGCTCTACCTGCTGCATGCGCTGCTCACCGGCCTGTCCATGGCCCTCACCGACCTGCTCGACATCCGCCTCGGCTTCACCTTCTCCGGTGGCGCCATCGACCTCGCCCTGGGCTGGGGCCGTTCCACCCACGGCTGGATGCTCTGGCCGCTGGGCCTGCTCTATGCCGGCATCTATTACCTGGTGTTCGACTTCTGCATCCGCCGCTTCAACCTGAAGACCCCGGGCCGCGAAGACGACGCGAGCAGCGAATCGGGCGACAACGCCGAAGCCGAGCGCGCCCCGGCATTCATCCGCGCCCTGGGTGGCGCAGCCAACCTCGAAGTGGTGGACGCCTGCACCACGCGCCTGCGTCTGCGCCTGGTCGACCGCGACAAGGCCTCGGACGCCCAGCTCAAGGCCCTCGGTGCGATGGCCGTGGTACGTCCGGGCAAGGCCGGCAGCCTGCAGGTGGTGGTCGGCCCACAGGCCGACAGCATCGCCGACGAGATCCGCCGCGCCCTGCCCTTCGATACGCAACCGGGCGAAGCCGTACCGCCGCTGGGCAGTCCGAACGCAGCCGAAGAGGTGGTGTCGATGCAGGCCACCGTCGACGCCGCCGAAGCCCAGGCCTGGCTCGGCGCCCTCGGCGGCGCCGGCAACCTGCGCGAGGTACGGGACGTCGCACTGACCCGCCTGCGGGTCAGCGTGGCGGACGAACGCAAGCTGGCCACCGAGCAACTGCGTCGTCTCGGCGGACAGGGCGTCAGCTCCCTCGCCGGCGGCATCTGCCATATCCTGGTGGGCCCCCGCGCCGCGGCCCTGAGCCAGGCCCTGCAACCGCTACTGCGGCGCTGACGGCAGGAGGGCTGGACCTCGCCCTACGCCACAGCTCCCCCGTTCGGGTTCGATAATCGCGAAGCGGTTGTTCGCGCCACGCCACAGCCCCGGGTCGGGCTCTCCCCGTGAGGCGGATAACGAAAAGGGCGGCAATTGGCCGCCCTTCTTGCTTGTCCGAGGAAAACTCAGAAGACCATGTCGGTCAGGCGCCAGACTTCGTAGGCCGGGGTCTCATAGGGATGCGCCGCCTTCAGCGCCTTGACGCTGGCGTGGATGAGCTCGTCGGCCACCACCAGCTCCACTTTCCACTCCGCCACGTGCTCGACCTGGCCGACCTGGCCCAGGTAGGGTTGGCTACCGTCCAGGGGCCGGAACTGGCCCTGGCCAAGGGACTGCCAGCAGCAACTGTCGTACGCCCCGATGCGCCCGCCACCCGCGGCGAACACCGCTTGCTTGACGACATCCAGATGGCTCTCAGGCACATAGAAACACAGCTTGTACATCGTTTTCTCCGCACGAATCGAATGCTGCACGAGGCGGTCGGTGGTTGTGCGACTGCCGACGCCAAATAATGGCACTTTGCCTTGACATGATGAATATTTGACGCTGCCTTTACGACAGATAAGCGCAACATTTGTTCGCTCGTCACAACACCTTCGTGCGGGCGTTCACAGATTTACGCTCAGCCGCGGAAACGCCGCCACCTGGCCTTCAGCCCGGAGGCGGAAGGCGCATGGCTGCCGTCGCAATACGGCAGGTCGGCGGAGCGCCCGCAGCGGCACAACAGCAACAGGCGCTCGCGGGTCGCGTGGAGCGTCAGGCCGTTGCGGCAGTCGGCGGGACAATCGGGAAGCGAAGCCGAAGCCCCGCAGGTACAGAGCCGCAAGGTGTCGCCGGGAGAGACCCGGCGAACCTCGGGAAGAAGGTCGGGCGACGAGTTGGAGTCCGCATCGCCCGCCATGCCGGATCAGTCCACCCAGACCCGGGCGTTGCGGAACATGCGCAGCCAGCCGCCGTCTTCCTGCCAGTCGTCCGGACGCCAGGAATTCTGCACGGCGCGGAACACCCGCTCGGGGTGCGGCATCATGATGGTGACCCGGCCGTCGCGGCTGCTCAGCCCGGTGATGCCGCGCGGCGACCCGTTGGGGTTGGCCGGGTAGGCTTCGGTGACCTTGCCGTGGTTGTCGACGAAACGCAGCGACACGCAGCCGGAAAGGTCGGCCTCGAGCAACGCTTCCTCCGACTCGAACTCCGCATGGCCTTCGCCATGGGCGATGGCGATCGGCAGGCGCGAACCGGCCATGCCCTGCAGGAAGATCGACGACGACTCCTGCACCTGGACCATCGCCACCCGCGCCTCGAACTGCTCGGAACGGTTGCGCACGAAGTGCGGCCAGAACTCGGTGCCGGGAATCAGCTCGTGCAGGTTGGACATCATCTGGCAGCCGTTGCAGACGCCGAGGGCGAAGCTGTCCTTGCGCGCGAAGAACGCCTGGAAGCCGTCGCGGGCGCGGGCGTTGAAGAGGATCGACTTGGCCCAGCCCTCGCCGGCGCCGAGCACGTCGCCGTAGGAGAAGCCACCGCAGGCCACCAGGCCCTTGAAGGCGTCCAGGTCGACCCGCCCGGCGAGGATGTCGCTCATGTGCACGTCGATCGCGGCGAAGCCGGCGCGGTCGAACGCCGCGGCCATCTCCACCTGGCCGTTGACGCCCTGCTCGCGGAGGATCGCCACTTTCGGCCGCACGCCCTTCTTGATGTAGGGCGCGGCGATGTCGTCGTTGACGTCGTAGCTGAGCTTGATCGACAGCCCGGGGTTGTCTTCGTCCAGCAGCGCGTCGAACTCCTGCTCGGCGCAGTCGGCGTTGTCGCGCAGACGCTGGATCTGGTAGCTGGTCTCGCTCCAGATGCGTTGCAGGATGCGGCGCTGGGCGCTGTAGACGGTCTCGCCGTTGTAGTTCAGGTTGATCTCGTAGCCGTTGACCGGCTGGCCGATCACCGCCACGCAGTCGTCGAGACCGGCGGCGCTGAACTGCGCGAGGACTTCCGGAGTGGCGCCCTCGCGAACCTGGATCACCGCGCCCAGTTCCTCGCTGAACAACACGGCCGCCAGCTCTTCGCGGCTATCGGCCAGGGCATCGAGGTTCAGCTCGACGCCGCAGTGACCGGCGAAGGCCATCTCCAGCACGCTGGTGATCAGGCCGCCGTCGGAACGGTCGTGGTAGGCGAGGATATGGCCGTCGGCATTGAGTCCCTGGATCACCGCGAAGAAGGCTTTCAGGTCCTCGGCGTCGTCGACGTCCGGCACGGCGCGGCCGAGCTTGCCGTGGACCTGGGCCAGGATCGAGCCGCCGAGACGGTTCTTGCCGCGGCCGAGATCGATCAGGATCAGGTCGGTCTCGCCCTTGTCCAGGCGCAGTTGCGGGGTCAGGCTCTGGCGCACGTCGGCGACCGGGGCGAAGCCGGTGACGATCAGCGAGACCGGAGAAGTGACGCTCTTGTCCTCGCCATTGTCCTGCCAGCGGGTCTTCATGGACATCGAGTCCTTGCCCACCGGGATGGTGATGCCCAGTTCCGGGCACAGTTCCATGCCCACGGCCTTGACCGTGTCATACAGGCGCGCGTCCTCGCCGGGGTGGCCGGCGGCGGCCATCCAGTTGGCGGAAAGCTTGATGTCGGACAGCTTGCCGATACGCGCGGCAGCCAGGTTGGTGACCGTCTCGCCGATGGCCATGCGCCCGGAAGCCGGGGCGTCCAGCAGCGCCAGCGGGGTACGTTCGCCCATCGCCATGGCCTCGCCGGTGTAGACGTCGAAGCTGGTGGCGGTGACGGCGCAGTCGGCCACCGGCACCTGCCAGGGCCCGACCATCTGGTCGCGGGCCACCAGCCCGGTGATGGTGCGGTCGCCGATGGTGATCAGGAAGCTCTTGCTGGCCACGGCGGGATGGCGCAGGACGCGCTCGACGCTTTCCTGCAGCTCCAGCCCGGCGGCGTCGAAATCGTCGCCCAGCTCGGCCTCGCGGGTGACCGCGCGGTGCATGCGCGGCGCCTTGCCGAGCAGGACTTCCAGCGGCATGTCCACCGGTTTGTTGTCGAAATGGCTGTCGGCGACGGTCAGTTGGCGCTGCTCGATGGCCTCGCCGACCACCGCGAACGGGCAGCGCTCGCGCTCGCAGATGGCCTTGAAGGTCTCGAAGTCGGCGGCGTCCACCGACAGCACGTATCGCTCCTGCGACTCGTTGCACCAGATTTCCAGCGGGCTCATGCCCGGCTCGTCGTTGGGCACCGCGCGCAGCTCGAAGCGACCGCCGCGGCCGCCGTCGTTGATCAGTTCCGGCAGGGCGTTGGACAGGCCGCCGGCACCGACGTCATGGATGAAGCTGATCGGGTTGCGCTCGCCGAGCTGCCAGCAGCGGTCGATCACTTCCTGGCAACGTCGCTCCATTTCCGGGTTGTCGCGCTGCACCGAGGCGAAGTCGAGGTCGGCGGAGCTGGCGCCGGTGGCCATCGAAGAGGCGGCGCCGCCGCCCAGGCCGATCAGCATGGCCGGGCCGCCAAGGACGATGAGCTTGGCGCCGACGCTGATCTCGCCCTTCTGCACGTGTTCGTCGCGAATGTTGCCCATGCCGCCGGCGAGCATGATCGGCTTGTGGTAGCCGCGCACTTCCTCGCCGTGAGGGGTAGCGATCTTCTGCTCGAAGGTACGGAAGTAGCCGGTCAGCGCCGGACGGCCGAACTCGTTGTTGAACGCGGCGCCGCCCAGCGGGCCCTCGATCATGATGTCCAGCGCGGTGACGATGCGCTCGGGCTTGCCGTAGGGCACTTCCCAGGGCTGTTCGAAACCGGGGATCTGCAGGTTGGACACGGTGAAGCCGGTCAGGCCGGCCTTCGGCTTGGCGCCGCGGCCGGTGGCGCCCTCGTCGCGGATCTCGCCGCCGGAACCGGTGGAGGCACCGGGGAACGGCGCGATGGCGGTCGGGTGGTTGTGGGTCTCCACCTTCATCAGGATCTGCACCGGCTCGCGGCTGGCGGCGTATTCGCGGGTCTGCGGATCGGGGAAGAAACGCCCGGCGACATGGCCGACGATGACCGCGGCGTTGTCCTTGTATGCGGACAGCACGCCTTCGCGGTTCATCTCGTAGGTGTTCTTGATCATGCCGAACAGGCTCTTGTCCTGGGCCTGCCCGTCGATGTCCCAACTGGCATTGAAGATCTTGTGCCGGCAATGCTCGGAGTTGGCCTGGGCGAACATCATCAGCTCGACGTCGTGCGGGTTGCGCCCCAGTTCGCCGAAGCTCTTCAGCAGGTAGTCGATCTCGTCCTCGGCCAGGGCCAGGCCCAACTCGACGTTGGCCTTCTCCAGCGCGGCGCGACCGCCGCCAAGCACGTCGACGGCGGTGAGCGGGCGGGGCTGCGCATGGCTGAACAGCTCGGCGGCGCCTTCCAGGCGGTCCAGCACCAGTTGGGTCATGCGGTCATGCAGGCGGGCGGCGACCTGCTGGGCGTCGCTCTCGGACAGTTCGCCCTGCACATAGTAGGCAATGCCGCGCTCCAGCCGGTCGATCTTCGCCAGGCCGCAGTTGCGGGCGATGTCGGAGGCCTTGCTCGACCACGGCGAGATGGTGCCGAAGCGCGGCACCACCAGGAACAGCCGTCCGCTGGGCTCCTGCACCGGCACGCTCGGGCCGTATTTCAGCAGCCGCGCCAGCACCTGCTCCTCGTCGGCGGTGAGCGCGCCGGTGACGTCGGCGAAATGCGCGAACTCAGCGTACAGCCCGGTAACGGCAGGTACGTGCTGGGTCAGTTGCTCGAGCAGTTTGCCGTGGCGGAAAGCGGAAAGGGCGGGAGCGCCGCGCAGGATCAGCATTGTCGGAACAGCCTCTGGAGACGGGAAGGTGTGGGGGCCGGCCGAGCCGGCCCGCAGAGGCCGTGCATTCTACCGTAAAGCACCGTCCGGCGGCACCCGCGCCGATGGCTATCGCATAGCCCTCCATCGGATCCGCGGCGGCCCGCTTCGAAGCACTTCGAGAACGGCGCCGCAGCGCTCTGCGACGGGGCAAGCGAAACGGCGGACGAACGGTATCCCGGCGATAGCAGAGAAGGTCCCGGCTGTCGAGATATGGCGCCGTCTCGCCTTTGCGTATACTGCGCCGATGTTTGCCCTGACCGCGTACCGCTTACGTTGCGCCGCCTGGCTGTTGGCGACCGGCATCTTTCTGCTGCTTGCGGGCTGTAGCGAGGCGAAAGCCCCTACCGCCCTGGAGCGCGTGCAGAAGGAGGGCGTACTGCGCGTGATCACCCGCAACAGCCCGGCCACCTACTTCCAGGACCGCAACGGCGAAACCGGCTTCGAATACGAAATGGCCAAGCGCTTCGCCGAGCGCCTCGGCGTCGAGCTGAAGATCGAGACCGCCGACAACCTCGACGACCTCTATGCCCAGCTTTCCCGCGAGGGCGGCCCGGCGCTCGCCGCGGCCGGCCTGACCCCGGGACGCGAAGACGACGCCAGCGTGCGCTACTCGCACACCTACCTCGACGTCACCCCGCAGATCATCTACCGCAACGGCCAGCAGCGCCCGACCCGCCCGGAAGACCTGGTCGGCAAGCGCATCATGGTGCTCAAGGGCAGCAGCCACGCGGAGCAGCTCGCCGAGCTGAAGAAGCAGTATCCCGAACTGAAGTACGAAGAATCCGATGCTGTCGAAGTGGTCGACCTGTTGCGCATGGTCGACGTCGGCGACATCGACCTGACCCTGGTCGACTCCAACGAACTGGCGATGAACCAGGTGTACTTCCCCAACGTCCGCGTCGCCTTCGACTTCGGCGAAGCCCGCGGGCTGGCCTGGGCCTTGCCGGGGGGCGACGACGACAGCCTGATGAACGAGGTCAACGCGTTCCTCGACCAGGCCAAGAAGGAAGGCCTGCTGCAACGCCTGAAGGACCGTTACTACGGGCATGTCGACGTACTCGGCTACGTCGGCGCCTACACCTTCGCCCAGCACCTGCAGCAACGCCTGCCGCGCTACGAAAGCCACTTCAAGCAGAGCGGCAAGCAGCTGGATACCGACTGGCGCCTGCTCGCCGCCATCGGCTACCAGGAATCGCTGTGGCAGCCCGGCGCCACCTCCAAGACCGGCGTGCGCGGCCTGATGATGCTGACCAACCGGACCGCCCAGGCGATGGGCGTGTCCAACCGGCTCGACCCGAAGCAGAGCATCCAGGGCGGCAGCAAGTATTTCGTGCAGATCCGCAGCGAACTGCCCGAGAGCATCAAGGAACCGGACCGCAGCTGGTTCGCCCTGGCCGCCTACAACATCGGCGGCGCGCACCTGGAAGACGCGCGCAAGATGGCCGAGAAGGAAGGCCTCAACCCGAACAAGTGGCTGGACGTGAAGAAGATGCTGCCGCGCCTGGCGCAGAAGCAGTGGTACGCCAAGACCCGCTACGGCTATGCGCGCGGCGGCGAGACCGTGCACTTCGTACAGAACGTGCGGCGCTACTACGACATCCTCACCTGGGTGACCCAGCCGCAGATGGAAGGCAGCCAGATCGCCGAGAGCGGGTTGCACCTGCCCGGCGTGAACAAGACGCGCCCGGAAGAAGACAGCGGCGACGAGAAACTCTAGCCGCCCCCTCCCCTCAGGATTCTCCGTCGCTTGCCAGCCAGGCGGCGTGCTCGCGCACATCGGTCGGCCAGCCGGCGATCCGCTCGGCGAAGCCCTCGCGATCCCCGGCGAACAGCGCACGCGTCGCCTCCTCGAAGCCCGGCAGGTCGCCGGCCATCGCATTCATGAAATGGTAGGCGCGCTCCTGCGCCTGCCGCGCACGCCCGGACTGGCTGCGGCGCGCCTCCTCGACCAGCTTGCGCAGCGCCACCGAGGCGCCCCCGGGCTGCGCGGCGAGCCATTCCCAATGGCGCGGCAACAAGGTCACCTCGCGCGCCACCACGCCCAGCTTCGGCCGCCCGCGCCCGCGCGGCGCGGCCTCCTCCGCCGGTTGCCGCTCGCCTGCGACGACCAGGCGCGCCAGCAGGTCCTCGCTGGAACCACGGATATCGAGATCGACGGAGCGCCCAGTGGCATTGTCGAATACCAGCAGCGGTCCGGCTGCACCGCCGGCGACCGCTTGCTTCAAGGCCAGCGCGACCTCCGGCAGCGCCGCCGTCAGCAGCCGGCGCGTGCCGTCGAAGCAGGTGAAGGATTGGATGTATGGATCATTGGCCATGACAGGCTCCCATGGATGGAACGCCCGAATAATACCCGGATATAAATAGAGCGACAATATTATCCGGATAAAATAAATCCCATGAAAAAGGCCGCCCTATGGCGGCCTCTTCCGGCAGCGATGACCTACCAGCCGGCCGGCAGCAGGTTCATGGCGCTACAAATGGCGTAGGCGGCGCTGGCCAGGTAGATCGTCACGATCACCGCCTGGATCGCCGGATGGGCGATCCAGCCGCATTTCCAGGCCGGCTCGAAGTCGCCGTTCCTACGCGCCGAGCGCAGCATCAGGATCGGCATGATCGAGAGAATCACCCCGCTGAAGGCCCCGGCGAAGTACAACGCGTTGACGAAGCCGACCAGCCCGCTGTAGGCCAGGACGAACGGCGGCAGCGCGACGATCGCCAGCACCAGCAGGCGGGTCTTCGGCCGGTTCTCCGGACCGAGCTTGTGGAACTTGTCGAAGATGTTGGTCAGGAAGCTACCGCCCAGGCCCCAGTAGGACGTCAGCATGGCGCACAGGGCGAAGGTGTTGGCGGTGAAGAAGGCCCATTCGCCGAGCGCCTTGCCCCAGGCCAGGGTGGCGACTTCGGACTGGTTCTCCAGGCCGGTCAGGGCGATCACCGAGAGCGGCACGATGCTGAGCAGGACGAAGGTGGTCAGCATCCCGGTGATCACCGCCTTCGGCAGGCGCTCCGGGGCGTGGCTGAAACCACGGGCCATCTCCGGGACGATGTACTGGGCGGAGAAGCAGAACACCGCGATGTTGAATACCGGGACCATGTAGATCCAGTCGCCTTCGAGCAGGCGAGCGAACTCGGTATTGTCGTTGAGCAGGGTGGCCGCCACCAGGATCAGGATCATGCTGACCATGCCGATGCTGATGAACTTCTCGCCCTTGCCGATGGCGCTCAGCCCCAGGTACAGCACGCCAGCGGCCGGAATGAAGAACAGCACGCTGCCCAGGGCCGGGCTGATACCGAAGAAGGCGCTGAGGATCTTGCCGCTGCCGCTCATGTAGGCGATCAGCGCGCCGATGCTGTTGACCGCCACGGACAGGAAAATCGCCCAGGCGCCGAAGGAGCCGACATAGCGCTGGGCAAGGCCGCTCAACTGGTTGTGGGTGCGCGTGCGCAGGGCGGTTTCCGAGACGTAGAGCATGGAAATGGTGGTGAACAGGCCGGCCACCGCCAGCCAGAGCAGCAATGGCATGAAGCCGGCCTTGCGGCTGGCGTAGGCCATGGACAGCACGCCTGCGCCGATGTTGGTTCCGACGATCATCGCCACCGCCTCGAGGAACGTCAGGCGCTTGACCTCCAGTCCCGAGGAATCGACGGCTTCCGCCCCGGCGTGATCCTGATACTGCTGGACCCGGGTATCACTCATGACAACAACTCCCTGCATTTCGAATTGGCATTGTGCGGGAGGCGGCCAGGACCGCCGTACCGATGGCCTTCTTCGAGGACAATGCAGGGCCGGGAATCGCGGACGCCTCCGGACCGGCCGCGCTTTTCGGCTGCGCGGTCCGGCGGGGGTATCCGCAGGCGGGCTCGCTCTCACCTGAAGCCATTGCCTGCGGGCCGCTTGCTCAAGCGGCCGTGCAAAATATCACACAATTCGACGAAGGAAGCGCGCGGCGACTACGACTTTACGCCTATGCCGATCGTCCGAAATATCCGGATAAATAATTGATGCAGATGGCTTTTGAAGGAGAGGAAGGCGCCAGGGCGTGCTTTAACGTTTCAGCCGGAGCGTTCGAAAAGAGAAACATCCGTCAGTCTTCGCGAGGCTTCTTCGCCGCTTCGCGCCGCGCGCGGAAGAACGCCGAGAGCGCCTGGCTGCATTCTTCCGCCAGCACGCCGCCCTCGACCATGACCCTATGGTTGAGATGCTCCTGCTCGAAGAATCGCCCACGGCTTTCCACTGCGCCCGACTTGGGCTCGACCGTGCCGTACACCAGGCGCTGGATGCGTGCGTGCACCAGCAGTCCGGAACACATGCTGCAGGGTTCCAGGGTCACATACAGGGTGCTGCCTGGCAGCCGGTAGTTGCCCGTCTCCGCCGCTGCCATGCGGATCGCCAGCATTTCGGCGTGGGCACTGGGATCGTGGCTGCTGATCGGCCGGTTGAAGCCCCGCCCGATGATCTCGCCCTCGCGCACCAGAACCGCGCCCACCGGCACTTCGCCGAGGGCCGCGGCCTTTTCCGCCTCTGCCAGGGCCTCGCGCATGAAATGCGGGTCCCGGCTGCGATCGATGATCGGACGCACGCCTTTTACCGTCGGGTAGCCCTTGCCGTTGCTGATCAGCTTAGTCCCCCGCACCAGGCCTCGCCGACCGCGATGGTCCCCATCAGGCCGGTCTCCATATGGTCGATGACGTGGCAGTGGAACATCCACAGGCCCGGATTGTCCGCCACCAGCGCGACGCGGGCAGTCTCGTTCTTGCCCAGCAGGTAGGTGTCGGTGAAGTACGGGATGATGTCCCGGCGATCCGAATCCAGCACCTTGAAGGCCATCCCATGCAGGTGGATCGGGTGCTGGTACTGCGCCATGTTGCGCAGCTCGAAGATGTAGCTCTGGCCTTCCTTGAGCTTGGCCAGCGGCGGCGCGTTGTGCTTGTGCTCCTCGCCGCCTTCCCAGGCCTTGCCGTTGATCTGCCAGAACGACGGATAGGGATTCTTGCCGCTGGTATCGGACATCGCCCCGACCCACTCGAAACGGAAACCGATCTTCTCGGCATTGGCCAGGTCCGGTTCGCTCACCGGATTCGCCGGCAACGGCTTCGGCCAGTCGCCGGCAGGTGCCTCGGCGCTGGCCACGCTGCGGATCGTCGCCAGGCGTACCGGCCCGTCGCGCAGGGACAGCTCGGTGCCCGCTTCCGGCACCTTCAGCGCCAGCTCCAGGCGCATCCCGGGGCCGATCCAGTACTGCCCCTCGAATCCGCGCGGTTCCACCGGATGGCCATCGATGGCATAGATCCTCGCCTCGCCGTTGGGCAGGTTGAGACGGTAGGTGACGGTGTTGTCGACGTTCAGCAGGCGCACCCGGACGATCTGCCCGGCCGGCAGGTCGATGGTCGGCACATGCTTGCCGTTGATCGTCGAATAGCGCCCGCGGGTGCCTTCTCGCGCGGCCTGGCGCGGCACGCTGAAGGGGGTGAAGGCGCCCTGCTCGTCCACGTGCCAGGTCTTCAGGCAGAGAACCTTCTCGTGGCGGAACCCGGTGGGTTCGCGCTCCTCGATGATCAGCGGGCCGACCAGTCCGCGGCCGAGCTGCTCGCTGCTCATCAGGTGCGGGTGGTACCAGTAGCTGCCGGCGTCCTGGGTCTTGAACTGGTAGATGAAGCTCTCGCCCGGCTGCACCGGCGGCTGGGAAATGTACGGTACGCCGTCCATCTCGATCGGCAGGCGGATGCCGTGCCAGTGGATGGTGGTCGGTTCGTCCAGCCTGTTGGTGAAGCGCACCCGCAGCCACTCGCCCTGCTTCGCCCGCAACTCCACGCCGGGGCACTGGCCGCCATAGGCCAGCGCCGGACTGCTGAAGCCCGGGACGATCTCCAGGTCCAGCGGCGCGGCGATCAGTTCGTAGTCGTACTCCTGCGCCACCTGCGGACGCGCCAGCCAGAGGCGCGCGCCGCCGGCGCCGAGGCCGACCACCGCCAGCCCGGCGAGGCCGCCGAGCACTTGTCTACGGGTAAATGTCATGGAGCCTTCACCTTCGCGGGTACTGCGGCTGGGAAATGATAGATTTTCTCATTTCCACGCCCGCAAGGCGAGTTCTCGCTCGGAACAAATACACTCCCGCTGACCTGCAGCAAGCAAAAGAGCTCCCCAGCGCCAGCGGCGGATCGCTGGTCGCGGACTGCGCTCAGGCTACCTTCACGATGCGCTTGCCGAAGTTCTCGCCATTCAACAGGCCGACCAGAGCCGCCGGCAGGCTTTCCAGCCCGTAGAGCACATCCTCGTATACCTTGATCTGCCCGGAGTCGACCCATGCCTTGAGATCGGAGAGCGCCCGCTCTCTGCTCTCGAGAAAGTCGCCAAGAAGGAATCCGCGCAACGTCAGGCGCTTGATGATGAGTAGCCCGGGGATCCCGGCAGGACCGGCGGCGGGTCGGTCCAGGTCGTATTGCGAAATCGCGCCGCAACAGGCGACCCGTCCATGCTCCGCCATGTTCGCCAGGCAGGCATCGAGGATTGCACCGCCAGTGTTGTCGAAATACGCGTCGATCCCGTCCGGACAGGTCCGCCGCAAGTCATCGGCCAGCGTCCCCGTCTTGTAGTCGAGTGCCGCGTCGAAACCCAGTTCACGAACCAGCCAGGCGCATTTGCTGGCGCCTCCCGCAATGCCGACGGTACGGCAGCCCCTGATCCTGGCGATCTGCCCGACGATAGAGCCGACGGCACCGGCGGCGGCAGACACTACCAGCGTTTCGCCCTGCACCGGCCTGGCGCATTCGAGAAGGCCGAAATAGGCC
Source organism: Pseudomonas sp. HMSC076A11 (assembly GCF_001810205.1). Taxonomy (NCBI): domain Bacteria; kingdom Pseudomonadati; phylum Pseudomonadota; class Gammaproteobacteria; order Pseudomonadales; family Pseudomonadaceae; genus Pseudomonas; species Pseudomonas sp. HMSC076A11. Next base: position 314,636 of record NZ_KV800319.1, on the reverse strand, counting down.
GTCAGGCCTGCTACGCCGTAGACGCTGAGCAGATGCGTGAGGGGCTCCAGGCGCGGCAGCCTGATGAGCCCGGCCGCCGGCACGACCGCGAAAGTCTGCCAGCCGGTCTCGGCACAGACCAGGTCGCCGGGCTGGAACGACGCCGAGCGCGATTCCACCACCTCGGCCAGCCCCAACCCCGCCATCACCTCCCCGGCCACGAGGCCGGGGCGATAGGTCGCGCCGTGCATCCAGGCCCGGCTGGCGGCGTCCAGCGGTATGTACAGGACACGAAGCAACAGCTCACCGTCGGCCGGAACCGGACAACGCACCTCGCGCCCCTGAAAATGCCGGACAGCGAGCGCAGTCCGGGGAAGCTCACTCAGAACGATCTGACGGTTGATCATCGCTTCTCTCCCGCCGCGAGAGCGACACTGTCGCTGGCCTCACCGCCGAAAGCGGGAGGCATGTGAAACTGTCTGTCGTGCATGCTGTTCTCCGAGTCGATGGCAACCTGATGCAATCTCATTGTGAGAGAACATCTCCGGACTTAGAATGCAAAAAACTCCTATCTTCTATCGCGATCGTCCAGCATCAATGGATCCTCTCTCCGAAGTCCTTTCCCTGGTCAACAGCCAGGACTCCTCCTTCGGCGCCCTGAAGACCGGCGGCGATTGGGCACTCCGCTTTCCGGCACCGGAAGGTGTGAAGTTCAACGTGGTAGTCCGTGGCGCTTGCCTGCTGGCCACCGACGGCATGGAAGAGCCGATCCGACTGGAAGCGGGCGACTGCTTTCTGGTGTCCTGCCGCAGTCCGCTGCTGGTCGGCAGCGATCTATCCCTTCCCGCCGCCGACGCCACGCTGCTCTACCGAGATGCCCCTGACGGCGTCGCGCACTATGGGGAAAGCGAGGATTGTTTCCTGATCGGCGGTCGCTTCGCCTTTGGCGAAGAAGCCAACCTGCTGTTCGACGGGCTGCCTCCGGTGACCGTCGTGAAAAGCGATTCGGACCAGGCATCCGTACTGAGCTGGGCCCTGCACCGACTGGCCCATGAGTTTTCCTGCCCGTCACCCGGTAGCGCGCTGATCGCTCGCCACCTGGGTCACATCATGCTGGCGCAGGTGCTGCGGCTCTATCTCGCCGGCGAGGGCAGCGACACGCCCAGTTGGCTGCTGGCGTTGTCCGATCCGCGCATAGGCGCGGCGATCCGGGCGATCCACGCCGAGCCGGCCAAAGTCTGGACGGTCGAGCGCCTGGCCGACGTAGCGGGTACCTCGCGCTCCACGCTGGCCCTGCGTTTCAAGCAAACCGCGGGACTGGCGCCGCTGGAATATGTATCGCACTGGCGTATGCAATTGGCCGCTCGCGCCCTGCGCGACAGCAAAGCGACGATTTCCTCGATCGCGCAAACCCTGGGCTACGGCTCGGACAGCGCCTTCAGCAACGCCTTCAAACGCATCATGAAATGCTCGCCCAGAGACTATCGCAGCCGGCAGGCCAGCAGGGCATAGCGCTCGGCGAACCGCCCATGCGGCAGGTTCCCCGAGCGGTCGAGCGCATGGTCAAACGACCGACGGAGCTTGCCACGGTATCTTTCCCGCCCGAAGGATGATCCCGATGGCCAGGACCACGCACGCGCCGAAGGCATAACGCAGGCCGAACGCTTCGGAGAGAAAGCCGATCAGCGGCGGGCCGATCAACGTGCCCAGGAATCCGATCGTCAGAACGGCTGCGATAGCCGAACTCGGCGCCATGCTCGAGGAGCGGGCGGCGGCCCCCGCCACCAGCGGAATGACGGTACAGATGCCGAGACCGACAAGGCAGAAGCCAATGATCGACGCCAGCAGGCTCGGATAGGCGATCGTCGTGACCATGCCGATCAAGGCGAGCCCCCCGCTCCACTGCAAGGTGCTGCGCGTACCGAAACGGTCGGCGACTCGGTTCAGCAGAAGCCGGCCGACAGTCATGGCGCCCATGAACACCATGAAGCCGACTCCGACCAGTTGCCGCTCGGCCGATACCACGTCCTGGAAATAGACGACGCTCCAGTCGTACATGATGCCTTCGCAGGCCATCGAGAAAAAAACGATCAGCCCGTAGTTGAAAAGCCTCCTGTCCGGCATCGCGAAGGCCCGCCCGACCCGCTCCGCGCCAGGCTGGTCGTGGAGAAAGCGCCAGCAGACCAGGGCGGCCAGGAAGGCGATCACCGATATCACGCCGAAATGCGTGGACAAGGCAAAGTCCTGCCCGATCATCAACGCCCCGAACCCGGCGCCGACGAATCCCGCCAACCCCCATATACCGTGGAAGAACGGCAACTCGGTCTTTCCGCTGAGCGCCTCCGACAGGCTTGCCTGGGTATTGTTCGACACATTGACCGCGCTATAGGAGAACCCCGATACGAACAACAGGGCAGCAAGCTGGTAGACGCTAGAAGCCAAGGGAACCAAGGACAGCAGAACGGCGTTCGTGAGAATCGCCGTTACTCCAACGTTTCTGCTGCCGAGCTTCGCGATCATCCAGCCGGATACCGGCAACGAAAGCACCACCCCGGCCGACATGGCGAAAAGCGCACTGCCGAACACCCCGTCGGAAAGCTGGAGTCCGTCTTTTATCGTGGCCATCCGGGAGCTGAGGCTCCCGAAACACAATCCGAGCATGAAGAACATGCCGGAGATGGCAATACCTTTCCCTACGCTGCTGGAGGTCATTCGATCGATCCCGGTGCTTGTTTGATGGACAGCGAAAGCGCGGTATCCGCGGCGTCTTCCGTGTGCTCGACTAGGACGCGAATGCGTCGATCCCGGTGAGCGTCGCCGAAAGCCTCCAGAGGCGGCGGGCCTGCTCCGGATCGATCGCATGCTCGCGTACGCCGGCCAGGGTGCGCGAGTCGTCCGGCGCGACGCCTGCGATGTCGCAATCCTCGCAGTAGAGCCCGCCCATCCCCGCCAACAGCGGAGAGGTCGCAGCCCATAGCTGGGTGGCAGCCCCCTGCTGCGGGGTCTTGAGCGTGTCGGGGCTGGCCGGGTTGCCGGCTTCGTCCATCCAGCCCAGGGCGATCATCTCCGCCCGTGGAACATGGCGTTGCAACGGTGTGGCGATGCTGCCCGGATGCAATGCGAAGGCACGCACACCCCTCTCGCGACCCAGCGCATCCAACTGGATGGCGAACAGGGCGTTGGCAGTCTTCGACTGCGCATAAGCCAGCCACTTGTCGTAGCCCCGTTCGAACTGCACGTCGTCCCAGCGGATCGCCGAGTAGTGGTGCCCGGCGGAGGACACGGCGACCACTCGCGCGTCGTCCGCGAGCGACGGCCACAAGAGGTTCACCAGGGCGTAGTGGCCAAGGTGATTGGTCGCGAACTGCGCCTCCCAGCCCGGGCCTACGCGGGTCTCAGGACAGGCCATCACACCGGCGTTGTTGATGACGATATCGGCACGACGGCGCGAGGCGGAGAAGGCCTCGGCGAACCGACGCACGCTGGTCAACTCGACCAGGTCGAGCGCCTGCACCTCGACTTCGTCGAGCCCGAGCAGCGCCTCCCTTGCCACATCCGGTCTACGCGCCGTAACAATGACCCGCGCGCCCGCGTCGGCCAGCGCCTTCGTGGTTTCCAGGCCAAGACCGGAGTAGCCGCCGGTCACGATGGCGGTCTTTCCGGAGAGGTCTCGCCCCGCCATCACCTCGCTGGCCTGCGTTTTCGCTCCGAATCCCGAATTGATGGGGGTTTGCCTGATAGCCATGAGAACTCTCCTCGCATGCGGAAGCGGCCAGGCGGATAGCGCTGGCTCTTGGGACGAGGGTCATTATCGAAGTGGAAAACTGGATTCCGAATGCAGCGGAATCCAGTTTCCTATCGAGATCGTCCGATCCCGTAAGCAGCTGTTTCATCACCGCTGCAAGAAAAGCACGGGACGGCGCAGAATTTGCTGTACGTTGGCGAACTCGCCAACAGCAGCTGAAGCAGGAAAAATTGATATCAACCCTAGGGCCTACTAACTAGGCAACTGTACTAAAACTGGGGGCAGGTCACTCCACCGAACACTTCCGGGAAGGCATGGAACACAATGACGGAAAGCACCGCCACTGCGCGCAAGCCATCAATCCAGAGCGATACTTTGGTGGATAACCGTTCGACATGAGCCTGACTTGTACTTGCTTGTTGAAGCCGCTCCCTCGCTTGCTCGGGAAGAGGTAAAACCACAGAAGCTTCCGCCGCCGAGCGAAGAAAATCGATGGCTAACATCAAAAATTCGCCGGCCTGCCAAAACGCATACATAGAAGACGGCGACCTGTCGGCCACCCTGCCCCATGTGCGTCTCTACGACCAGTAGTCGCTCCGCCCAGTTCGTGGGTAACTTGCTGGCGACGCGGAAATGGCTCAGCCCTTGCTGAGCAGCCTGGCCACCAAACGGCGATACCCCGCCAGAAGCGAAAATCTGTCCTGGTAGAAATCGAGGATCATGGTTTGCCCATGAATGTCGATGGTATGCGGACCGCGTGCGTCCTGGAACGCCAGGTTTGCTACACGCTTCTCCGAATAATGCTCTGGATCGAGCACCTCGATTTCGTTTACGGCCAGACTGCTTCCATAACCATAGGAGTTGTTCTGACCGAACCGGTAAAGCTTTCCTCCCTCCTTGAAGATACGCCCGCCCATTCGTGCGGAGCCGGGATTCATCACCACAGGGTTACAGGGATGGGAAGTGTAGGGTCCTTCCAGGCTCTCGCCGACATAAAGATAAAGGTTGTCCGAACCTGATACCGCCTGGCCGCAGAACAGGTAGTACCTGCCCCCGTGTTCGAAAAGCGTGCCATCCAGAATCCGCTCACCCTCCATTCCCTGGAATAGCTTCTTGCTCTCCAGAGCGAAAGGAGGAGGCAGAAGACAGCGAGCGGAATGAGAGGCGACTTCCGGTATCAGATATTCGACACCAGACGCCTCGAACGAATAGGGATAGGAAAAATGATTCCCCTTCAAGATCACACGTGAAAAGTCAAGACTCTGGGCCTTCAATTCAATGATTTCACCCAGACCGTTGCTAGCATTCAAGGCTTCGAGACGTATCAGCTTACCGTCCGCACTAAAGAAAGGATCGGCGTAGAAAGTATACCCCTTCTCCACCTTCGGAATCTTTCCTGCTGAGACGGACAATTCTTGCAACGAAGGAATATCGTTGTAAGGAAGCGCAACGACATTCCATTTTTTTTCGAAAAACGCCCCGTACGATAGCCGGGCAAGCCCCCGGAAGATAGTCTTGCAGAAAAACTTGAAGACGGTGAAATTGCTGGGCAGACGGTAGTTTTTGCCCAGCTTTTCTAATACCACCTGCTCTCCCCGAGAGTAATTGACAAGCGCCTTGCGAAGCAGCACGACCGAATTCAGATAAAAGTTTCTTGAGGTTTTCTTGTAGGAGTGGTGATGAACCTTGGAGTACCCGCGCACCAAGACCTCGCCGGCGTCCAGTTTGTTGGAGAGCTTCTGGACTATGATCCCGACGCTGTCTGCATTTTCATAGATCTCATAAAAGCCCGCGGGCCGCCCCCTGTAGTACTCTGGATCGCCATGGTGGTAGGAAAGAATGTCCAGCCTCTGCAATCCTCCATCGATGCGGAGCAGAGACATGCCAAACTTGATGACCAGCTTTATTCCCTTATCCAGAATTCGGGCGCAGACATCTTCCGGGATGCGCTGCCAGGCCCCTTCGTAATCAGAATCGAAATGAATGACTTCTGAGCCACGAGAGTCTAACTGCACTCGACGAGTCATATCATTCTTCAGGGAAAGAATATTGAGAAAATAATACCCGCAATGCTTGATGACACTTTTCTTGGTCGCGCTATTACGACAACTGAGAACCAATTGAATATCAAGATACTCAGAAGAGTCTTCAATCGCCCGCTTTTGCCACTCACTCAATGAAAGATCATCAACAATCAACGCGGCCTTTATTTTCATCCCGAAACTCGCCTCTGAAACAATGAAACCCCAAAAATGCTGCGAAATTTCGACAGCCCCGAGAAACCGACACTTTTCACTGAAAAGCTGCCATGACAATTAGCAAAGCATCATTAAAGCGAAGCAGTATATCTCATGATCGACGGGCCGGTTCAACCGTAAAACGGCCGTTAAACAGTTGCCGGACCACCAGCCAACGCTATACAGACATCATTTGGCGGAGCCATAAAAGACAACGGCCTTACGGCCGTTGTCTTTCGGATGAATCACCAGGGAAGAAGTGGCTTCACTCCCACTCGATAGTCGCCGGCGGCTTGCTCGACACGTCGTAGGTGACCCGGGAGATACCGGCGATCTCGTTGATGATGCGGTTCGAGACCTTCTCCAGCAGTTCGTAGGGCAGGTGCGCCCAGCGCGCGGTCATGAAGTCGATGGTCTCCACCGCGCGCAGGGCGACGACCCAGGCGTAGCGACGGCCGTCGCCGACCACGCCGACCGATTTCACTGGCTGGAACACCACGAACGCCTGGCTGGTCTTGTGGTACCAGTCGAAGGCGCGCAGTTCCTCGATGAAGATGTGGTCGGCCTGGCGCAGCAGGTCGGCGTACTCCTTCTTCACCTCGCCGAGGATGCGCACGCCCAGGCCCGGGCCGGGGAACGGGTGGCGGTAGACCATGTCGTAGGGCAGGCCCAGCTCCAGGCCGATCTTGCGCACTTCGTCCTTGAACAGTTCGCGCAGCGGCTCGACCAGTTCGAACTGCATGTCCTCCGGCAGGCCGCCGACGTTGTGGTGCGACTTGATCACGTGGGCCTTGCCGGTCTTGGCGCCGGCCGACTCGATCACGTCGGGGTAGATGGTGCCCTGGGCGAGGAACTTCACGTCCTGCAGCTTGGTGGCTTCTTCGTCGAAGACTTCGATGAAGGTGCGGCCGATGATCTTGCGCTTCTCTTCCGGGTCGGCGACGCCGGCCAGGCGGCCGAGGAACTTGTCCTCGGCGTTGGCGCGGATCACCTTCACGCCCATGTTCTCGGCGAACATGGCCATCACCTGGTCGCCTTCGTGCAGGCGCAGCAGGCCGTTGTCGACGAACACGCAGGTCAGTTGGTCGCCGATGGCCTTGTGCAGCAGCGCGGCGACCACCGAGGAGTCCACGCCGCCGGAGAGGCCTAGCAGGACCTTGGAGGAACCGACCTGGGCGCGCACGGTGGCGATGGCGTCGTCGACGATGTTCGAGGGGGTCCACAGCGCGGCGCAACCGCAGATGTCGAGGACGAAGCGCGAGAGAATGCGCAGGCCCTGCTTGGTGTGGGTGACTTCCGGGTGGAATTGCACGCCGTAGTAGGCGCGGGCATCGTCGGCCATGGCGGCGATCGGGCAGCTCGGGGTGCTGGCCAGGATGTGGAAGCCGGCCGGCATCTCGGTGACCTTGTCGCCGTGGCTCATCCACACGTCGAGGCCGAGCACGCCGTCGTCGTCCACGTGGTCCTCGATGCCGTCCAGCAGGCGCGCCTTGCCGACCACGTCGACGCGGGCGTAGCCGAACTCGCGCAGGTCGGAGCCCTGCACCTTGCCGCCCATCTGCTCGGCCATGGTCTGCATGCCGTAGCAGATGCCGAACAGCGGCACCTTCAGGTCGAACACCGCCTGCGGCGCGCGCGGGCTGTCGGCTTCGTGTACCGACTCGGGGCCACCGGCGAGGATGATGCCGCGCGGCGCGAAGGCGATGATCGCCTCGTTGCTCATGTCGAAGGGATGGATTTCGCAATACACGCCGATCTCGCGCACGCGGCGGGCGATCAGTTGGGTGTACTGGGAGCCGAAATCGAGGATCAGGATACGGTGGGCGTGAATGTCTTGGGACATGGCCATCTCTCGCTACGGAATTCGAAAACGACACGGGGCTGAATAGAACAGCCCCGTGCAGCACTCATTTCAATCAGCCTCAACCAACCCGGTAGTTGGGGGCTTCCTTGGTGATCTGGACGTCGTGGACATGGGACTCGGCCATGCCCGCGCCGGTGATCCGGACGAACTGCGGCTGCGTGCGCATCTGCTGGATGTCGGCGCTGCCGGTGTAGCCCATGGCGGCGCGCAGGCCGCCCATCAGCTGGTGGACGATGGCGGACAGGGCACCCTTGTACGGCACGCGACCCTCGATGCCTTCCGGCACCAGCTTCTCGGCGCCGGCGGAGGCGTCCTGGAAGTAGCGGTCGGACGAGCCCTGGGAGCCGGACATGGCGCCCAGCGAACCCATGCCGCGGTAGGACTTGTAGGAACGGCCCTGGAACAGCTCGATCTCGCCCGGCGCTTCCTCGGTACCGGCGAACATCGAGCCCATCATCACACAGTAGGCGCCGGCGACCATGGCCTTGGCCAGGTCGCCGGAGAAGCGGATGCCGCCGTCGGCGATCAGCGGTACGCCGGTGCCTTCGAGGGCGGCGGCGACGTTGGCGATGGCGGAGATCTGCGGCACGCCGACACCGGCGACGATGCGGGTGGTGCAGATCGAGCCCGGGCCGATGCCGACCTTGACCGCGTCGGCGCCAGCCTCGGCGAGGGCCTTGGCGGCCTCGGCGGTGGCGATGTTGCCGCCGATCACCTGGACGTCCGGGAAGGTCTGCTTGACCCAGCGCACACGCTCGATCACGCCCTTGGAGTGGCCGTGGGCGGTGTCCACCACCACCACGTCGACCCCGGCGGCGACCAGCGCGGCAACGCGCTCGCCGGTATCGGCGCCGGTGCCGACGGCGGCGCCGACGCGCAGGCGGCCCTGCTCGTCCTTGGACGCCAGCGGGTAGGTCTTGGCCTTCTCGATGTCACGGAAGGTCACCAGGCCACGCAGGTAGAAGTTCTCGTCGACCACCAGCATCTTCTCGATGCGGTTCTCGTAGAGCTTGGCCTTCATCTCTTCCAGCGGGGTGCCTTCGCGGGCGGTGACCAGCTTGTCCTTCGGGGTCATGATCGCGGCGACGGTATCGCCGGCGTTCGGCTTCACCCGCAGGTCGCGACCGGTGACGATACCGACCAGCTCGCCCTGCTCCACCACCGGGAAACCGGAGAAGCCGTACTCGCGGGCCATCTGCAGCAGTTCGATGATCTTGGTCGAGGGGGTCACGGTGACCGGGTCGCGGACGATGGCCGTTTCGTGCTTCTTGACCTTGCGGACTTCCGCGGCCTGCTGCTCGATGCCCATGTTCTTGTGGATGATGCCGATGCCGCCTTCCTGGGCCATGGCGATGGCCAGGCGGGCTTCGGTCACGGTATCCATCGCGGCGGATACCAGCGGGATGTTCAGTTCGATGCCGCGGGTCAGGCGAGTTTTCAAACTCACGTCCTTGGGCAGGACTTCGGAATAACCGGGGATCAGAAGGACGTCGTCGAAAGTCAGGGCTTCTTGACTGATTCGCAGCATGGCGGGCGCTCCCAGACGGGAAAAATGGAAGCGCGACATTATACCCAGCCACGCGCTTCCGCTCAACGCAGTTGATCGCCGAAAACGGCGAATGGGCAAATATCTTGCAAGGCGCCCGCCAGGCCCCGTTCCGCCTGTTCTATCCCGCATTTGCAGGATGGCAGCGCGGCGGCGGATGGCCGGATACTGCGTACGTCACCCAGCGACCGCCCAGGCGGCGGACGCCGATTCCAAGAACTATAAAAGTGGGACGGGGGAGAGAATGAAAGGGAGCACTGACCCGCATTCGTCATCCGCAGCCTTGCTCGCGGCGTTCGGCGCCGCCGTGCTGGATATCAACCGGCTGGCGCGCGACAAGACCCTGGAGCGTTTCCATCGCACCGCGCTGGAACGTCTGCAGCAACTGGTGCCGTTCCAGCGTGCCTGGTGGGGCCGCGCGGCGCTGATCGACGGCGTGCCGGTGGAGCACAGCGCACACCTGTTCAACCTCGAAGAGCACTATGTCGAGGACTGGAAATCGATCAGCCACGACGACATCACCGTCGGCCTGGTACACGCCCGCCCGGGCACCGCCGTGGCCGTCGACATGCAGGCCACCGCCGGGCTGCGCTGGCTTGGCGCGCGTCACGACATCGGTGAGCTGCTCTGCGTGATCCACGTCGATCCGATCACCCGCCTCAGCGACCATGTCGCCCTCTATCGCACGCCTGGCGGCCCGCCCTTCGCGGACCAGGAGAAGCTGCTCCTGGGGCAACTCTCGGCGCACCTGGCCGCGGCCGTCTCGGCCAACCAGATCCGTACCCTGGTGGCCCTGCGCGAATCCCTCGAACGCCAGGCTCTGGCCATGGCGGTATGCGATCGCTACGGCGTGCTGCATTGCGCCGAACGCGGCTTCGTCGACCTGCTGCTCGGCGCCTGGCCGGGCTGGACCGGCCCGCAGCTGCCGGAGGAAACCAGCCCGCAGGGCTATCGCGATACGCGCCTGGTGATCGACTCGCGGCAGGTCGGCGACCTCTACCTGCTCACCGCGCGGCAACCGAGCGCGATCGAACAGTTGAGCAATCGCGAAGGCGACGTCGCCCTGCTGTTCAGCGAAGGCAAGACCTACAAGCAGATCGCCCGCGACCTCGGCCTGGCGCCGAACACCGTGCGCCATCACATACGCACCATCTATTCCAAGCTCGGCGTCAACGACAAGGCGAGCATCGCCCACCTGCTGCACCAGTTCCCGCCTGGCTGACAGCCCTCCACCCCTGCCATCACCGCTTCGACCGCCCCGCCAAGGGCGGCATGGGCGCCCTTTCGCCTGCGAAAAGGCGCAACCACCACCGGCGCGACGAACGCCGGGCACACAACGACCGGGGAGACCGACACATGACCCACCGCACCGCCTCGATGGCCGCACCGACCGCCAGCGCCCTCGCGCTGCTCGGCATCCAGCTCCTGCTGGGCGCCGAAGCCGGCGCCGCCGACCTCAACGCCCGCGACTTCTTCGGCGCCCCAGCAGGCACCACGCTCGGCGTGCTCTACCTGCCGGCGACCCGCGCCCATGAGTTCCACGGACCGGCCGATCGCAACGGCAAGGCCGAACTGAAGACCAACGCGATGGCCTACCGCCAGGTGTTCTTCAGCGACATCTGCGGCACTCTCTGCACGCCGCAGTTCATCATTCCCTTCGTCGACATCGATGCGCGCCTGCCCGGCAGCGCCGGGCATACCGGCGAGACCGGTTTCGGCGATCCCCAGGTCGGCGGCACCCTGTTCTTCATCAACGACCCGGAACGGCGCCGCTACAGCGGCCTGCTGACCCTGATCACCCTGCCGCTGGGCGAGTACCACGCGAAGAACCCCGATGTCTCGCCCGGCGCCAACCGCTGGGGCGCCACCTTCGTCTACAACTACACCCAGGGCATCGGCCGCGACTGGGTGCTGGAAGCCAACCTGGAAGCGCAGTTCTACGCGAAGAACGACGACTACTTCGGCAGCGACCTGGAACAGAAACCGCTCTATCGCCTGCAAGCCTTCGCCTCCTACGACTTCAGCCAGAGCACCTACGGCGCCCTCAAGCTGGTGCACGCCGATGGCGGCGAACTGAAGCTGCAGGGCCATACCCTCGACGACACCCACCAGCGCTACACCCAACTCGGCTTCGAGCTAGGCCACTGGCTGGACCGGCGCAACAGCCTGATGTTCGGTCTCTCGCGCAACGTCGCCACCGACAATGCTTTCCATGGCAGCCAGGCCCTGTTGCGCCTGGTCCATGTGTTCTGAGGAGGCGCAACCATGAGCGCTTCCGACAAGACTCTCGCCAGCGCCTCTCCGGCGTCCGGCAACCTCGCGCTGCTCGCGGCCATCGTGGTGTTCGCCGCGATCACCCCGACCATCCTGATGACCGCCCCCGCCGTCGCCGCGCAACTGGCGACCCAGTGGCAACTGAGCCCGGCGCGGGTCGGCGACCTGTTTTCGGTGGAGCTGGGCGCCATGAGCCTGGCGACGCTGCCGGCCTTCCATTGGCTGAAACGCGTCGATTGGCGCCACGCGGCGCTGCTCGCCGGCCTGCTGTTCATCGCCGCCAACCTGGCCTCGGCGCTGGCCGGCAGCTACCCGCTGCTGCTCGCCCTGCGTTTCTGCAGCGCCCTCGCCGGCGGCTCGCTGATGATCCTCTGCCTGTCCAGCGCCGCCAGCACCGCCACCCCGAGCCGGGTCTACGGGCTCTGGGTGATGGGCCAACTGGTGGTCGGCGCCGTCGGCCTGGCACTGCTGCCGGCGCTGTTCGAACGCTTCGGCCTGGCCGCCTGCTACCTGTTGCTGGCCGGCCTGATGGGCCTCGCCCTGCCGTTGTCGCGGGCCTTCCCCAGTGGCAGCCCGCCAGCGGAAGCCCGCGCCAGTACCGGCGCGGTTCACTCGCGACTGCGGGTCGGGCTGGGTATCCTCGCCGTGCTCACCTTCTATATCAGCCTCAGCGGCGTCTGGACCTTCATCGGCGCCATCGCCGAAGGCGCGGGGATCGGTGCCGGCGCCAGCGGCGAGGTACTCGCCGTCGCCACCCTGATGGGCATCGCCGGGGCGGCCTGCGCCTCCTTCATCGGCAACCGCCTGCCGCGCGACCTGATGCTGCTCGGCGGCTACATGGCGATGGCCGCGGCGATCCTCCTGCTGATCGGCCAGCCGCCGCTGGCGCGCTTCGCCCTGGCCGCGCTGCTGTTCAAGTTCACCTGGACCTTCGCCCTGCCGTTCATCCTCGCCTGCCTCGCCGACCTGGACCGCTCCGGCCGCCTGATGAACGCCTCCAACCTGGTCATCGGCGGCGGGCTGGCCATCGGCCCGGCGCTGGCAGGACGACTCATCGAAGGCAGCGGCGGTTTCCTCCCGCTGCTGCCGATCGCCGCCGGCCTAGCCGCCCTCTCGCTGCTGCTGGCCCTGGCCTGCCGGCCACGCTGAAACCCTTTCCCGAACCACGGATACCCGCCATGACCCGACGTACCGCTTTCTTCTTCGACGAACTCTGCCTCTGGCACGCCGCCGGCCCGCACGCGCTGACCCTGCCGGTCGGCGGCTGGGTGCAACCGCCTGCCGCCGCCGGACACGCCGAATCACCGGAAACCAAGCGCCGGCTGAAAAGCCTGCTCGACGTGTCCGGCCTGACCGCCCGCCTGCAACTGCGCAGCGCACCGCCGGCGAGCGACGAGGACCTGCTGCGCGTGCATCCGGCGCACTATCTGGAACGCTTCAAGGCGTTGAGCGACGCCGGCGGCGGCAGCCTCGGCCAGGACGCGCCGATCGGCCCGGGCAGCTACGAGATCGCCCGGCTCTCCGCCGGCCTGGCCATCGCCGCGCTGGACGCGGTGCTCGCCGGCGAGGCGGACAACGCCTACTCGCTGTCGCGGCCGCCAGGTCATCACTGCCTGCCGGACCAGGCGATGGGCTTCTGTTTCTTCGCCAACATCGCCGTGGCCATCGAGGCGGCCAAGGCGCGCCACGGCGTCGAGCGGGTCGCGGTGCTGGACTGGGACGTGCACCACGGCAACGGCACCCAGGCGATCTACTACCGGCGCGACGACGTGCTGAGCATTTCCCTGCATCAGGACGGCTGCTTCCCGCCTGGCTACAGCGGCGCCGAAGACATCGGAGAGGATCGCGGTCGTGGCTTCAACCTCAACGTGCCGCTGCTTCCCGGCGGCGGTCACGACGCCTACATGCAGGCCATGCAACGCATCGTGTTGCCAGCGCTGGAGCGCTTCCGCCCGCATTTGATCGTGGTCGCCAGTGGCTTCGACGCCAACGCGGTGGACCCGCTGGCACGCATGCAACTGCACAGCGACAGCTTCCGGGCGATGACCGCGATGGTCCGCGACGCGGCCGAGCGGCATGCCGGCGGACGCCTGGTGGTGGTCCACGAAGGCGGCTACTCGGAAGCCTACGTGCCGTTCTGCGGCTTGGCTGTGATCGAAGAACTCAGCGGCGTGCGCAGCGCGGTGCGCGACCCGCTGCGCGACTTCATCGAGTTGCAGCAGCCCAACGCGGCGTTCCGCGACTTCCAGCGCCAGCGCCTCGAAGAGCTGGCCGCACAGTTCGGCCTGTGCCCGGCGCAGCCGCTTCAAGCGGCCAGGTAGCGCCCGACCAGCGCCAGGCCGCTGCACAGCACCAGCCAGGTGACCAGGCGGACGAAGGCTTCACGCGACAGACGCAGGGTCACCCGACGGCCGATCCACAGGCCCAGCGCCATGCCCGGCAGCAGGCAGGCGGCGAGCAGCCAGGGCTCGCGCGCGGCATACAGCCCGGCGAGCAGGAACAGCCCCAGGCGGACGAAGGTGCTACAACCGATCAGCGCGCTCTGGGTGGCACGCATCTGCTCCTTGCTCGCCAGGCGTCCGTTCAGGTACAGCGAATAAAGGAAGCCGCCGCTGCCGAACAACGCGCCGAACAGCCCGCCGAAGACACCGAAGGGCAACGCCCAGGTCGCCCGCCAGCGCGGCTGGCCGCGTGGCTGGAGGAACAGCGCGTAGAGCGCATAGAGACTGACGAACACGCCGAGGGCCAGCATCAGCAGCTCCGCGCGTAGCGCCAGAAGTCCGTACGCCCCGAGCGCACAGCCCAGCAGCATGCAGGGCAGCAGACGCTTGAGCTCAGTGACGGCGATCTGCCGCCGCGCCGGCAGCCAGTTACCGAACGACGCGCTGAAATCCAGCAGGACCAGCAGCGGAATGATCTGCGACAGCGGCAGCACCCCGGCCAGCAACGGGCCGGCGACCAGCGCGGTGCCGAAGCCGGCGATGCCGAACACCACATAGGCGAGGACGATGGCCAGTTCGACCAGCAGCCATTGCCATAGGCTGAACGGCAGGGCGGCGAACAGGACTGACGGATCGAGCGAGGACATGGCGACTCCCGGAACGACGACCTGCGCACTCTAGCGAGCGCAACGGCGCGCCAGCCAATACAATCCGAGCCCTGTAGCCATCTCGAAAAGGCATGGGGAATCTTCCGATGATCTCTTTGCGGCAACTCCATTACTTCGTCGAAATCGTCGAGTCCGGCGGCTTCAGCCGTGCCGCCGAACGCCTGTTCGTCGCCCAGTCGGCGCTCAGCCGGCAGGTGCGCGAACTGGAGGACAGCATCGGCACCCCACTGCTCCGCCGCGGTCCGCGCCAGGTCGAGCTGACGCCGGCCGGTCGCGCCTTCCTGCCACGCGCGCAGCGCCTGCTCGGCGACCTGGAGGCCGCCCGGCGCCTGGCTCGCGAGGTCGGCGAAGGCGGCCATGGCCTGCTGCGCCTGGGGCACTCCAGCTCGGTGCCGCTGGTGGGCGGCCTGCAAGCGGCGCTGCGCGGCTACCTCGCGGCGCAGAGCGGCGTCCGCCTGGAACTGACCCAGCAATCCTCCGAGCAGCAACTCGCCGATCTCGCCGAAGGACGCCTGGACCTTGGCCTGCTGCGCCTGCCGGTGCTGCGCCAGCATCCCCGGCTGCACCTGCGCGCCCTGTACCGCGAGCCGTTGCTCCTGGCTCTCGCCGCCGACCATCCGCTGGCCCGCCGTGAAGCCCCCGTGGCCCTGGCCGCCCTGGCCGGAGAAACCTTCGTCTCCATTCCCCACCTGCAACGCGGCGGCCTCAGCTATCGCGCCGCCGAACTCTGCCTCGGCGCCGGTTTCTACCCACGCCCGGCGCGCGCGCTGTCGCGCAAGACCAGCCAGTTGCAACTGATCGAGGCCGGCTTCGGCGTCGCCCTGGTGCCCGCCTCGATGCGCGCCATCGCACCGCCCGCCGTGCGCTTCATGTCTCTGGCCGAGGCCGAGGCATACAGCGAGGTGGCGCTGGCCTGGCGACGCGACGATAGCCCCCTGGTGGAAGGCTTCGTCGAATATTTCCTGGAGAATCTGCCGAACGAAGCCAAGGATTGATCGCACATCCCGGTGCGCCGCCTTATCATGCCGCCCATGCGTAACGATCCCTTCCAACGGCTCGGCCTCGATCGCGAGGTGCTGACCGTCAGCCAACTGAACCAGCGCGCCCGCCTGCTGCTGGAAGACGTGTTCCCGCAGGTCTGGGTCGAGGGCGAGCTGTCCAACCTCGCCCGGCCGGCCTCCGGCCATGTCTACTTCACCCTCAAGGACAGCAACGCGCAGATCCGCTGCGCGCTGTTCCGGCAGAACGCCCTGCGCGTACGCCAGGCCTTGCGCGACGGGCTGGCGGTAAAGGTGCGCGGGAAGATCTCGCTGTTCGAGGGACGCGGCGACTACCAGTTGATCGCCGATACCGTCGAGCCGGCCGGCGACGGCGCCCTGCGCCTGGCCTTCGAGGCATTGAAGGAAAAACTCGCCGGCGAAGGCCTGTTCGCCAGCGAACGCAAGCGTCCGCTGCCCGCCCATCCGCGCCGCATCGGTATCGTCAGTTCGCCCAGCGGGGCGGTGATCCGCGACATCATCAGCGTGTTTCGCCGCCGCGCACCGCAGGTCGAGCTGACCCTGGTGCCCACCGCAGTCCAGGGCCGCGAGGCCGTCGCACAGATCGTCCGCGCGCTGCAACTGGCCGACCGGCAGGGCTTCGACGCGCTGATCCTGGCCCGTGGCGGCGGTTCCCTGGAAGACCTCTGGTGCTTCAACGAAGAAGCGGTGGCGCGCGCCGTGGCGGCCTGCGCCACGCCGATCGTCAGCGCGGTCGGCCACGAGACCGACGTATCGATCAGCGACTTCGTCGCCGACGTGCGCGCGCCGACGCCTTCGGCCGCCGCCGAACTGCTGGCGCCCAACGCCGGCGACCTGCAGCAGCGTCTCGACGGCCTGCGCCGGCGCCTGGTGCTGCGCATGCGCGACCAGTTGCTGCGCGAACGCCTGCGCCTGGAAGGCGTCGCCCGCCGCCTGCGCCATCCCGGCGAACGCCTGCGCCAGCAGGCGCAGCGCCTGGACGACCTGGACATGCGCCTGCGCCGTGCCCTCGAGCGCCAGCTGGCGGTCCGCCACGAACGCCTGGTCCGCCTGGAGACACGTCTCGCCGCACAGCATCCGGGCCGCACCCTGGCGCTGCTCCGGCAGAAGCTCGACAGCCTCGCCGCGCGCCTGCCGCGCGCCGCCCGTGAGGTACTGAAGGATCGTCGTCAGCGCCTCGAAGGACTGGCGCAGACGCTCAACGTGGTCAGCCCGCTGGCGACCCTGGGCCGCGGCTACAGCATCCTCCTCGACGAGCGTGGCCGGGCGATCCGCGATGCCGGCCAGACCCAGCCGGGACAGCGCCTGAAGGCGCGCCTGGCGGAAGGCGAACTGGAGGTGCGGGTCGAGGACAACCACCGGACGCCGGTGACCCTGTCGCTGCTGGACTGAGCCGCGATGATCCGCCTCAGCCAGCGCGCCCTGGCCTACCTCAACGAGGTGATCCACCACGGTTCTCTTCGCCGCGCCGCCCAGCACCTGAACATCGACCCCTCGGCCATCAGCCGGCAGCTCGCCAGCCTGGAGGAACATCTCGGCGTGCGCCTCCTGCAACGCACCCCGCAAGGCGTGGCGCCTACCGAGGCCGGCGAGCTGCTGGTGGCGCACTACCGCCAGCAACGGGCCAACGAAGAGGGCGTGCTGTCGCGTCTGTCGGCCCTGCAGGGGCTGCGCCAGGGCAAGGTGCGCCTGGCGGTCGGCGAGGGCTTCATCGCCGACCTGATCTCCCAGCCATTGCAGAGTTTCATCCTGCGCTACCCCGGCATCGAGCTGGAGGTCCGCATGGCCGGGGCCAACGAAGGCGTGGCGCTGGTCAAGGAAGACGCCGTCGACCTGGCCCTGGTCTACGCCCCGGTCGAGGACGGCGAGTTGGACGTGCACGTCGACACCCGCCAGCCCCTCGACCTGATCATCCCCGCCAACCATGCCCTCGCCGGACACCGCGGCGCGGTGCCGATGCGCGCGCTGCGCAACGAGTCGCTGGCGTTGATCCACAACAGCACCGGCATGGGCCAACTGGCGGTGATCGCCGCCCAACTGGAGCGCATCGAGCTAAGGCCGAAGCTGCGCACCAACTCGGTGGCGGTGCTGACCAATTTCGTCAAGTCCGGCATCGGCGTGGC
The DNA here is from genome assembly GCF_001810205.1 of Pseudomonas sp. HMSC076A11. NCBI lineage: Bacteria > Pseudomonadati > Pseudomonadota > Gammaproteobacteria > Pseudomonadales > Pseudomonadaceae > Pseudomonas > Pseudomonas sp. HMSC076A11. The sequence goes on along the minus strand of NZ_KV800319.1, from coordinate 296,740 downwards.
CTTCATGCCGGAGTTGACGGTCAGCCACGAGATCGAGGCCGGGCATATCCGTTGCCTGCCGCTGGCCCACCCGGCGCTGCGCGACGCCCGCGCGCGGATCGTCAGCCACAAGGGCCGCGAGCTGACCGTGGCGGCGATCGCCTGCCTGGAACACCTGCGCCGCGGCATGCGCTTCTTCAGTGGCGACGCGCCCGGGCTCTCGCAGCGCTGAGGCGTTGTCTTTTTCGCATCACGTCCGGACTTGAATAGTCAACGAGACAACGGCTAGCGTTGCTTCGCTTTCGTGCGAGCACCCGGCCCCGCGCCCCGACAAGAAGTGCCGCCGATCCCCCGACCGTTCGGACTGCCATAAGGAAAACAACATGCACACGAATCCGCGCCACGGCCTCGCCCGCCGCTTCGCCGCCGGACTGCTGGCCGCCGCCCTGGGCCTGGGCGGCAGCCTCGCCCAGGCCGCCACCACCCTCAACCTGAGCTATAACGGCGCCGCCGACAGCGAGAAGAACCTGGTGCACCTGTTCGCCAGCAACCTCAAGCGCCTGGCCGAGGAAAAGAGCGGCGGCGAACTGCAGTTCAAGCTCTACCCCAACAGCATGCTCGGCGAAGAGGAGCAGCGCATGGAACAGGTGATGACCGGCCCCGGCCTGAACATCGCCTCCTTCGCCGGGATCGCCCCGCTGTTCCCGGAGATCTACGTCAGCGCCACGCCCTTCATGTTCAAGGACGCCGCCGCGGCCCACGCCTTCTTCGACAGCGGCAGCTACTGGCAGGCCGCCCGCGAGGCCTTCCGCGAGCGCACCGGCACCGAGCTGCTGGCGGTGGTCGAGGAAGGCGGCTTCCTCAACTTCACCAACGGCAAGAAGCCGATCCACGGCCCGGCGGACTTCCAGGGCCTGCGCTTCCGCGCCATGGATCCCAGCCAGGTGGCGCTCTACGAAGCCTTCGGCGCCTCCGGCACGCCGATCCCCTGGACCGAGTTGTACATGGGCCTGCGCACCGGCGTCGCCGACGGCCAGATGAACCCGACCTCCTACATCATCCTCGGCAGCCTCTACCAGGTGCAGAAGTACCTGACCCTGGCCAACATCCAGTACTCCGACCAGTTCCTGGTGGCCAACGGCGATCTGCTCGCCAGCCTCCCGGCAAAGGAGCGCCAGGCCCTGCTCGACGCCGCCGCCGAAGCCACCCGGCTGAACCGCGAGGCGGTCGCTGCCCAGCAGGAGCGCGACCTCGCGTTCCTCAAGGAAAAGGGCATGCAGATCATCCAGCCGTCCGCCGATGACCTCGCCGCCTTCCGCGAGAAAGGCCAGCCGTCCTACCTGGCCTGGCTGAAGACCCAGGACATCGAGCCGCGCTGGACCGAGATGGCCTTCCGCGACGCCGGTCTCGCCACCGCCCCCTGACCTTCGCGCGTTGCCCCCCGACGGCCGCTGCCGTCGGCCGGGCGCGCCTGTCCGACTTTCCGGAGTGCCTCCCATGCCGTCATTGCTCAAGGGCATGCGCGCCGCGTTGCTGAACCTCGCCACGCTGCTGTTGCTGCTCGACCTGGTCCTGCTCATCTACGGCGTGTTCGCCCGCTACCTGCTCGGCAGCTCGCCGATCTGGATGGACGAACTGGCCCGCTACCTCATCATCGGCGCAGTAATGCTGGCGCTCGGCGCGGTATGGATGGAAGGCGGGCACATGCGCGTCAACCTGTTGGAACAACGCCTGCCGCCGCGCCTGGCGCAGGCCCTCAGGCTCTACCAGTGGCTGCTGGCGCTGGCCTTCTTCGCCTTCGCCGCCTGGGTCAGCACCCGCTACGCGCTGAACGCCGGGCGCTTCCGCAGCCTCGGCCTGGGCATCAGCCGCACCTGGCCGTTGCTCAGCCTGCCGCTCGGCTTCGGCCTGCTGACCCTCATGCTGTTGCTCCAGGGGCCCTGGCCGCGGCAGCCGGCCAGCACCACCGTCGAGGGAGGGTCGCAGGCATGATGGCCATCGCCATGATCGCAGCCTTCGTGGTCAACCTCCTGCTCGGCCTGCCGCTGTTCCTCTGCCTGCTGCTCACCGCGCTGGTGGGGTTCCTCTTCGTCGACCCGGCGCTGTTCGCCAACACCCTGCCGCAGCGCTTCTTCGGCGGCATGGACATCTTCTCGCTGATGGCGATCCCGCTGTTCGTGCTGGCCGGCAACCTGATGAACCATTCCGGCATGACCCCGCGCCTGATGCGCCTGGCCAACGCCCTGGTCGGCCACTTCCGCGGCGGCCTCGGCCACGTCAACGTGGTCGCCGGGGTGTTCTTCGCCGGGGTCAACGGGTCCGCCGCGGCCGACGCTTCGGCACTCAGCACCCTGCTGGTGCCGGCCATGGAAAAGGAAGGCTACTCGCGGCGCTTCGCCGCCGGGCTGACCGCAGGCAGCTCGCTGATCGGTCCGATCATCCCGCCGAGCATCTTCATGATCCTCTATTCCTCGCTGACCAACACCTCGGTGGGCGAGCTGTTCCTCGCCGGGGTGATTCCCGGCCTGCTGCTGGCCGCCGCCTTCATGCTGCTGAACGCGGTGTACGCCTACCGCAACGGGCTGCAGGCGCGCCATGCGGCGCCGGCCTGGGGCGAGATCCTGGCGGCGCTGTCCGGCGCCCTGACCGCGCTGATCGCGCCGGTGATCATCGTCGCCGGAATCGTCCTGGGACTGGTCACGCCCACCGAGTCGGGCGCCTTGATCGCTCTCTACGTGGCGCTGGTCGGTCTGCTCCAGCGCCAACTGAGCCTGGTCGGGCTGTGGAACTCGCTGCGCGAGACGGTACGCCTGACCGCCAGCATCTACGTGATCATCGCCGCCGCTTCGGTGGTCAACTGGTTGCTCAACTACGCCCAGGTCGCCAGCGAGTTCGCCCAGTTGCTGGAGCCGTTCGGCTACTCGCCGACCCTGATGCTGTTCATCATCAGCGCAGTGATCTTCGTCTGCGGCATGCTCATGGAAGAAGTCTCGGTACTGATGCTGCTGACGCCGATAGTCGCTCCGGTGGCGCTGGCCGCCGGCGTGGATCCGGTGCACCTGGGGCTGATCTTCACCCTGAACATCACCATCGCCCTGATCACCCCGCCAATGGGCGCCTGCCTGTTCATCGTGGCGACCATCAGCCGCCTCGATATCCTGGAAATGTTCAAGGGTATCTGGCCGTTCATCCTCGTGGCCCTGGGGGTGCTGTCGCTGCTGATCCTGTTCCCGTCCCTGACCCTGTGGCTGCCACGCCTGCTCAATTGACGCCATGACCGACTTCACCCAAGCCATCCCCGTTCTCCCGGAGCCCGACTGGCACGCCGTGGCCGGCATCCCCATCGTCGATGCCGGCACGCCGCTGGAGGCGCTCGGGCTGAGCCGCGAGTTCAGCGTCTGGCCGGCCTACCACAAGCTCGGCATTCCTCACGCGATCCCGGAGTGCCACGCTCGCGGCGAGGTCTTCGAGCGTCTCCTGCGGGTCGCCGCCGCCCTCCCCGGCGGCGTGCGCCTGGTGGTGCTGGACGCCTGGCGGCCGTTCGCCGTGCAGCAGTATCTCTACGACAGCCTGTCCAGCGCCCTGGCCGCGCACTACCCACGGGCCGGCGAGGCCGAGCTGGAACGGCTCACCCGCCAGTTCGTCTCGCCGCCGAGCAGCAGCCGCGAGGCGCCCAGCCCGCATCTCACCGGCGGCGCGGTGGACGTCACCCTGTGCGACGCCCAGGGCCGCTGGCTGGACATGGGCAGCGCCTTCGACGAAGCCGTGCCGGCCTCCTACACCGCCTACTTCGAACGCCTGGCGGAGCCCGACACGCGCCAGCGACGCGTCCGCGATCACCGTCGCCTGCTCTATCACGCGATGCTCGACGCCGGTTTCAGCAACCTGCCCAGCGAATGGTGGCACTACGATTTCGGCGACCAGCTCTGGGCCTGGCACACCGGCGCGACGCAGGCGCTATTCGGCCCGGTGCAGTTGCAGGCGATGGACGCGCTCTGGCGCCAGCAGTTGCAGAAGCGCCCTCCGGCGGACTAGGAGGCGAAGGCGCGCCGGTAGCCCAGCGGCGGCAGGCCGAACGCGGCGGAGAACTGCTGGCGCAACGACACCGCCGAACCGAAGCCGGCCAGCCCGGCGATCGCCTGCACCGAATGCTCGGTGGTTTCCAGCAGGCGCTGGGCCAGGGCCAGGCGTTCGGCCTGCAGCCACTGGCTGACGGTGGTGCCGGTGAGCTGGCGGAAATGCCGGGTGAAGGTCCGCCGGCTCATCAGCACCCGCTGTGCCAGGCTGTCCAGGCTGTGCGCCTGGTCGAGGTTCTGCCGCAGCCACACCAGCAGCTCGCCGAGACGGCCGTCCTGGGCACTGTCCGGCAGCGGCTGCTCGATGAACTGGGCCTGGCCGCCCTGTCGATGCGGCGCCACCACCAGGCGCCGGGCCAGGTGATTGGTAGTCTGCGCACCGAGCCGCTGGCGGACCAGGTGCAGACAGCAGTCGATGCCGGCGACGGTGCCTGCCGAGGTCAGCAGGCCGTCGTCCTCGATGTACAGCACGTCGGGCTCCACCCGCACCGCAGGGAAGCGCCCGGCGAAATCCTCCGCCCACATCCAGTGGGTGGTGGCGCGGCGACCGTCGAGCAACCCGGCCTCGGCCAGCACGAAGGCCCCCAGGCACAAGCCCACCAGTTGCGCACCGCGTGCACGGGCCGCGATCAACGCATCCAGCAGCGCTTGTGGCGGACGCTCGTGTGGATCGCGCCAGCTCGGCACGATCACGGTCTGCGCCTCGGCCAGCGCTTCCAGCCCGGCCTCGGCCTCGATGGTGAACCCCACCGTGGTTCGCAGCCGGCCCGGCTCGGCGGTGCAGACACGCAGGTCGAAGGCCTGCGCGCAGGGGTCGTAGCACTCCTGGCCGAACACCAGGCAGGGCACCGACAGGTGGAACGGACTGATGCGGTCGAAGGCCACCACGGCCACGGACTGGCGGGACATGCGCACCTCGGTGGGTATGAGCGGGTTGGCCCGATTCTAGCGAAAGTTGTCTCTCAGGCCACTCACTCGCTACGCCGCGCCGGGACCAGAATCTGCCTCACCCACTCAGGAGGAAACGCCATGTCCGCACGTCAACCCAAACGCGCCTTGCTGGTCATCGACGTACAGAACGAATACGTCAGCGGCAACCTGCGTATCGAATTTCCCGCCATCCAATCGTCGCTGGAACGCATCGGCGCCGCCATGGATGCCGCCCACGCGGCGGGCATCCCGATCGTCGTGGTGCAGCACCTGGCACCGGCGGACTCGCCGTTGTTCGCGCGCGGCAGCCGGCAGGCCGAGCTGCACGAGGTGGTCGCCTCGCGGCCCTACCAGCACAAGGTGGAAAAGCAACTGGCCAGTTCCTTCGTCGGCACCGGGCTGGCCGACTGGCTGCGCGAGCGCGACATCGACACCCTCGCCGTGGTCGGCTACATGACCCAGCACTGCGACGACTCGACCATCCGCCAGGCGATCCACGAAGGCTGGCAGGTGGAATACCTGCACGACGCCAGCGGCTCGGTGCCCTACCGCAACCGCGCCGGCCAGGCCAGCGCGGAAGAGATCCACCGGATCTTCGGCATCGTCCTGCAGTCCTCCTTCGCCGCCGTGCTCAGCACCGAGGAGTGGCTGGAAAGCCTCGCCGGCCGGCACGTTCCGGAACGCGACAACATCTACGACTCCAACCAACGAGCCCTGGCCAACCGCTGAAACGGCGCCGCCCCCCCACGCGGGGCGGCGAGCGCTCAGCCGACCAGCGAGCCGCGCGCCGGCAACGGCTTCCAGCCCGGGAACTCGCGCAGCCGCGGGTCGGGCACCGCGCAATAGGCGAATGTCCAGTTCGGCGCCGGCAGGTCCAGGCGCTCCAGCGGCACACGCGTGCCGGCGCCGGCCTGCGGCGCCTTCCAGTCCTGGGTGATGTGCGCACCGCCCTGGCTGGCCAGGAGGATGCCGCGGTTGGCGCTGGTGTCGTCCACCGTCCAGCGCGCGGCGGAGGCGTCCATCAGCACCTCCAGATGCTCGTCGGTCACCTTGGCGCCGAACGGCGACTGCAACAGCCAGCAGTACAGGCGCAGGTGCATCGCCCAGTTCCAGGCGGCCTTCTGCTCGGCCGCCCATTGCAGGAAACCGCGGAGGATGGTCAGGCCATCCGGCGGATCGATCTTCAGCAGTTCCGGGCAAAGGTCGTAGAGATGGTGCCAGGCGCTGCTCAGGCGCTTGTTGAGCTGGTCCGGACGCAGGGTGGAGTTCTTCGGCGGCAGGCCGGGAGCCACCACCAGGCCGGTCTGCGCCGGCAAGGGATATCTGTTGCTGTTCATGCTCTGAACCTCACACGCAAAGGCGGGGCGCCGGGCGCCCCTGCTCGACACGGCGCTCAGTGGCCGTGCTGCTCGTGCCCGCCCTGTTCGGCCGGCGCCTTGGACTCGACGACGATTTCCACCGGCACGTCGCCGGCCTTGCGGAAATGCAGCGTCAGCGGGAAGCGCTCGCCGGCCACCAGTGGCTGCTTCAGGCCCATCAGCATCAGGTGGTAGCCGCCGGGAGCGAAGCGCAGGTCCTTGCCTGGTGCGACGTCGACGCTGTCGACTTTCTGCATGCTCATCATGCCGTTCTTGTGCACATGCTCGTGCACCTCGGCGGAAGCCGCGCGCGGCGTGTCGGCGCCAAGCAGGGTGTCGTTTTCCTTGCCGTGGTTCTGCACCACGAAGTAGGCCGCGCCGTTCGGCGAGGTCGGCGGCAGGGCCAGCGCCCAGGGATGCTCGATGTGCAGCTGGCCGGCGTTGTACTCGTGGGCCTGGGCGAAAGCGGAAACGGCCAGCAGGGCCGCGGCAGCGAAGAAGGATGTGCGCATGGTGACTCTCCAGTAGCGTATGACCGGTCTTTTTCCGTCGGACCGGCGATTCCAGGGGGGAAGCTAGGGTATTGCGCCGCGACCTGCCCCGACCCGAAGGTCCAGGTTGTCGAAGGCGCGGGGGGGAGTCAGGCGACAGGAGAAGCGCGCGGATTGGCGAGGCGCCAATAGCGCAGGGGAGGCAGGTCGGTGGCGGAGAAGGCGTTACGGGCCGGGCTGGCCAGCGGCGCCAGCGGCAATGCCGGCCAGGAGGCGACCAGTCCGGGCGTGCCGGCGGCGCCGGCGCAGCAGCAGAGGTGCGGGGCCAGGCTTTCGTGGTCGTCGGGAAGATCGATGTCCTTGAGCGCGGCACCCAGCTTCAGGCGCAGCAGCGAATCGGACGAGGTGCTGCAGAAGCCGCCGAGCAGCAACGAGGCGCGCTCCTGCGTCGTCAGCGCCTGCGAAAGCGGCACCACGAACAGGTTCATCAGCACGGCCAGGCTGGCCAGCCAGGCCACGGGGCGCCGTGACAGGGGCATCGTCGGTTCTCCGGAGAATGGGCCCTTTATGCCTGAGCGCGGGGCAAAAGTAAAAACGCCGGGCGCGACAGAGTGCCGCAGGTGAAAACGTTTGCAACCCTTGCGGGCTTTCCCCCGCCGCGCTCTTCCGCCAGCATAGACGGCTTTGACGCCCGACGAGTCGAGAAGCCGATGCCCCGCACCCTAGCCTTCGTTTCCACGCTGTTGCTCGCCGCTTTCTGCGCCCTGCCCGCCCAGGCCGACAGCTTCATCATGCGCCTGCTGAACAAGCCGGTGCCCGGCGGGGTGGCGGTGGTCGACCTCGGCGAGGAAGGCCCGCCGCCGCGGGCCTTCTACCAGGGCAAGCCGGTGCTGGTGGTGCGCGAGGAAGGCCGCCGCTGGATCGCCGTGGTCGGCATCCCGCTGAGCACCAAGCCCGGCCCGCAGAAGCTGGAAGTGCGAGCGGCGATCGGCAACCACGAGGAACGCTTCAGCGTCGGCAGCAAGCACTACCGCGAGCAGCGCATCACCCTGAAGAACAAGCGCCAGGTCAATCCGCTGCCGGAAGACCTCAAGCGCATCGAACGCGAACTCGCCGAGCAGACCGCCGCCTACCGCCGCTTCAGTCCCGGCCTGCCCAGCAACCTGATGCTCGACAAGCCGGTCGACGGTCCGCTCTCCAGCCCCTTCGGCCTGCGCCGCTTCTTCAACGGCGAAGAGCGCAACCCGCATTCCGGTCTAGACTTCGCGGTACCGGCCGGTACGCCGATCAAGGCGCCGGCGGCCGGCAAGGTGATCCTCATCGGCGACTACTTCTTCAATGGCAAGACGGTGTTCGTCGACCATGGCCAGGGCTTCATCAGCATGTTCTGCCACCTGTCGAAGATCGACGTGAAGCTCGGCCAGCAGGTGCCGCGCGGCGGCGTACTCGGCAAGGTCGGCGCCACCGGCAGGGCCACCGGACCGCACATGCACTGGAACGTCAGCCTGAACGACGCGCGAGTCGACCCGGCAATCTTCATCGGTGCCTTCCAGCCCTGAGAAGTGAGCAACGCGGCACCGGCTGAGGTCAGAAGGAACAGGGGGCGCGTCGATGCGCCCCTTTCATGACCAAGGGAGACACCGCATGACTCACCCGCTTCGCCTGCTCTGGCTGTGCTCGGCACTGTTCGTGGTCCTCGGCCTGGGCTTCGTCTTCTTCCCCGGCCCGCTCGCCTCCCTGCTCACCAGCGGCGAACCGCTCACCCCCGCCGCCCTCACCGACCTGCGCGCCAGCTACGGCGGCACCAGCTTCGGCATCGGGCTGCTGCTCGGCTATGCCGCCCTGCGCCCCCGCTACCTGGTGCTCGGCCTGCTCGCCGCCCTGGCGGTGATCGCCAGCGGCGGCGCGGCGCGCCTCTACGGTGTGCTGATCGACGCCTCGCCGGCGCTAACCACCTTCCTCTGGCTCGGCGCCGAGGCGCTGCTCTGCGTGCTGTTGCTGGCGGCACTCTGGAAGACCCGCCAGCTCGACCTCGACTGAGCGCCGGGCAGCAGGTCTCAAGCCAGGACCCGGCGAACCGCCGGCAGCCGCGACAGCACCAGCCAGTCCAGCGCCCAGACCAGCAGGAGCGAGGCCCCCACCAACGGGAAGGCCACGCCCAGCGCCAGCATGATGGCGATGCCACTCTTCCAGCGCGGCAGCTCGTGGCGCAGCGGCGGCACGCCAAGGCGTCCGGCCGGCTTGCGCTTCCACCAGATCCACAGGCCGCTCGCCGAGCTGAGCAGGATCGCCAGGCAGACCGCGAGCATCAGCAACTGGTTGCCGAGGCCGAAGAGCTTGCCTTCGTGCAGCACGACGCCCATCTGCACGCTCCTCGCCACCGCGTTGTAGTCCTGCCAACGCACGTCGGCGAGAACCTTGCCGCTGTACTGGTCGATGTGCAGGGTGGCGTCGTGGCGCGGATCGTCGGGGAACACGGAAATCGTGTAGACCCCCTCCATCCCGCTCGGCAGGGCGATCCCGTAGCCCGCCGCCACGCCGCGCTCGCGGGCGATATCCACCACCCTTTGCAGAGGGATGCCCGCCGGCATCGGCATGTCCATCGGCATCGCGTGCCCAGCCTGGGCGGAATGCCCGCGATGCTCGGCATGGGCGTCGGCCGCCGGCGGCTGCGAGCGCGGCAGCGGAGTGTTCTCCAGCGGCCAGGGCACCTGCTGGCGCGACGCGCTGTTGAGGCTACCGGCCTGCATGTCGGAGGTCGGCACATCGTTCCACATCGCCGCCGGGAAGCGGTTCCAGACATCGGCGAACTGCTTGCCCCAGTAGCCGGTCCAGGTCATCCCGCTGAGCAGCATGAAGAGCAACAGCAGGCTGCCCCAGAAACCGGCGAGCACATGTAGCTCGCGCCACAGCGGTCGTCCGCGCAGGTGCAGGCGCGGCCAGAACAGCGCGCTCGCCGCCCGCCCGCGCGGCCACCACAGATAGAGACCGGAGACCACCAGGACGATGCCCCAGCCGGCGGCCAGCTCGATCAGCCGGTCGCCGACGGTCCCGACCATCAGCTCGCCATGCAGTGCCCGGGCCACCGCCTGGAGATTCAGCTGCGCATCCTGGCGGCCGAGTTCGCGTCCGCTGTAGGGATCGACGAAGAGGTTCCATTGCCTGCCCTCTTCGCCAATCACGAATTGCGCGCTGCGCCCCGCCTCGCTCGGCGGCAGGTACTGGCTGACGGCGGCCTGCGGGTGCGCCTGGCGCACCCCGGCGAGCAACTGGTCGGCGCTGCGCATCTGCGCACCGGCCTCGACCCGCAGCAGTTGCGGATAGAGCAGCGCATCCAGTTGCGGCTTGAACAGGTAGACGATTCCGGTCAGCGCCAGCAGGATCATGAAGGGCGCGACGGACAGGCCAGCGTAGAAATGCCAGCGCCAGGCCAGCGCGTAGAAGTCACGGCCGTTCTTTTCGTTCGATTGCATGGATCACCTCATCGGAGCGCACACAGGCAAGGCGGGCCCCGCTGGACGGGGCCTCGTTGAAGGTTCAGAAGCTGAAGTCGACCTTGGTCCAGAAGGTCCGGCCCGGCTCTGGAACCGTTTCGTTGGCGGAGAAACCGAAGCCGGCGTCGCCGGCCTTGTTCAGGTGCTCGGTGTAATCCTTGTCGAACAGGTTATCGACACCGGCGCTCAGCTTGACGTTGCGAGTCACCCGGTAGGCGCCGTTGAGCGAGAAGACGCCGAAGCCGGCGCTCTTGTCGAAGTCCTTGCCGACCACGTTGCCCTGGTCCCTGGCGATGCGATTCTGCGGCGCGACCACCCGCCACAGGCTGCCGGCACTCCAGTCGCCTTCCTCGTAGGTCAGGCCGAAGCGCGCTTCCAGCGGCGGGATCTGCGGCAGCGCGCGGTCGTCCGAGCTGTTCTTGCCCCAGGCATAGGCCAGGCTGGCGTCGGTCTTCCAGTTGCCGGTGAGCTGGTAGGAAGCGCCCAGCTCGCCGCCCATGATCCGCGCGTCGACGTTGGTCGCCTGGGTCGAGGAACCCATCATGCCCTCGCGATAGCTGAACAGGATGAAGTCCTGGACCACCCCGACGTAGCCGGAGGCCCAGGCCTGCAGCTTGTCGCCGTTGTACTGGAGGCCGAAGTCGAGCTGGGTGGTCTTTTCCGGCTTGATCTTGTCGAAGGCGTTGACCGACCCGTTCGGCCCGCGCTTGGGCGAGAACAGCTCCCAGTAGTCGGGGAAGCGCTCGGCATGGCCGAGGCCGGCGTAGAGGGTGGTCGGCGAGTCGGCGAGGTCGTGCTCGTAGCGCACGAAGCCGCTGGGCAGGGTATCGGCGCGGGTGTCGTTGGCCGTCGGGTTGGCCATGGCGTGGCCCATGTGCCCGGACTTCAGGGTCTGCCGGTAGTCCTTGACCGAGGCGCGGTCCAGGCGCAACCCGCCGATCAGCCGGTCGCGCTCGGCGGCGAACCAGGTCAGTTCGCCGAAGGCCCCGTAGTTGTGGAACACCGCGTCCTTGTTCCAGGGGAACTGGTCGGCGTCGGTGTAGTAGTCGGTCATCATGTCGTACTTGGAGCCGCGCGCCCGGTGCTCGTTGCGCATGGCGTCGACCCCGGTGACCAGCTTGAAGTCGTCCCAGCGCCAGGTGGCCGCCAGGCGACCGCCGAGGGTGCGTCGGTCCACCTGGGACGCCATCGGCATGGGCATCATGCTGGATGGGTCGGGAGTGCGCAGGCGGAAGTTGTCCATGATGTGGTCGGCGTAGTTGTAGTAGACCTGTGCCTCGACCTTCTCCAGCACATCGCTGACGTTCGATTTGACGAAGCGCAGGCCCAGGCTCTCGCGCTTGAACTGCGAGCCGTCCATGCCGCGCCCGGCGTAACGTGCCTCGCCGTCGCCCTTGCCGGCGGTGAGTTCGATCAGGGTGTCCTCGTCGGGGGTCCAGCCGACCGCGACGTCGCCGTTCCACTTCTTCCAGCGCGACGGCACGGTATTCCCGGCGCCGTCCTCGTAATCGTCGGACTGCGCGTGGTTGCCGGTGAAGCGCAGGTAGCCGAGCCGGTTGCCGGCGGCGGCGTCCAGCACCTTGTCGAAGCGGCCGTTGGAGCCGGCCAGCAGGCTGGCGTTGATCCGCGAGCCGAGTTCGCCGAAGCGCTCCGGCTCACGCTCGAAGAGGATCGTCCCGGCCGACGCGCCCGGCCCCCAGAGCACCGTCTGCGGGCCCTTGATCACGGTGAGCTTGTCGTAGGTTTCCGGCGAAATGTAGGAGGTCGGCGCGTCCATCCGGTTCGGACAGGCACCGAGCATCATGCCGCCGTTGGTGAGGATGTTCAGGCGCGAACCGAACATCCCGCGCAGCACCGGGTCGCCGTTGCTGCCGCCGTTGCGGATCACCGCGAAGCCGGGAATGGTCTTCAGGTAGTCCGCCCCATCGCTGGCCGGCACCGGTTGGCGCGGCTCCTTGGGATTGGTGACGATGGTCAGCGGCGAACTCTGGGCGACTCCGGTGACCACGCTCGGCGCCAGCTCCACGGCGTGATCCTGGTGCTGTGAGTGTTCCTCGGCCAGGAGCGCCGACGGAGACAGGGCCAGGCCGCACAGTGCGGCGAAGGCTCCCGCCCAGCGGCGGCGTTGTGCGAGACGGGCAGGGTCGAAGCTGAAAGCGGCGGTCGGGCAGGCGTTGCCGGCCGCTCGTTGTTGAGTAGACATACGTTTTTCCATGATCTATGTGACTTCCGCCCCGCCCCCACGGCGAGCAGGCACGCGGCCAGGCTCGCGTCACCGGCGCGGCGAAGACGCGCCGGTGCCCCCAGGAAGCGGCGGCTATCGGATTGAAAGAGGTCAGGCGATCAGGAACGGCGGCGCACGGGTACGGGCGCCGGGAAACACCGGCGAGGCGACGAACGCCTCGTTCAGGAAAGCGACGGCGGGCGCCGTCGCGAAGGGAACGGAGAACAGCGCCAGGCAGGCGTCTTCGGTGAGCGGCGGGCTGTGGAACAACAGGCTGCAATAACCGCACTTCTCCCAGAGCACGTCGCTGGCCAGGCGATTGCCTTCCTCGCCGCCCATCCCCGGCATGCCGGCATGGACGACGGAGCGCTGGGCATCGGAACAGCCGGCATGGGCCATGTCGCCATGGTCCATGTTCTCGTGGGACATGCCTTCGTGGCCCATCCCCACGCCCATCGGCATCGGGTGGTCCATCGGCATCGACTGGGAGATCAGCGGCCCGACGAAGATCATCAGCATGGCGAACAGAGCCAGCCATGCACCGATGCCTTGTCGTTTCAGAGTGGTCGCCACCTGCGACTCCCGCCGTCTTGAATGAAGACCACCGCGTAGCGGGCCGGATGGCCGCTCGCGCCGGGTCATGCCGAAAAGAAGAATGCGCCTGTCGTTATACGCCCCAGGCACGGGGAACGAAATGATCGCACAAGGGCGGCTGGCTCTTCTGCGGCATGGGGCCGCAGAATTTTCCGTTGCGGAGAGCGTGCCGGCGGCGCAATCGAGGACAAGCTTTCACCGCCGGGAAAGAATAAAAACCCACAAAAGCCGCACAAATGGGAAATTCTACTAATTTTCCTTTAATGCTTGCCATTCAAATGCAGTCTCACTAGTGTGGTACGCATGAAAACACCACACACCCTCATCCTGCTCCGCCAACACGCCTGCCTGTGCCTGGTCAGCCCGCGACTGCGTGGCTGAGCGACGCTTCTCTTCATCTCGTCACTGCGTTCGCCTGGCCCCGCCGGCCCAGGAACCGACTCCAAAGGATTAGCCCCATGAGCATGTTGAAAGACCCTTCGCAGAAATACCGCCCATTCCCGGCCATCAATCTGCCCGACCGCACCTGGCCGTCGAAGACCATCACCGAGGTGCCGATCTGGTGCAGTTCCGACCTGCGCGACGGCAACCAGTCGCTGATCGAACCGATGGACGCGGCGAAGAAGATGCGATTCTTCAAGACTCTGGTGCAGGTCGGCCTGAAGCAGATCGAAGTGGCCTTCCCGTCGGCTTCCGATACCGACTTCAACTTCGTCCGCGAGTTGATCGAAGGCAACCACATCCCGGACGACGTCACCATCCAGGTGCTGACCCAGGCCCGCGAAGACCTGATCACCCGCACCTTCGAATCCCTGCGCGGGGCGAAGAAGGCCATCGTCCACGTCTACAACGCCACCGCCCCGTCGTTCCGCCGCATCGTCTTCAACCAGGACAAGCAGGGCGTCGTGGACATCGCCACCAACGCCGCGAAACTGATCAAGAAGCTGGCCGCCGAGCAACCGGATACCCAGTGGTCGTTCCAGTACTCGCCGGAAATCTTCAGCTCTACCGAGCTGGAGTTCTCGGTGGAGGTCTGCAACGCGGTGATCGACGTCTGGCAACCGACCCCGGACAACAAGATCATCCTCAACCTGCCGGCCACCGTGGAGTGCGCCACGCCGAACGTCTACGCCGACCAGATCGAATGGTTCGGCCGCCACGTCGACAAGCGTGACAGCGTGATCATCAGCCTGCACACCCACAACGACCGTGGCACCGGCGTGGCCGCCACCGAGCTGGGCCTGATGGCCGGCGCCGACCGCGTCGAAGGTTGCCTGTTCGGCAACGGCGAGCGCACCGGCAACGTCGACCTGGTGACCCTGGCCTTGAACATGTACACCCAGGGCCTGCATCCGCAACTGGACTTCTCCGACATCGACGCGGTGCGCAAGGTGGTCGAAGAGTGCAACCAGTTGCCGGTCCACCCGCGCCATCCATATGTCGGCGACCTGGTCCATACCGCTTTCTCCGGCTCGCACCAGGATGCCATTCGCAAGGGCTTCGCCCAGCAGAAGGAAGACGCGATCTGGGAAGTGCCGTACCTGCCGATCGATCCGGCCGACATCGGCCGCGACTACGAAGCGGTGATCCGGGTCAACAGCCAGTCCGGCAAGGGCGGCATCACCTTCCTGCTCGAACAGGAGTACGGCATCAGCCTGCCGCGGCGCATGCAGATCGAGTTCAGCCAGGTAGTGCAAGGCGAGACCGACCGTCTCGGCCTGGAAATGACCGCACAACAGATCTACTCGCTGCTGGAAAACGAATACCTCAAGGCGACCTCGCCCTACGCCCTCGCCAGCCATCGCCTGCAGGAAGAGAACGGCACCAGCGCCGTCGACCTGGAAGTCTCCTTCGACGGCGAGAAGCAGCACTGGCGCGGGATCGGCAAGGGACCGCTGGAAGCCTTGGTGGCCGCCCTGCCGGTCAAGGCGGAAATCATGGACTACCATGAGCACGCCATCGGCGCCGGCGCCAATGCCAAGGCCGCGGCCTATATCGAGATCCGCCTGGAGGGCCAGCGCCCGCTGCACGGCATCGGCATCGACGAGAACATCACCACCGCCAGCTTCCGCGCCCTGTTCAGCGCGCTGAACCGCGCGGTGACCCAGGCCGAGGCCAAGGCGGCCTGACCGGCACGGAAGGGAAAAAGGGAGCCAGGCGGCTCCCTTTTTTCATGGGATCTTTCAGCTGAGTCGCTTCACTCATCCTCGCCGCTGGCGCTGACCGCTCCCAGGCAACGGAGCTGGTACGCCCCCTCCCCTGTGGTCAGGCGCCAGGACTCGCCATCGGCCTGGGGCTCGGCTTCCATCACCGCGTTGTAGGAAAAACGCCACTCGCGACGGGTGCGTCCATCCAGGCTTTCCACCGCCAGCACCCAGTCTTCGCTGGCGAACGGCTGGTCGGCTTCCGCCGCCAGGTCCGCCTGGTCCAGCAGGTTCTCGTTGAGTTCGAAGCGCCAGGCGTGCAGACCGTCGATCTCGAGCATGTCGGCGGTTTCCAGTTCATCGAGCAGGTAGCGTTGTGTAGTCATGGCCAGTCATCGCGGATAAAGAACCCATGATAAGGCAAAGCGCGGGCTGCCCCTCACACCACCAGCATCACCACCGGAATCGCTACCGACAGGACCGCCAGCATGAACAGCAGGCCGATCCCCGCCGCCCTCCAGTTGGAAATGAACGCTCCGCCCGCTGCCTTGTGGCTGTCCAGGGCCGGACCGAAGGCTGATTTGGCGTAGTAGACCATGCCGAATATCTGCGCCACCGTGAAGCCGATCGAGGGGATGTTCTCCGGCAGTATCGCGCCCAGGACCGGCAGCAGGACAAACAGGCCGAGTCCGACCAGCCAGGTTTTCCCGACTTCCTGCGCCCGTCCCAGGCGACGGAGATTCACCGCCGCGAGGAAGGCGCCGGCCAGGGGCGTGCCGATGAAGGTACCCAGACCGATCGCGGAAAGCCTGTACAGCGGCTCGCCATGGGTGGCGTCAGGCTCGTCCAGGCGGGCCTCCGGCGGGCGGAACGGATTCTCGGTGTCGCTGTTCATGCGTGTGCTCCCTGCGGATCTTTACTGAAGCTTTACCAGGGCCGGCATTGGAAAATCCCGGCAACCGGCAGAGTCTATAGGACGCCGCGCGCCGGCTGAACATTCCGCGCCCGCCGGGAGTCACAGCAAGACGTGCGAACGAAAGCGCCCACACAGGACCGCACTCAGGAGGGATGACGCATGACCACACGCAAACTCGGCAACTCCGGCCTGGAGATACCGGCACTGGTATTCGGCGGCAACGTCTTCGGCTGGACTGCCGACGAAAGCACCTCCTTCAGGCTGCTGGACGCCCTGCTCGACGCCGGCCTGAACTGCATCGACACCGCCGACGTCTATTCGCGCTGGGTTCCCGGGCACCAGGGCGGCGAGTCGGAAACCCTCATCGGCAAGTGGCTGAAACGCACCGGCAAACGCGACCGCATGGTGATCGCCAGCAAGGTCGGGATGGACATGGGCAATGGCCACAAAGGTCTCTCCGCCGCCTATATCGAGCAGGCCCTGGAGCGCTCGCTACGACGCCTGCAGACCGACTACCTGGACCTCTACCAGTCGCACACCGACGATCCCCACACCGACCTGGAGGAAACCCTTTCCACCTATGGCGAACTGATCAAGAAAGGCAAGGTACGGGTCATCGGCGCCTCCAACTACGACGCCCGGCGCCTTCTCGAGGCGCGCCAGGTCAGCGCCCGGCTCCACCTGCCGAGCTACCAGAGCCTGCAACCCGAATACAACCTGTACGATCGCGCCGACTACGAGACCAACCTGGAGCCGACGGTGGAAGAACTCGGTATCGGGGTGATCAGCTACTACTCGCTGGCCAGCGGCTTCCTCAGCGGCAAGTACCGCAGCCAGGCCGACACCGCCGGGCGAGCCCGGGGGGAGAAGGTGAAGGGTTATCTCAACGAGCGCGGCGTGGCCATCCTCGCGGCGCTCGACGAAGTGGCCGAGCAGTACAACGCCAACCCGACCCAGGTCGCCCTGGCCTGGCTCATCGCTCGCCCGACGGTGACCGCGCCGATCGCCAGCGCCACCAGCCTGGAACAGCTCGACGACCTGATCGCCGCCACCCACCTGAAGCTCGACGAACAGGCGATCCACCGCCTGGACAGCGCCAGCGCCTATTGACCGACCTGCCGTCGAGGGCGGCCTCGCCCCGTTGAGTGGAGCGGATAACCGTATCGCGGCTATCCGCTCCGCATCGACGGGAAAGCCTTAGCTGAAGCGCGCCAGCAGCGAACCGATGTCCAGGTCGCCCTGCGGCGCCTGGCCGTCCGGCGTCAGCTTGTTGACCAGTTCCGGCAGCAGGCTGCTCAGGTGTTCGGCCGCCTCGCCCTGGCTGACTCCGGCGGAGTCCGCCAGTTGCTGCAATTGACCGTCGCCGAAGACCCGGGAAATGTCCGCCGCCGACACCAACTGGTTCGGCCCACCGCCGATCCAGGAATTCAGGGCATCGCCCAGGCCTGCGTTCTGGAGCATCTGGAACAACCCGCCGAGTCCGCCCAGGGAGCCGGCCTCCACGCCCGGCGCCGCCTGCCCGGCACCGCCCGCGGCGCCACCGAGCAGATCGCCGAGGACGCCACCCAGCCCACCGCTCGCGGCCCCGCCGCCGGCACCACCAAGGATGCTGCCCAGCGAACCGAGCAGACCACCGCCATCGCCACCGCCCTGTGCCGCACCGCCCTGGCGCGACATCAGCATGGTCACCAGCCCGATCAACAGGGCCACTTTCGGATCGCGAGCACCTCCCTGTCCTTCAGAGCCACCCAGCGCCGAACCGAGAATCGAATCGAGCAGTCCCATTGGTCTTCCTCCTGATCTGATGCCCACGGCGCGGCGCCGCGGGATACGGGTAACTCCATTCCCGGCACTGCGCCATCATGCGCAGCGCCGGATCATGGCCTCGGACATCGACCGGAAGCGGACGTTCCGGCACTCAAGGATGGATTTCGAAGCGATCCGCGTCCATGTAGGCCGGGAAACGCTGGCGATAGGCCGCCAGTGCCGCCGCGTCCAGCCGGACGCGGAACACGCCGTCGGCGTCCACCGCGTTGAACAGGCTGTCGCCCTGGAAGTCCAGGACCTGGCTATCCCCAGCGTAGCGCAAGGCGTTGCCGTCTTCGCCGATACGGTTCACCGCCACCACGTAGCAAAGGTTCTCGATCGCCCGCGCCGGCAGCAGGCGGTTCCAGTGCTGTCGACGAGGCGCGGGCCAGTTGGCGGTGTAGAGCAACAGGTCGGTGTCGTGCGGGTCGCGGCTCCACACCGGGAAACGCAGGTCGTAGCAGATCAACGGGCGCACCCGCCAGCCCTTGAGTTCGAACAGTTCCTGGCGTTCGCCGGGACTGTAGTGCTCGTGTTCGCCGGCCATGCGGAACAGATGGCGCTTGTCGTAGTGCAGCATCTCGCCGTCCGGACGCGCCCAGAGCAGGCGGTTGCGATGGCTGCCGTCGGCGAGCTGGACGATCAGGCTGCCGGTGACCACCGCGCCAAGGCGCCGGGCCTGCTCCAGCAGCCAGGCATGGGTCGGCCCCAGTTCGGGCTCGGCCTGCTCGGCCGAAGCCATGCTGAAACCCGTGGTGAACATCTCCGGGAGGACCACCAGATCGGCGCCGGCGGCACTCTCCAGCAGGGCGGCGAAATGCTCGCGGTTGGCCTGGGCGTCGTGCCAGACCAGGGAGGATTGGACCAGGGCGATGTCCAGGTCCGGCAGAACCGTCAGATCGCGCATAGCTTTTCCGCTGCCTGACGCAGCGTCTCCTCGCGTTTGGCGTAACAGAACCGGACCAGCCGCATGGCGTCCGGCGCCTTTTCATAAAACACCGAAACCGGGATCGCCGCCACTCCGTGTTCGCGGGTCAGCCACTCGGCCATGGCCACGTCGTCCAGGTCCGGACGGATGGCCGAATAGTCCACGCACTGGAAGTAGGTGCCCGGCGCACGGGTGAAACGGAAGCGAGAGTCCAGCAGCAGGTCGCAGAACAGGTCGCGCTTGGCCTGGTAGAAGCCGGGCAATTGCCGCAAGTGCTCCGGATGGCCGGCCATGTAGTCCGCCAATGCCCATTGCAGCGGCGTGACGCCACAGAAGTTGACGTACTGGTGAACCTTGCGCAGCTCCGCGCTGAGCGCCGGCGGCGCGACCACGTAGCCGGTCTTCCAGCCGGTGACGTGGTAGGTCTTGCCGAACGAACTGACCACGAAGGAACGCGGATACAACTCGTCGTGGGACAGCACGCTGGTATGGGCGACACCGTCGAACACCAGGTGCTCGTAGACCTCGTCGCTGATCAGATAGATATCCCGGTCGCGGATCAGCGCGGCCAGGCGGTCCAGTTCCTCGCGGCTGATCAGCGCGCCGCTGGGGTTGTGCGGGGTATTGATGATGACCAGCCGGGTACGCGGCCCGATGGCCTCGGCCATGCGCTGCCAGTCGATGGAGAAGTCCGGCAGCGCCAGCGGCACGTGCACGCAACGCCCGCCGGCGAGTTGCACGGAGGGTTCGTAGCTGTCGTAGGACGGGTCGAGCACCACCACTTCGTCGCCCGGATGGACCAGCGCCTGGATCGCGCTGAAGATCGCCTCGGTCGCCCCCGGCGTGATGGTCACCTCGCTGTCGGCGCTCACCCGGCGTCCATAGAACTGCTCGATCTTCTTCGCCACCTGCTCGCGCAGGGCCGGCAAGCCGGTCATCGGCGCGTACTGGTTGTGCCCGGCGGCGATATGCCTGCCTACCGCCTCGCGCAACTCCGGCGGGCCGTCGAAATCGGGAAAGCCCTGGGAGAGGTTGATCGCGCCACACTCGGCGGCCAGTTGCGACATGCGGGTGAAGATGGTGGTGCCGACATTCGGCAGCTTGCTCTGAATCATCGGGACTTCCTGCAGAGACTCGCCGGACGACAGCCCGGCCAGACGGGTGGCAGGGCAGGATAGCCGATCCGGGAGCGACGCTGCAGGGGCACGCCTTAGAAAAAACCGTGACCGCTTCAGGTCAGAGGGGAATATGCGCCAGGCGATGGCGCAGGACGAATAACCACCTCGCGATCATTCGTCGCCACGACAGGGAATCGGCGGTCAACGCCGGCGGCCTGGTTCGTCCCGCGGGCTACAGCCGCGGCCAATGAAAAAGGCCCGACAGGGATCCCTGCCGGGCCTTTCGACGAAGGAAACGCCACCCTCAGCGGCGCTTGTCCTTCTTCTTCTTCTCGGCTTTCTTGTGGTGCGACATCAGCCGGCGCTTCTTGTTGACCTGGCGCGCGGTGAGCGAGTTCTTCTTGCCCTCGTAGGGGTTCTCGCCGCCCTTGTACTCGATGCGGATCGGCGTACCGACCAGCTTCAATACCCGCCGGTAGGTCTTCTCCAGGTAGCGGGTATAGGCCTTCGGCACCGCGTCCACCTGGTTGCCGTGGATCACGATCAGCGGCGGATTGGCGCCGCCCAGGTGGGCGTAGCGCAGCTTGATCCGGCGACCGTTGACCATCGGCGGCTGGTGCACCTGCACGGCGTCCTCGAGGATGCTGGTCAGGCGGCTGGTCGGCCAGCGGGTCACCGCCGAACGGAAGGACTCCTGGACCGACTTGTAGAGATGGCCGACGCCGGTGCCATGCAGGGCCGAAATGAAATGGATGTCGGCGAAGTCGACGAACAGCAGGCGCCGCTCCAGTTCGGTCTTCACGTAGTCACGCTCGGCCGCCTCCATGCCATCCCACTTGTTCAGGGCGATGACCAGGGCACGGCCGGTCTCGAGGACGAAGCCGAGCAGGTTGAGGTCGTGCTCGACCACCCCTTCGCGGGCGTCCATGACGAAGATCACCACGTTGGCGTCCTGGATCGCCTGGAGGGTCTTCACCACCGAGAACTTTTCCACCGCCTCGAAGATCTTGCCGCGACGCCGCACGCCAGCGGTGTCGATCAGGGTGTACTTCTCCTCGTTGCGCTCGAACGGGATGTAGATGCTGTCGCGGGTGGTGCCGGCCTGGTCGTAGACGATCACCCGCTCTTCGCCGAGCATGCGGTTGACCAGGGTCGACTTGCCCACGTTGGGCCGGCCGATGATGGCGATCTTGATCCCGTCCTTCTCGCTGGGACCGGGAATCCGGGTCGGTTCCTCGCCTTCGGCGACCTCTTCGCTCGCCGGCTCGCCCTCACCTTCTTCCTCCGCGTTGTCCTTGGGGAAGATCCCCAGGGCTTCCTGCAGCATATGGTTGATGCCGCGACCGTGGGCGGCGGCGATCGGCAGCGCATCGCCCAGGCCCAGCGGGCTGAACTCGGCACGAGCGAGATCGGGATCGATGGTGTCGACCTTGTTGGCGATCAGGAAGCTGCGCTTGTTCCGCTTGCGCAGGTGCTCCGCGATCATCTGGTCGGCGGCGGTCATGCCGGCGCGCGAATCGACCAGGAACAGGACGGCATCCGCCTCCTCGATGGCCTGCAACGATTGCTCGGCCATTTTCGCATCGATGCCTTCCTCATCGCCGGAGATGCCTCCGGTATCGATGACGATATAGGTGCGGCCCTGCCAGCGCGCCTCGCCGTACTGGCGATCGCGGGTCAGGCCTGCGTACTCCGCCACGATGGCGTCGCGCGACTTGGTCAGGCGGTTGAACAGAGTGGACTTGCCGACGTTCGGGCGACCCACCAGGGCAATAACGGGAACCATGCGGCTCTCCACGAGAATTCAGAAAACACAAAGGCCGCTGACGTCGGACGGCAGCGGCCGGACACTTGAAACCCAGTCTAGCGGATGGTGTAGGCGACGAGCTTGCCACCGTTGCCGAACACGTACATCCAGCTCCCGACCACCAGCGGACGAACCCGCACGCCATCGCTGTCGACCCGCTCGCGACCGACGAAGCGACCGTCCACCTGGCTCAGCAGGTGCACGTAGCCTTCCAGGTCGCCGACCACCACGTTGCTGGAGAACACCGCCGGAGCCGACAGTTGGCGACGCGCCAGGGCGTCGTTGTTCCACAGCGAAGAGGCGCCGCGCGAATCCAGGCCTTCCACCGAACCGCTGGCCTGGCTGACGTAGATATTGCCGAAGCCTTCGGCGACGCCGACGTAGCTCGACGCTTCGCGCTGCCAGAGCAGGCGGCCGCTGTTCACGTCCAGCGCCGCGGCACGGCCCTGGTAGCTGACCACGTAGAGGGTGTCGCCGGACAGCAGGAGGCCGCCGTCGATGTCCACCACGCGATCCAGTTCGGAACGCCCCTGGGGAATCGCTACCCGCTGCTCCCAGATCGGCAGGCCGCGCTGTACGTCGACCGCCACCACCTTGCCGCTGGCCAGGCCAGCCAGGGCCATGTTGCCGGCGATCAGCGGCGCGCCGGTGCCGCGCAGGGTCAGCACCGGCACGGTGCTTTCGTAGATCCAGCGCTGGTCGCCGCTGGCCGCATCGAGGCCGATCAGCTTGTCGTCCTGGGTCTGCACCACCACCACGTCGCCGTTGGTGGCCGGCGCCGACAGCACTTCGCTGTTGACTCGCTTGGTCCACTTCTTCTTGCCGGTGGCTTCGTCGAGGGCGATCACGTCACCGCGCAGGGTACCCACCAGCACCAGGCCGTAGCCAACGCCGACACCGCCGGAAACCGGACGTTCCAGGTCCTTCTTCCAGAGCACGTCGCCGGTCTCGCGCTGGATCGCCATCACCCGCCCTTCGGCGGACGCGGCGTAGATGGTGGAACCATCGACGGCCGGTTCGAGCAGGTTGTACAGGTCGCCCTGGCCATCACCGACCGAGCGGCTCCACTGCTTGCTCAACACGACTTCCTCTTTGAAGTCGGTCAGTTCGGCGGGTGGGGGTTCCTTCTTGCTGTTGCTGCTGCAACCCACGACCGCCAGGGCCAGGGCGAGCAGCGCCGCGTGTTTCCATTGCACCATCTCAGGCCTCTCCCTTGGACAGGTCGTCGAGCTTGATCTGCAGGGCATCGCCGGCACCGTCTTCGGGCAGCGACTGCTTGGCTTTCTCGTAGGCCGCGCGGGCCTCGTCGGTGCGCTTGAGCTGCACCAGCAGGTCGCCCTTGAGCTCCTCGCGGGTAGAGACGTAGGCCTTGTCGGCATCGCCATCGAGCAGCTTCAGGCCTTCCTCGACCTTGCCCTGGGCCGCCAGGACCCGGGCCAGGCGCTGCCGCGCCAGTTCGCCGAGGGTGGCGTCGGCCGGCTTGTCCATGACCGCCTTCAGCTCGGCAACGGCGTCATCCAGCTTGCCGCTGTCGACCGCGACCTTGGCCACGAACAGGCTGCCGTACTGGGCATAATGGGTGCCGCCGAACTCGCTCTTCAGCTTGCCGGCCAGCTCCGCCACCTTCGCTGGATCCGGCTGGCCGGCCGGATTCAGCGCGGTTTCGATCAGTTGCTGGTAGACGATCGAGGCGCCCTGCGCCTGGTTGGTCTGGTACTTCTGCCAGGCCTGCCAGCCGAATACCACTGCCAGCGCGAGGATGCCGCCGGTGACCAGGGGCTTGCCGTTGCGCTGCCACCAGTCCTTGATCTGCGCCAGGTCTTCGTCTTCGGTACGCGATGTCACCCCAATCACTCCTATTCTTTATGTTCTCAAGCCTGTGCCAGACAGGCTGCCAGGTGCTCGGGCAGAGCATCCCAGGCAATGCTTTGTTGCTCGCCCTCGTCACGCAGGGGCTTGAAACCTACCACGCGATTGGCCACCTCGTCCTCCCCGAGGATCAGGGCAAAGCGCGCGCCGCTCTTGTCGGCCTTCTTGAACTGGCTCTTGAAGCTGCCGGCGCCGGCGTTGACCAGCAGGCGTATGCCGGGAATGGCGCTGCGCAATTGTTCGGCCAGGGTCAGGGCGGCCAGCTCGGCCGGTTCGCCGAAGGCGCAGACGTAGAGGTCGGCCGGACGGTTCAGTTCGGCGGGGATCACACCCAAGGTCTCCAGCAGCAGCACCAGGCGTTCCACGCCCATGGCGAAACCGACACCCGGGGTCGGCTTGCCGCCGAACTGGCTGACCAGCCCGTCGTAGCGGCCACCGCCGCAAACGGTGCCCTGGGCGCCAAGCTTGTCGGTGACCCACTCGAAAGCCGTGCGGCAGTAATAGTCCAGGCCGCGCACCAGCTTCTGGTTGATTTCATAGCGCAGTCCGACAGCATCCAGGCGGGCCTTGAGACCCTCGAAGTGGGCGATCGATTCTTCGTCGAGATAGTCGTGCAGGGTCGGCGCGCCGACCAGCAACGCCTGGGTGCTCTCCACCTTGCTGTCGAGGATTCGCAGCGGATTGGTGGTCATGCGCCGCTGGCTGTCTTCGTCGAGTTGCTCGAAGCGCTCCTGCAGATAGGCCACCAGGGCCTCGCGATAGCGTGCGCGGGCCTCGCTGGAGCCGAGGGTGTTGAGCTGCAGGGTCACCGCGTCGGCCATGCCGAGCTTCTGCCACAGGCGCCAGGTGAGGATGATCAACTCGGCGTCGATGTCCGGACCGGGCAGGTTGAAGACTTCCACGCCGATCTGGTGGAACTGCCGGTAGCGACCTTTCTGCGGTTTCTCGTAACGGAACATCGGCCCGGTGTACCAGAGCTTCTGCACCTGGCCACCGCCGCTCAGGCCGTGCTCCAGCACGGCGCGCACGCAACCGGCGGTACCTTCCGGACGCATGGTCAGGGATTCGCCGTTGCGGTCGAGGAAGGTGTACATCTCCTTGTCGACCACATCGGTGCCTTCGCCGATGCCGCGGGCGAAGAGTTCGGTGAACTCGAGGATGGGCAGGCGGATCTCGCTGTAGCCGTAACCGTCCAGCAGGCCGGCGAAGGTGCGTTCCAGATAGCGCCAGGCCGGAGTCTGTTCCGGCAGGATGTCGTTCATGCCACGAATGGCTTGCAGGGACTTGCTCACGTAGGGTCCTTAAACGGGTCAGCCGCGGGCGATCAGGCTCGCATCGGCCTCGGCCTTCTCGGCCGCCTTCTGGCGGATCAGCCGTTCCAGCTCGTCCACCAGGTTGTCGTTGGTCAGTTTCTGCGACGGCTTGCCGTCGATATACACCAGGTTCGGAGTGCCGCCGGTGAGGCCGACATGGGCCTCCTTGGCTTCGCCCGGACCGTTGACGACGCAACCGATCACGGCCACGTCCATCGGCACCAGCAGGTCCTCCAGGCGCCCTTCCAGCTCGTTCATGGTCTTCACCACGTCGAAGTTCTGCCGCGAACAGCTCGGGCAGGCAATGAAGTTGATGCCACGGGAGCGCAGGTGCAGGGACTTGAGGATGTCGAAACCGACCTTGATCTCCTCGACCGGATCGGCAGCCAGGGAAATCCGGATGGTGTCGCCGATTCCCTCGGCCAGGAGCATGCCCAGCCCCACCGCCGACTTCACCGTGCCGGAGCGCAGGCCGCCGGCCTCGGTGATGCCCAGGTGCAGGGGTTGCTCGATCTGCCTGGCCAGCAGGCGATAGGCGGCGACGGCCATGAAGACGTCGGAGGCCTTGACGCTGACCTTGAAGTTCTGGAAGTCCAGCTTGTCGAGATGATCGACGTGGCGCATGGCCGATTCGAGCAGGGCTTCCGGGGTCGGTTCGCCGTATTTCTTCTGCAGGTCCTTTTCCAGCGAACCGGCATTGACGCCGATACGGATCGGGATGTTGCGCTCGCGCGCGGCATCGACCACGGCCTTGACCCGGTCCTCGCGACCGATGTTGCCCGGATTGATGCGCAGGCAGTCCACTCCCAGCTCGGCGACGCGCAGGGCGATGCGATAGTCGAAGTGGATGTCGGCGACCAGCGGCACGTTGACCTGCTGCTTGATCTTGCCGAATGCCTCGGCGGCGTCCATGTCGGGGACGGAAACCCGCACGATGTCCGCGCCGGCATCTTCCAGGCGGCGGATCTGCGCGACGGTGGCAGCGACGTCGCAGGTCTCGGTGTTGGTCATGCTCTGCACGGCGATCGGCGCATCGCCGCCCACCGGGACGTTGCCGACCCAGATTTTCCGAGACTTGCGGCGAATGATCGGAGAAGCGCTATGAATGCTCATTGTCCTACCTTCAGACGGGCCGTTTCGCCGCGGACGAAGGGGGTCACGTCCACCGGCTGGCCGTTGTAGCTGACCTGGGCGCCGCGAGCGAAACCGAGGCGCAGCTCCAGCGGGGCCTTGCCGGCCAATTCCAGGCTGTCGCCCTTGCGCTTCAGCGCGCTGACCAGGACCTTGCCGTTGGCGTCGGTGACCTGGGTCCAGCAATCGGCGACGAACTGTACCTTGACCACCCCCTGGCCCTCGCCGGCCACCACGGGCGCGGCGGCAGGTTCGCTCGGCGCTGGCGGGGCGGCCGGACTGGCCGTCGCTGGAACGGCTGGAGCAGTACCGGGAGCGGGAGCGGGAGCCGTGCCGGCAGGCGCGGCGGTAATGGGCTGCTGGGGTGCGGCGGGGGTGCCCTGGGCCGGAGCGGCGAGAACCTGCGCGCCCTCGCTCGCCACCGGCGGCGCTCCCTCGGCCTGGGCAGCGACTTCCGGAGAAACCTCGGCGGGCGCTTGCTCGCCTTCCTTCTGCGCTTCGATCACCGCCTGGTCTTCAGGCTCGTCCAGGGTATGGATCTCGGTGGTGCCGTCGGCGCTTTCCACTTCGACATGCTCAAGGCTCAGACCGGCGGTTTCCGGCGTGCGCGCGGAATGCTCCTGCCACCAGAAGTAGCCGAAGCCGATCAGCAGGGCGAGCAGCAACAGGCTGACGATACGCAGCACGTTGCGCGACAGGCGCACCGGCTCGGCGACCCGTCCCAGGCTCTGTACGGTGCTGCCGCTGGCATTGGTGCCGGTGAAATGGTCGAAGCTGTTGACCAGCTCGGCCTGGTCGAGGCCCATGAGCTTGGCGTAGGCGCGGATGTAGCCGCGCGAGAAGGTGTGCCCCGGCAGCTTGTCGAACGCGCCGTTTTCCAGCTGACGCAGCGAATTCTCGGTCAGGTTCAGTTGCCCGGCCACCTGCGACAGCGACAGGCCCTTCTGCTCGCGCGCCTGGCGCAGGGTTTCCCCGGGGTTCTGACGGGAAGCGGTGGCTACGACTTCGGGCTGCGGCGCTTTCATCATTTTTCCGCCTGGAATTCCTGATATTCGGGAGAGCCTGGGTACAGGCGTTTCAACTGCAGGCCATAGCTGGCGGCCGTGTCGCGGTTTTCGAAGACCTTCGCGAGACGAATGCCCAGCAACAGACTGCGGGCGTTCTGCCCGCCGCCCTGGGCAAAGAGATCATAGTACTGGCGAGCCGGCACGTACTCGCGCTCCTTGTAGAGCAGGTCGGCCATCTCCAGCGCGACGCTGGGCTGGTTACGGTTCAGACGCAGGGATTTCTCGAAGTACTCCTTGGCCTGGGCCGGTTTCTTCATTTGCAGCGAAACCAGGCCGAGGTTCTCGAAGACCCGCGAGCGCTCGGGATAGAGGGTGTCCTGGCTGGCCTCCAGGAGACGCTGGTAGGCCTCCTCGTAGCGCTTCTGCTCGTAGAGGAAACCGCCGTAGTTGTTCAGTACCCGGGCATTGCGGCTATCGCTGGCGAGCGCCTTGCGGTACTCCTCGTCGGCCAGCTTGGGCTCCATCTCGGTCTGGAATACCACCGCCAGCGCGGCGTGCGCGTCGGCGCTGGAAGGGTCGATCTCGAGGGCCTTGCGCAGCGGCACCTTGGCCTGCTCGGTGTTCCCCCGCTGGAGATAGCCGAGGCCAAGCTGGATATAGGCGTCGCGCGCCTCGTCACGGCCCTTGTCGGTTTTCAGGGGATTCTGATCTCCGCTCGTCACGCAGCCTGTCAGCCCAACTGCCAACAGGAACACCAGCGCGGCGCGTACAGTCATCGGAACCCTCCTCTCACTCAATTTCGATTCGCCGCCGACTCGGACTCGGCCAGTTGGCGCACGGCAATATAACGTTCGCTCCGGCGGGTACGATCCATGACCTGGCCGACCAGCTGGCCACAGGCCGCGTCGATGTCGTCGCCGCGGGTGGTACGCACGGTCACGTTGAAACCGCCCTTGTGCAACATGTCCTGGAAACGCCGGATGGCATTGTTGCTCGGGCGCTCGTAGCCGGAGTGCGGGAATGGATTAAACGGAATCAGGTTGATCTTGCAAGGCGTGTCTTTCAGCAATGCGATCATCTGCTCAGCATGCTCGGGCTGATCGTTGACATCCTTGAGCAGGGTGTACTCGACTGTCAGCACGCGCTTCTCGCCGAGCCGGGAAATATACCGCCGGCAGGCATCCAGCAGCATGCCCAGCGGATACTTCTTGTTGATCGGCACCAGCTTGTTGCGCAACTCGTCGTTCGGTGCGTGCAGCGACAGGGCCAGGGACACGTCGATCACCTCGCCGAGCTTGTCGATCATCGGCACCACGCCGGAGGTGGACAGGGTCACCTTGCGCTTGGAAATACCGTAGCCGAGGTCGTCCATCATGATGTTCATGGCGGCGACCACGTTGTCGAAGTTCAGCAGCGGCTCGCCCATGCCCATCATCACGACATTGGTGATGGCGCGGTCGATCTTGGCCGGAACGGTACCGAACGACTTGTTGGCGATCCACACCTGGCCGATCACCTCGGCGGCGGTGAGGTCGCTGTTGAAACCCTGCTTGCCGGTGGAGCAGAAACTGCAATCCAGGGCGCAGCCCGCCTGGGAGGACACGCACAGGGTGCCGCGTCCGCCCTGGGGGATGTACACGGTCTCGACGCAACTGCCGGACGCCACCCGGACCACCCACTTGCGGGTGCCGTCGGCGGAGATGTCCTGGCTGACGATCTCGGGACCGCGTATCTCGGCTGAGGCCTTGAGCTTTTCGCGCAAGGCCTTGCCGACGTTGGTCATGGCGTCGAAATCGTCGACGCCAAAGTGGTGAATCCACTTCATGACCTGGCCGGCCCGGAAACGCTTCTCGCCGATGGACTCGAAGAACTGTTCCAGATGCGGCTGGGTCAGGCCCAGCAGGTTCACCTTGCCGGCGGTGGTCGTTGTCATGGCTTCACCCTCACCCACGCTCGATCAGCGAATGCGCTCGCAGACTTCGGTAGCCGCGAAGAAGTAGGCGATCTCGCGAGCGGCGGAAGCTTCGGAATCGGAACCGTGGACGGCGTTCTCGTCGATGGAGACGGCGAAGTCGGCGCGGATGGTACCGGCGTCGGCTTTCTTCGGATCGGTGGCGCCCATCAGCTCGCGGTTCTTGGCGATGGCGTCCTCGCCTTCCAGAACCTGGACTACAACCGGACCGGAAGTCATGAAGGAAACCAGGTCCTTGAAGAACGGACGCTCTTTGTGCTCGGCATAGAAGCCACCGGCTTCACGCTCGGACAGCTGAACCATTTTAGCGGCGACGACGCGCAGGCCGGCTTTCTCGAAGCGGGTCAGGATTTCGCCGATCACGTTCTTGGAAACGGCGTCCGGCTTGATGATGGACAGGGTGCGTTGCAGTGCCATTGGTAAAACTCCGAAACAAGGTTGTCTAGCATGGGCGGCCCCGCCAGCGGGGCGGGACGCCGTGATTCGTTCAGGACGCTGACGAAAACGGCCCAAAAGGGCCGGAATCAGCGTGGCTGCGCCTGGCATCGGGCCCGGCGCGCCTAGCCTGGAATGCGCCCGCGGGCGATTTCAGGCCTTACCTAAAATAAAACCCGCGAATTATACGCGGGTTCCCGGCAAATGCGTAGGGCGGGCCTATGGCTAGTCCCGTTCCTCGATCCAGGCGGCCTGGATGGCCTCCAGGACTTTCTCTCCGCTACGCTGAGGATCGTCGGAGAACTCTGGAAGTTCCACCACCCAGCGCCGCAGATCGACGAAGTTGACGTATCGCGGATCGACCTCCGGCTTGCTTTCGTCGAGCTGGATGGCGATTTCCAGCACATCGGTCCATTTCAGGCTCATTGCACGCTCCTCTCTACCGCCGGGCTCAGTGGCCTTCCGACACCTGGTTGATGGTGTACTTGGGAATCTCGACCACCAGGTCTTCGTCGGCCACCACTGCCTGGCAGGATAGCCGCGAATCGGGCTCCAGACCCCAGGCCTTGTCCAGCATGTCGTCTTCGAGTTCGTCGGACGGCTCCATGGAGTCGAGGCCTTCGCGGACGATTACGTGGCAGGTCGTGCAGGCGCAGGATTTCTCACAGGCATGCTCGATCTCGATGCCATTGCGCAACGCGGCATCCAGTATGGTTTCGCCGGGCTTCGCCTCGAATACCGCCCCCTCGGGGCAGTGGTCGGCATGGGGCAGAATCACGATCTGCGGCATCTTCGCTTATTCCTCGATTTCGTTGAGCCGGCGGCCGGAGAGCGCGGCCTTGACGGTCGCGTCCATCCGCCGTGCGGCGAAAGCGTCGGTCACCTGGGACAGGCGCTTGATCTGGTTCTCGATGGCCGCGGTGTCGCTACCACCGGCCAGTTCACGCAAGGTGTCCATCTGCGCCGCGATGGCCAGGCGCTCCTCTTCGTCCAGGAGCCGCTCGCCGTCGACGTCCAGCGCCGACT
This sequence comes from Pseudomonas sp. HMSC076A11, assembly GCF_001810205.1. Taxonomy (NCBI): domain Bacteria; kingdom Pseudomonadati; phylum Pseudomonadota; class Gammaproteobacteria; order Pseudomonadales; family Pseudomonadaceae; genus Pseudomonas; species Pseudomonas sp. HMSC076A11. Next base: position 266,122 of record NZ_KV800319.1, on the reverse strand, counting down.
GCACGGCCTCCAGCAGCCGCTGCGCCTCGACCTGCTGTTCGCGCAGGGCGCGGGCAGCCTTGTCGTCGCCGGCGTAGTCGAAGGAGTCCTTGAGCATCCGCGCGATCTCGCCGTCGGTCAGCCCATAGGACGGCTTGACCTGGATGCTGGCCTCGACGCCGGAACTCAGTTCGCGTGCGGACACGCCGAGCAAGCCGTCGGCGTCGACCTGGAAGGTCACCCGGATTTTCGCCGCGCCCGCCACCATCGGCGGAATGCCGCGCAGCTCGAAGCGCGCCAGCGAACGACAATCCTTCACCAGCTCGCGCTCGCCCTGCAGCACGTGGATCATCATGGCCGTCTGGCCGTCCTTGTAGGTGGTGAACTCCTGGGCGCGCGCCACCGGGATGGTGGTATTGCGCGGAATCACCTTCTCCATCAGCCCGCCCATGGTTTCCAGGCCGAGCGACAGCGGAATGACGTCCAGCAGCAGCAATTCCTCGCCGCGCTTGTTGCCGGCCAGGGCATCGGCCTGGATGGCCGCGCCGATGGCGACCACCTGGTCCGGATCGATATCGGTCAGCGGCTCGCAGCCGAACAACTCGCCAACCGCCGTGCGCACACGGGGCACGCGGGTCGAGCCACCGACCATCACCACAGAGCGGATTTCTTCCAGATCGACACCGGAGTCGCGCACCGCTCGGCGGCAGGACTTCAGGCTGCGAGCGACGAACGGCTCGATCAACTCGTCGAGCGTCGCCCGGCTCAGCTCGCCGCTCCAGTCGCCATAGGCGACCCGGACCGACGCCTCATCGGTAAGACGCTCCTTGGCCGCACAGGCGATTTGCAGCAACTGCCGCTGGCTGCCCGGGTCCAGATCGGCAGAAAGGCCAGCCTGCTCGATCACCCAGCCAGCGATAGCATGGTCGAAGTCGTCGCCGCCCAGGGCCGTATCGCCGCCGGTGGCCAGGACTTCGAAGACACCGCGGGTCAGGCGCAGGATGGAAATGTCGAAGGTTCCGCCACCCAGGTCATAGATGGCCACCAGGCCTTCCGCGCCCTTGTCCAGGCCGTAGGCCACGGCGGCGGCGGTCGGCTCGTTGAGCAGGCGCAGGACGTTCAGTCCGGCCAGGCGCGCGGCATCCTTGGTAGCCTGGCGCTGGGCGTCGTCGAAATAGGCCGGCACAGTGATCACCGCACCCACCAGCTCGCCACCGAGGGTGGTTTCGGCGCGCTGGCGCAGCTCACGCAGGATGTCCGCCGAGACTTCCACAGGACTCTTCAAGCCCTGTACGGTCTCGATGAAGGGCATGTGCGACTCGCCCTGGCGGAAGCGGTAGGGCAATTGCTCGCCCAGTTGCTTGACGTCCTCCAGGCCGCGCCCCATCAGGCGCTTGACCGAAATGACGGTATTGAAGGGATCCTCCGCGGCGGCCGCGCGGGCGCTCTCGCCCACTTCCGCCCGCTCGGCGTGATAACGCACCGCGGAAGGCAGGATCAGGCGTCCCTGCGCATCCGGCAAGGGCTCGGCGACGCCGCTACGCACCGCGGCGACCAGCGAATTGGTGGTACCCAGGTCGATCCCAACCGCCAGGCGACGCTCATGGGGCTTGGGACTCTGACCGGGCTCGGCGATCTGCAGTAGGGCCATGCTCTGTCTTAACTATGGGGTGCGACCCGGGGGCCGCAGGGATTAATCGTCGAGTCGCTCTTCCAGCTGGCGCACTTCCTGCGCGAGCTTGTCGAGGAACTGCATGCGACGGACCAGGCGTTCGGCCTCTTCGCGGCGCTGCGCATCGTCCCAGCACGCGGCGAACTCGCGCTCCAGCTCGGCCTGGGCGGCCTTGAGCCGACGCTTGAAGGTCGCCACGCCGGCCAGGTCGGCGCTGTCCTGCAACTCCTCCAGTTCCTCGCGCAGCTGCATCTGCTGCAGGAGAAACTCCGGATCCTGCACCGTAGCCTCCAAGGGCAACTCGTGACCACTCAGGGTCAACAGGTACAGGGCCCGGCGCGGAGCGCTCTTCAGGGTCTGGTAGGCCTCGTTCAGTTGCGCCGCGCGCTCCAGGGCGAGACGCTGCTCGCGCTCGGGAGCGTCGGCGAAACGGTCGGGATGGACGCTGCGCACCAACTCGCGATAGCGCTGGCCGAGCTCGTCGAGATCGACCAGGAAAGCCGGTTGCAGGTCGAACTGGGCGAAATGACAGGGTTTACCCACGCCGGCCTCAGACGTTGAAGCTTTCGCCGCAGCCGCATTCGCCACGAACGTTGGGATTGTTGAACTTGAAGCCTTCGTTGAGCCCTTCGCGAGTGAAGTCCAGCTCGGTGCCATCGAGATAGACCAGGCTTTTCGGGTCGATGATGACCTTCACGCCATGGCTCTCGAAGACCAGGTCCTCGGCCGCCAGTTCATCGACGAATTCGAGGACATAGGCAAGCCCGGAACAGCCAGTGGTGCGCACGCCAAGACGGATACCCTCGCCCTTGCCGCGCCCCTCGAGGGAGCGCTGCACGTGTTTGGCGGCGGCTTCGGTCATGCTGATGGCCATTGCAACTCCTTACTCGTCACGAGCGGCTTAGAGCAAACCCTTCTTCTGCTTGTAGTCGCGAACGGCGGCCTTGATGGCGTCTTCGGCGAGAACGGAGCAGTGGATCTTCACCGGCGGCAGGGCCAGCTCTTCGGCGATGGTGGTGTTCTTGATGGTTTCCGCCTCGTCCAGGGTCTTGCCCTTCATCCACTCGGTGGCGAGGGAGCTGGAGGCGATCGCGGAACCGCAACCGTAGGTCTTGAACTTGGCGTCTTCGATCACGCCCTGCTCGTTGACCTTGATCTGCAGGCGCATCACGTCGCCGCAGGCCGGCGCGCCGACCATGCCGGTGCCGACGTTGGGATCGGCAGCGTCGAGCTTGCCGACGTTGCGCGGGTTTTCGTAGTGGTCGATGACCTTTTCGCCATATGCCATGGCTAATCCTCACGTTTTTCCGGGGCACGAGGCGCTCAGTGCGCCTGCCATTCGACCTGGGACAGGTCGACGCCCTCTTTGTACATATCCCACAGCGGCGACAGTTCGCGCAGCTTGGAAACGGCCTCGACCACCTTCTTCGCGGCATAGTCGATCTCTTCCTCGGTGGTGAAGCGACCGAAGGTGAAGCGGATGGAGCTATGCGCCAGTTCGTCGTTGCGGCCCAGGGCGCGCAATACGTAGGACGGTTCCAGGGACGCCGAGGTACAGGCCGAACCGGAGGAGACCGCGAGGTCCTTGAGCGCCATGATCAGCGACTCGCCCTCGACGTAGTTGAAGCTGACGTTGAGGTTGTGCGGGACGCGGGAGGTCATGCTGCCGTTGATGTAGAGCTCTTCCAGGCCGTCGATCTGCGCGAAGAAGCGGTCGCGGAGCGCCAGCACGCGGGCGTTCTCCTGGGCCATTTCTTCCTTGGCGATGCGGAACGCCTCGCCCATGCCGACGATCTGGTGGGTGGCCAGGGTGCCGGAGCGCATGCCGCGCTCGTGGCCGCCGCCGTGCATCTGGCCCTCGATGCGGACGCGCGGCTTGCGCCGGACATAGAGCGCGCCAATGCCTTTCGGGCCGTAGGTCTTGTGCGCGGAGAAGGACATCAGGTCGACCTTGAGCTTGTCCAGGTCGATCTCGACCTTGCCGGTCGACTGTGCGGCGTCGACGTGGAACAGCACGCCGCGGGAGCGGGTCAGCTCGCCAATGGCGGCGATGTCGTTGACGGTGCCGATCTCGTTGTTCACGTGCATGACCGAGACCAGGATGGTGTCGTCACGCAGCGCCGCCTCGACCAGAGCCGGAGTGATCAGGCCATCTTCGCCCGGCTCCAGGTAGGTCACTTCGAAACCTTCGCGCTCCAGCTGGCGGCAGGTGTCGAGGACCGCCTTGTGCTCGATCTTCGAGGTGATGATGTGCTTGCCCTTGCCCGAGTAGAAGTGCGCGACGCCCTTGATCGCCAGGTTGTCGGACTCGGTGGCGCCGGAGGTCCAGACGATCTCGCGGGGATCGGCGTTGACCAGTTCGGCCACCTGGCGACGGGCGTTCTCCACGGCTTCTTCGGCTTTCCAGCCGAACACGTGGGAACGCGAAGCCGGGTTGCCGAAGTTGCCGTCCATCAGCAGGCATTCGCTCATTTTCTGGGCGACGCGGGGATCGACGGGAGTGGTCGCGGAGTAATCGAGGTAGATCGGCAATTTCATCAGGTAACTCCTACAGGCTGGCGCCCTGCTCAGTCGATGGCGGACGCTTCAATCTTGTCGAGACGAGGCGTCTTGCCTGAGCAACGGCGTTCGTCCTGGCGCAGCGCGACCTCCTGGACCTCCTGGCGGCTGACCAGATCGGCCAGGCTGATGCCGCTGAGGAACTCATGGATCTGCAAACTGAGGTCGCACCACAGGTGGTGGGTCAGACAGGTATCGCCGGAGTGGCAATCGCCCTGCCCCTGGCAGCGGGTCGCGTCGACGGATTCGTTGACCGCGTCGATCACCTGCGCCACATGGATGCCCGACATATGGCGGGACAGCTGGTAGCCGCCGCCCGGGCCGCGCACGCTGGTCACCAGGTTGCCACGGCGCAACTTGGCGAACAGCTGTTCGAGATAGGACAGGGAAATGCCTTGGCGTTCGGAGATATCGGCCAGCGAGACCGGACCTTGCTGAGCATGCAGCGCCAGGTCGAGCATGGCGGTTACGGCGTAGCGGCCTTTGGTGGTCAGACGCATGGGCTTTTCCCATCGGGAGCATTCGGGGTTGACGCGAATTATGCTCTTATCCGAGTAATTAGGTCAACTATAAGACCGATCAAATTACTCAGGATTAGGCAAATTCAGGGCGCTACATGCTAGCAGAAAGCCGCCGGCCGCGCATTACGCGGCCGGATTGCCATCCTCGTCCTTGACCCCGGCGAAATCCTCCTCGCGCAATACCGGCAGATCCTTCGCGCAGTAGTCGCTCCCCAGGGCGGTGAGCGCCTGGCACATGCCCTCGAGCCGGCCGTCGACGGCCTGCAGGTGATCGAGCAACTGACCAATGGCACGCGCCACCGGGTCCGGCATGTCCTGGCTGACCCCGTAGGCATCGAAGCCGAGTTTCTCCGCCATCGCCTGGCGCTTGGCCTGCTGCTCGGTATCCTCGCGCATGATGATCCGCCCGGGAATGCCGACCACGGTGGCACCCGGCGGGACTTCCTTGGTCACCACGGCATTGGAGCCGACCTTGGCGCCCTCGCCGACGGTGAACGGGCCGAGCACCTTGGCACCGGCACCGACCACCACGTTGTTGCCGAGGGTGGGGTGGCGCTTGCCCTTGTTCCAGGTGGTACCGCCCAGGGTGACGCCCTGGTAGAGGGTGACGTCGTCGCCGATCTCGGCGGTTTCGCCGATGACGATGCCCATGCCGTGGTCGATGAAGAAGCGCCGGCCGATCCTGGCCCCCGGGTGGATCTCGATGCCGGTCATCCAGCGGCCGAAATTGGACACCAGGCGCGCCAGCCACTTCCAGCCGGACGCCCACAAGCCGTGGGCCAGCCGATGCAGCCAGACGGCGTGCAGGCCCGGATAACAGGTGAGGACCTCGAGTGCGTTGCGAGCCGCCGGATCACGGTGGAATACGCTTTGGATATCTTCACGCACACGTTCGAACATCAGTCGTCACTCCGCTTGTAGGACAGGCCTCGGGCCACCTTCTGGGTTTCGGTCAGGATCCCGCGCAGGATATTCATTTCCAGCTTGCTGATCGCGCTGCGCCCATACAGGCGCCGCAACCGCGACATCAGGTGGCGCGGCTTCTCCGGATCGAGGAAGCCGATATCGATCAGCGTCCTCTCCAGATGCGCGTAATAGAGTTCCAGCTCGTCGGCCGTCACCAGCTCGGTGTTGAGCATCGAGGTGGACTCGAACTTTTCCATCTTGGTCGGCTTGCCCTGGGCCGCCAGCCACGCCATGCGCACCTCGTAGGTGAGCACCTGGACCGCGGCCGCCAGGTTCAGCGAGCCGAACTCGGGATCGGAGGGGATATGCACATGGAACTGGCAGCGCTGCAATTCTTCGTTGGTCAAACCCGCATATTCGCGCCCGAATACCAGGGCCACCTCGCCATTCGCCTCCAGGTGCTCCAGGCAGGTCGTCGCGCACTCGCGCGGATCCAGCAGCGGCCAGGGAATCCGCCGGTCGCGGGCGCTGGTGCCGAGCACCACGCTGCAGCCGCTCAGGGCCTCTTCCAGGGTGTCCACCACCCTTGCGGCGTCGAGGATGTCGGTGGCGCCGGAAGCCCGCGCCACCGCGTCGCCGTGGGGAAAGCTTTCCGGCTGCACCAGCACCAGTTGCGACAGGCCCATGTTCTTCATGGCACGGGCCGCCCCGCCGATGTTGCCGGGATGACTGGTGTTGACCAACACCACACGAATACGGTCGAGCAACGCCGATGCTCTCCAACGCCAAGTTACTGAAGGGTGTGAAATCCTACAGCAGAGGTCAGCTTTATACCATGCGGCCGACAGGTCGCCCTTCAAACGCCATCGGTTTCTGCTAGAATGGCCGGCTTTCTTTAACGACCCAGGTGACCTCTCCATGCAGCCTATGCTGAATATCGCCCTGCGCGCCGCTCGCAGCGCCGGTGAACTGATTTTCCGCTCCATCGAACGCCTGGATGTCATCTCGGTCAACGAGAAGGATGCCAAGGACTACGTGACCGAAGTCGATCGCGCCGCCGAGCAGACCATCGTCGCCGCGCTGCGCAAGGCCTATCCGACTCACGCGATCATGGGCGAGGAAGGCGGCTTCATCGAAGGCAGCGGCGAGGGTGCCGATTACCTCTGGGTGATCGATCCGCTGGACGGCACCACCAACTTCATCCATGGCGTACCGCACTTTGCCGTGAGCATCGCCTGTAAGTACAAGGGCCGCCTGGAGCACGCCGTGGTCCTCGACCCGGTCCGCCAGGAAGAATTCACCGCCAGCCGCGGTCGCGGCGCCGCCCTCAACGGTCGCCGCCTGCGCGTCAGCGGCCGCAAGAGCCTGGAAGGCGCCCTGCTCGGCACCGGGTTCCCGTTCCGCGACAACCAGATCGACAATCTCGACAACTACCTGAACATGTTCCGCAGCCTGGTCGGCCAGACCGCCGGCATCCGCCGCGCCGGCGCCGCCAGTCTGGACCTGGCCTACGTCGCCGCCGGACGCTACGACGCCTTCTGGGAATTCGGCCTCTCCGAATGGGACATGGCGGCAGGCGCCCTGCTGGTACAGGAAGCCGGCGGCCTGGTGAGCGACTTCACCGGCAGCCACGAATTCCTCGAGAAGGGTCACATCGTCGCCGGCAACACCAAATGCTTCAAGGCACTGCTGACCACCATCCAGCCGCACCTGCCGCCGTCGCTGAAGCGCTGATCCGCCGCTGACGAAGAACCCGGCCTGGCGCCGGGTTTTTCATCTCCATGAAAATGCACAAGGGCGCCCGCGGGCGCCCTTGTGCATCATTGCGACAGTCAGGCTCAGCGCAGCGTTTCGCCCTGGCTGAGGATCAGCCGGCCATTCTTGTCGACCGGGATCTGGCTGCCCGGATCGCGCTCCATGCGGATCTGCCCGGCCTTGCCGTCGAGCATGTACTTCACGTCATAGCCGACGACCTTCTCGCTGCTGTCGTGCACGGTGCTGCAGCGGGTTTCGGTTGTGGTGTAGGTGTCACGCTCCTGCATGCCTTCCTGCACCTTGTTGCCGGCGTAGCCGCCGCCGACGGCGCCGGCCACGGTGGCGATCTTCTTGCCGGTACCGCCGCCGATCTGGTTGCCCAGCAAGCCGCCGACCACCGCACCGATGGCGGTACCGGCGATCTGGTGCTGGTCCTTGACCGGACGCTGGCGGGTCACGGCCACGTCCTTGCAGACCTGGCGCGGCGTCTTGATGGTTTCCTTGACCGGCTGGACAGCGACGACCTCGGCGTAGTCGGGACCGCGATCCACCAGGCTATAGGTGGCTACCGCGCCACCTGCGGTCACGCCTACGGCACCCAGAACGGCCCCGACGAGCATCGACTTGTTCACATGTACCTCCTGGCTTTCATCCAATGCGGGCTATGTTCGCCCTTTGCCTTGCCTAGGACTGGGCAAAAACCACCAAGTTCCAGGCTCCCGACAAACGTTTCGTTGGCGCAGATACGAAAACTCCCGCCAAAAGCGGGAGTCCTCGAGTGACCGGCAGGTGCCGGAGTGCCGAACCAGAGCGCCTCAGGGGCGATCGTCGACGGTGTCCTTGGCCTGCGGCGGGATCAGGTCCTCGCTGGTCAGGTTCAGCCAGATCAAGACCACGTTGGCGATGTAGATCGACGAGTAGGTACCCGCCATTACACCGACGAACAGGGCGATGGAGAAACCGAACAGGTTGTCGCCGCCGAAGAACAGCAGCGCGGCGATGGCCAGCAGCGTGGAGACCGAGGTGGCGATGGTGCGCAACAGGGTCTGGCTGGTGGAGATGTTCAGGTTCTCGATCAGACTGGCCTTGCGCAGCACGCGGAAGTTCTCGCGCACCCGGTCGAAGATCACGATGGTGTCGTTCAGCGAGTAACCGACCACCGCCAGCACAGCGGCGAGGACGGTCAGGTCGAAGGTCACCTGGAAGAACGACAGCACGCCCATCACGATGATCGCATCGTGCACCAGCGAGAGGATCGCCCCGAGGGCGAACTTCCACTGGAAGCGGAAGCCGACGTACAGCAGGATGCCGCCCAGCGCCAGGAGCATACCGAGGCCGCCCTGGTCGCGCAGTTCTTCACCCACCTGCGGGCCGACGTACTCGACCCGCTTCAGGTTCGCCGGGTTGCCGGTATCGGCCTGCTGCAAGGCGGTAGCGACCTTCTTGCCCAGTTCCGGGTCCTCGCTGGGCATCCGCACCAGCACGTCGCGGGCGTCGCCGAAGCTCTGCACCACGGCGTCCTCGTAGCCGGCGCCGACCAGTTGACCACGCACCTTGCCGAGATCGGCCGGTTGTTCGTAGGTCAGCTCGATCAGCGTACCGCCGGTGAAGTCGAGGCCGAAGTTGATGCCCTTGGTGAACCAGCTGCCCAGGGCGATGACGGTCAGGATCAGGGTGACGGCAAACGCGATGTTGCGGATGCCCATGAAATTGATGGTACCGATCTTGATATTCATCTCAGTCCCCTTAGATCCACAGCTTCTTGAAGTCACGCCCGCCGAAGATCAGGTTGACCATTGCGCGGGTGACCATGATGGCCGTGAACATCGAGGTGATGATGCCGAGCGACATGGTCACGGCAAATCCTTTCACCGGGCCGGTGCCCATGGCGTAGAGGATGCCGCCGACCAGCAGCGAGGTCAGGTTGGCGTCGAGGATCGCGGTGAAGGCACGGTTGAAGCCTTCGTGGATCGCCCTCTGGACCGACATGCCATTGGCCAGTTCCTCGCGTATCCGCGAGAAGATCAGCACGTTGGCGTCCACCGCCATGCCCATGGTCAGCACGATACCGGCGATGCCCGGCAGGGTCAGGGTCGCGCCGAGGATCGACATCAGCGCCACCAGCATGACCATGTTGAAGGCCAGCGCAACGGTGGCGATCACGCCGAAGAAACGGTAGATGACGATGATGAACAGCGATACGAAGAGCATGCCCCAGAGCGACGCATCGATACCCTTGGCGATGTTGTCCGCCCCCAGGCTCGGGCCGATGGTGCGTTCTTCGGCGAAGTACATCGGCGCAGCCAGGCCGCCGGCACGCAGCAGCAGGGCCAGCTCGGAGGACTCGCCCGGGCCATCGAGGCCGGTGATACGGAACTGGTTGCCCAGCGGCGACTGGATGGTCGCCAGGCTGATGATCTGCTTCTCTTCCTTGAACGCCGGAACCGCGACCTCCTTCTCGACGCCATCGACCATCTGCTTGGTGTAGCGGGTCACCGGCTTCTGCTCGATGAACACCACCGCCATGCTGCGGCCGACGTTGTTGCGGGTGGCGCGGTTCATCAGCTCGCCGCCATGGCCATCCAGACGGATGTTCACCTGCGGGCGGCCGTTCTCGTCGAAACTGGCGCTGGCGTCGGTGACCTGGTCGCCGGTGATGATTACCCCGCGCTCCAGCGGCACCGGCGGCCGGCGCGGCTCGCGGAACTCGAAGGTCTCGGTGGCGGACTTCAGGGCGTCCGGCTCGGCGGCCAGGCGGAATTCTAGGTTGGCGGTCTTGCCGAGGATCCGCTTGGCTTCCGCGGTGTCCTGCACGCCCGGCAGCTCGACCACGATGCGATTGGCGCCCTGGCGCTGAACCAGCGGCTCGGATACGCCCAGCTCGTTGACCCGGTTGCGGACGGTGGTGAGGTTCTGCTTGATGGAGTATTCGCGGATTTCCGCCAGTTTGGCCTGGGTCAGGGCGACGCGCAGGACCTGCAGGCCGTTGCGCTCTTCGGGCACGACCTCGAAATCGCGGAAGTCCTTGGCGATCAGGCTGCGCGCCTTGTCCAGGGATTCGCTGTCGGTGAAACCGAGCTGGATCGCGCGATCCTGGATCGGCAGGCTGCGGTAGCGCACGCGCTCCTTGCGCAGCAGGCTCTTCACTTCGCTTTCATAGACCTTCAGGCGGGCATCGACCGCCTTGTCCATGTCCACTTCCAGCAGGAAGTGCACACCGCCGGACAGATCCAGGCCGAGCTTCATCGGGCTGCCGCCCAGCTTGCGCAGCCACTCGGGAGTGGTCTGGGCCAGGTTCAGCGCCACCACGTAGTCGTCGCCCAGGGTCCGGCGCACCACTTCCTTGGCGGGAAGCTGGTCGTCCTGCTTGACCAGGCGGATCAGGCCGCCCTTCTTCGACAGGCTGTCGGCCTTCACCGCGATACCGGCGTCGGTCAGCGCCTTGGCAGCGCGGTCGACATCGGCCTGGGTGACCTGCAGCGCCGTGCTGGCGCCGCTGATCTGCACCGCCGGGTCGTCCGGGTAGAGGTTGGGTGCGGAATAGATGAACCCGACGGCGAGGACCGCCAGGATCAGCAGATATTTCCACAGAGGATACTTGTTGAGCATGACACCGCCCGTTATGACGCGGGGCGCCTTGCGCGCCCCGTCATGTGTTTAGGTGAAAATCAGATCGCTTTCAGGGTGCCTTTCGGCAGGGTCGCGGCAATCGCGGCCTTCTGGAACTTCAGCTCGACGTTGTCGGAAACCTCGACGACGACGAAATCGTCGGCGACCTTGGTCACCTTGCCGGCGATACCACCGGAAGTGACGACTTCGTCACCTTTTTGCAGGTTGCCCAGCAGGTTCTTGTGTTCCTTGGCGCGCTTGGCCTGGGGACGCCAGATCATCAGGTAGAAGATGACCAGGAAACCAACCAGGAAGACCCACTCGAAACCGGTGCCGGCCGGGCCAGCGGCTGCCGGAGCGGCTGCGTCGGCGTAGGCAGCGGGAATTAGAAAGCTCATGTAGCACTCCTGTCACAAAGCAATAGAGTTGGATAAAGGAAAGTCAGGCATCCAGCGGCGGCGTGGGAAGGCCGCGCTTGGCATAGAAGGCATCGACAAAGGCGGCCAATGTACCCTGTTGGATTGCCTCGCGCAAACCAGCCATAACCCGCTGATAATGCCGCAAGTTGTGGATGGTATTGAGCATGCTACCGAGCATTTCCCCGCACTTGTCCAAGTGGTGCAGATAGGCGCGGGAAAAATGTTTGCAGGTGTAACAGTCGCAGGTCGGGTCGAGCGTGGAGTCGTCGTGCTTGTGTACCGAGTTGCGGATCTTGATCACCCCGCTGTCGACGAACAGGTGGCCGTTGCGCGCATTGCGCGTCGGCATCACGCAGTCGAACATGTCCACGCCGCGGCGCACGCCTTCCACCAGGTCTTCCGGCTTGCCCACGCCCATCAGGTAGCGCGGCTTGTCGGCCGGCATCTGCGGCGGCAGGAAATCGAGCACGCGGATCATCTCTTCCTTCGGCTCGCCCACCGACAAACCACCGATGGCCAGGCCGTCGAAGCCGATCTCCTGCAAGCCATCCAGCGAGCGCAGGCGCAGGTCCTCGTGCATACCGCCCTGGACGATGCCGAACAGCGCCGACGGGCTATCGCCATGGGCGATCTTCGAGCGCTTGGCCCAGCGCAGCGACAGCTCCATGGAGCGCTTGGCGACGTCATGGTCGGCCGGGTACGGCGTGCATTCGTCGAAGATCATCACGATGTCCGAGCCCAGGGCGCGTTGCACCGCCATGGACTCCTCCGGCCCCATGAAGACCTTGGCGCCGTCCACCGGCGAGGCGAAGGTCACGCCCTCCTCCTTGATCTTGCGCATGGCTCCCAGGCTGAACACCTGGAAACCGCCGGAATCGGTGAGGATCGGGCCTTTCCACTGCATGAAGTCGTGCAGGTCGCCGTGGCGCTGGATCACCTCGGTGCCCGGGCGCAACCAGAGATGGAAGGTGTTGCCGAGGATGATCTGCGCGCCGATGTCCTCGATGTCGCGCGGCAACATGCCCTTCACCGTGCCGTAGGTGCCCACCGGCATGAAGGCCGGGGTCTCGACCACGCCGCGGGGGAAGGTCAGGCGGCCGCGACGGGCCTTGCCGTCGGTCGCCAGCAGCTCGAAGTTCATGAAGCTCATGGATCAGTCCTCGGGTCCGCGGGGCGCGGGATTGCGGGTGATGAACATGGCATCACCGTAACTGAAGAAGCGATAGCCCTGCGCCACCGCCGCGGCGTAGGCGGCCATGGTCTCCGGGTAGCCGGCGAAGGCCGAGACCAGCATCAGCAGGGTGGATTCGGGCAGGTGGAAGTTGGTGACCAGAGCATCGACCACATGGAACGGCCGGCCCGGGTAGATGAAGATGTCGGTGTCGCCGCTGAAGGGCTTCAGCTCACCGTCGCGTGCCGCGCTTTCCAGCGAGCGCACGCTGGTGGTGCCGACGGCGACTACCCGGCCGCCGCGGGCCCGGCAGGCGGAAACCGCGTCCACCACGTCCTGGCCGACCTCCAGCCACTCGCGGTGCATCACATGGTCCTCGATGCGCTCGACACGCACCGGCTGGAAGGTACCGGCGCCGACATGCAGGGTAACGAAGGCGGTATCCACCCCCTTCGCGCGGATCGCCTCGAGCAGCGCCTCGTCGAAGTGCAGGCCGGCGGTCGGGGCCGCCACCGCACCGGCGCGCTGGGCGTAGACGGTCTGGTAGCGCTCGCGGTCGGCCGCATCGTCCGGTCGGTCGATATAGGGAGGCAACGGCATGTGCCCGACCCGCTCCAGCAAAGGCAGCACAGGCTCGGCGAAAGCGAGTTCGAACAGAGCGTCGTGGCGTTGCAGCATCTCCGCGCTGCCACCGCCTTCGACGAGGATCCGCGTGCCGGGCTTGGGCGCCTTGCTGGCGCGTATGTGGGCAAGCACCCGGTGCTGGTCGAGCACGCGCTCGACCAGGACTTCCAGCTTGCCACCGGACTCCTTCTGGCCGAACAGGCGCGCCGGGATCACCCGGGTATTGTTGAACACCATCAGGTCGCCCGGACGCAGGTAGTCCAGGAGATCGGCGAATTGTCTGTGGGCGAGGGTTCCCGTCGGGCCATCCAGCGCCAACAGGCGGCTTGCGCGGCGTTCAGGCAGGGGATGACGGGCGATCAGGGCCTCGGGCAAGTCGAAATGAAAATCGGCGACACGCATGGGGAGACTCTCGAAAGGCCGCGTAGCTTACCGGAAATGTGTTTTCCCCGCCACGAACCCGATTGACCAACGGTAGGCGCCTCCCTATACTGCGCCGCCATTGCCTCGGTGGCGGAATCGGTAGACGCGGCGGATTCAAAATCCGTTTCTGGCGACAGAGTGAGAGTTCGAGTCTCTCCCGAGGCACCATCCTGACTTCCCAAGCGTTTCCAGGGGA
>NZ_KV800319.1:203007-252188 GCF_001810205.1 Pseudomonas sp. HMSC076A11 | reverse complement strand
CAGCAGAGAAACCGGCCTTCGCGCCGGTTTTTTGATGTCTACAGTTCCCAAGCGAACCCTTGTAAGCCCAACTCGTTGGGGGTATATCTGGGGGCATCTTAGTTCGGTCACGAACGATACCCCCAGATGAGCCCGTTCAATGCCCCTCACGGATAGCGCCATCAAGGCCGCAAAGCCCGCAGCGAAACCCTATAAGCTGAGCGACTCTCAAGGGCTGTACCTGCTGATCAACCCAAACGGCTCCAAGCTGTGGCGCCTCAAGTACCGCATGGCAGGGAAAGAGAAACTCCTGTCTTTCGGCACCTACCCCACTGTCACACTCCTTCAGGCGCGCAGACGACGGGACGAAGCCAAGCTTCTTCTGTCCGAAGGGAAAGACCCAAGTGTCGAGCGCCAGGCAGAGAGAATAAATAAGCAGAACGAAAGCCTTACCTTCGAATCCTTGGCAAGGGAATGGCATGCTTACCGCTCACCCCGCTGGGCGAAGTCGACTGCCGACAAAGCCGCGGCATATATGAAGTCGGATCTGTTGCCTGCGTTAGGCAAACGCCCAGTCAGAGCCATCAGCCGCCCGGAACTGGTCGAACTCATCCGCAGGATTGAACAACGCGGCGCACACAACGTTGCCAGGAAGGCACGACAGTGGCTGAGCCAGATATTCCGCTACGGCCTCGCCAAGGGAGTGGTGGAAGGCAACCCGGCAACCGATCTTGACGTCATCGCTGCGCACGCTCCGGTTGCGCGTCACCATCCTCACGTCACGATGGCAGAGCTTCCTGAACTGCTACATAGAGTTGATGGAGCACGGATCAATACACTGACACGCGCAGCTATCCAACTACTGATTCTCACGGTAGTCCGGCCCGGAGAGTTACGGGCAGCGCCCTGGTCAGAGTTCGATCTGAAAAATGCTACCTGGACGATCCCAAGGGAGCGTATGAAGGCACGCCGCCCGCACATCGTTCCCCTTCCCCATCAAGCCATCACCATCCTGCGCCAGATCCACGAAATTACCGGCCGGTATGAGTTGGTTTTCGCAGGCCGCAACCATGCCAATCGGCCGATGAGTGAGAACACCATTAACAAGGCTCTGGCCGAGGCTGGCTACAAAGGACGCCAGACCGGGCACGGTTTCCGGCATCTGTTCAGCACGGAGATGAACAACCGAGGCTTCAATCGTGACTGGATTGAGCGCCAGCTAGCGCATGGAGATAGAGACGAGATCCGCGACACCTACAACCACGCCAGCTACCTCGAGCAACGTCGAGGGATGATGCAATACTGGGCTGACTCCATTGAACAATCCAATTCAACGATAAGCCTAATCACAGCTCGCCAGTGATAATTAGGTTGAAGGCCGCTACCACCTCCTGCTTAGCTGCCTCATTACTGAACCGCTCACTATCATATGAGGTTGCATTGGGGGGCGAATGGGGAGTTATCGACGCTAAATTGGAGCTTTCAGCCTATCTATAACTGTATAAATCCCCATAGATTCCCGAGCAGCCCCAACAGATTGGTACAAAAAATGGTACATCGCTGAATATGCGCAGGGCACAAAAAAGGGCGCGGATGCGCCCTTCGATACGAAAATCCGGTCTACTCTTCGCCACCAGCCTCCATAGGAGTTGCGGCGCGCATAAGCTCTTGGAACGAATTTGGCATGCGGCCACCCTCCAGCATCGCCCGAAAGACCCTGTACACATCCGTTCGAGCGCCAGCCTTCCGGAGCGTCAGGTTGTCATTCAGCCATGCGTAGATGATGCTTTTGGGAGCATCGCTGCGATATTGAAAGAAGAGACGATACCGATCAGGAAGCCCACTCTTGACCCGTTTCCAATGTCGGAAGTCTTCGCCAAGAGTATTGCCCAGGTGGTAGGTTGCGGAGCACGGGTCGGCAGGAACACGCTGCAAGACTGCGCCCTCGACCTTCTCATACAATTTGTAGAGCGAGTGCTTGTGAAAATCGTCTGGCGACACTTCGGCCAAAGCCTCTGCTTCAGCCACAAGCGCATCTAATCGCTCAATGAATAGCGGGTGGCCGAACAATTGCCACCCATTGATGACGGTCACGTTCCCTGTGTGCACTGGCGTCTCAGCCTTCTAGAAGCTCGACCGAATTGCTCCGGTTTTTCTCTGCTTTGGCCCGAAGACGAGCCATACGACTCAGCAGAGACGAAGGAATCGGTTCGATGCAATCAGGATTCCGATCGATATCCTGTTGGAGGAGGCCAAGGAACGCACCATCTGCGGCGATATCCGCCCGAGCATTCTCGAGCGAATGTATTTCACACGTCTTTTTCATGGTCATTCTCCTCAGGCTACCAGCCTGCAACCCGCCTCAGCACCGCTGGGCAGTGTCCCTTGATCAAAAACTAGAACAGTTTTCATCAGGGCGCAAAAAACCACGTTGCTACGTGGTTTCTTCTTCTCTCACATTTTGACGTCAGTTCGCCCAAAAAATTCAGTTGCTTTAGGCTTTGGCCGGGATTCCACAGCTCGCTGACAGGTGCGGATTAAACCTCAAAAGCGCCGCGACACGCTACGGTCATTTTGTAAAACGTGTCGCGACACGTCAAAAAAACGAGATTCCTCAGTCGCTTGCGTTTCGATGATTTTTTTTGATTGTGCCGTTCCCCGGGCAGAAACCTGCGTTTTTCGCACTCAATGCCTCGATTCGGCGTTAGCCGCCTGACCTCTATCGCTCTGCCTCGAACACTGCCATACCCTTCCCCACCGGAATCCACTTCTCCTCCGGATCACCAGGCCGACAGATGGCCACCTCTACCTCGGTGCTCTTCCCTTCTGCCGGCTCAGCCGGACGAATGGCAGCATGCCGCAGCAAGCTATCCATGCCTGGCACGAACGTGCTCTCGGAGCAATGGAACGACCAAACCCCCGCCTTGTTCGTGTCGCTCACTTTCCGATCAAGCTTCAGCGTCCACTTCCCGGCCAATCGAATCACCAGCATCACCTAGCTCCGTAGGAAAAGGCCGTAGTCTACTCCTAATCCTGACAGGCCTGATTCGCAGCCAGGAGCTGCGCCTCGTAACCGATCCTCTGCCGGCGCTCGGCCAGCAGCGCTCTGACCTTGGTCTGTAGATCGTCGCCTTTTCGCAGCCCAGCAGTTGCCCAGGCCGGCACCTCGACCGCTGGCACCCGGCATGGCACCGCCACCGGTACTTCTACGCGCACCGTGCGCGGCTCAGGCTCGACCTGGCCGGCGCATCCCGCCAGCGCGAACACCACCAGCATCAGCACCATCCTCATAGGCCCAACTCCTGATCGATGACCGCCTCGGCGGCCGCACACTGCTCACCGGCGGTTCGCTCACGTACCAGGCGCTGGGCTTCGGCATACTGCTCCGCGGCCTGCTGCCGTCCCCGATCCACAGCCTGCGCGGCATCCCGGGCGCGCTGTTCGCCGGCCACGCGCAGCGCGGCAACCTGCCGGACCTGCTCCGCCACTGTGGCCTCCAGGCTGCCCCGGGCGGCGCGGCAGGCGACCAGATCCGCCAGCGCAGCACCGAGCTGCGGCCGGTAGTGACGCGCGCCGAGCCAGACACCGCCGGCGGCGCCGAGGCCGACCAGAAGCAGGCAGGCCAGCGCGACCGATAGAACGCGGGCGGAGATCACGACAGCACCCTCTTCGCCCGCTCCCACAGCGCCAGGCGCTCCGCCTGGCCGTTCGTGCCGCCGTTGATGCGCCGAGTGATGGCGGCGAACTCGCCGCGGTCGGCCAGGTCGTTCAAGCCGTGACTGGCCCACCACCAGGCCGCCGAGATCGCCGCCCACTCCGGTTGCTCGAGAAGCTCGGGTTCCTGCTCCAGCGGCTGGCCCAGCCCGGCGCCGGCGGCGCGGTAGTTCGCCCGGCCGGTGATCTGCAGCAGCCCGCGCCCGCGGTAGCACCAGCCATCGCCGGACGCCTCGTCGCCATTGCCGTTGCGCGAGGCGTAGGCGTTGTTGGCGATGGCTCGGGGGTTGCGCGCCAGGCGCTGCGCCAGGGCGTTGGGCTGGCCGTCGGCGCCGAGGTACCGGCTCGGCCAGGTCGCAGCCAGGCCGCGGGCGCTGTAGTTGAGGTTCTCCACCAGCCGGGTCAACTGGGCGCTCTCGTGCCCGATCTGCGCCAGGAACGCCGCCGCGCGCACCGGCGAAGTGATACCGAAGCGCGTCATCCCGCGGTTCAGCGCACCAACAAAAACGCCGGCTCGAGGGCCGGCGTTCGGGAGGACATGCAGCAACTGCTGCTCAGTGATAGGCATACGCTCTCCTGAAATAAAAAAGCCCGCTTCTTAGGCGGGCTTTTATTTATCTGAAAAATTAATTCGTCATATAGCTAAAGTTTATAGTCAATGAGCATCCCTTATCCCAATTGAACGGATAGTCAGATGAAATTGGCTTTCCGTCCACCTCAATCAAAAGCATTTTCTTCTCAACATCGATAAATCCATACCCGATGAAGTCCTTTTCCGAGCTACTGTCATACAGCCTAGCCATGAATCCGCCCTGTGGATCATTACCTACCTCATTGACTGGAAGGAGAAATCCCCATGCAGAAGAGTCAAGAAACTCTGTGCGCTCTCCTGCCTCAAAGAACATTTGAACATGGCATATGCCGTTATCCAATGAATATCTTCCTTCAATTACCCCGTCTCTCACAGAAACGCCCCAGTCGCTAGGAGTGAAGGAAAATGACTCAGCAAGTCCGCCCATAATTCACCATGAGTTAAGTTGATGGAAGGTTTCATCATACCAATCATGGACACAGAAAGGCGAAATCAAACGAAGTGGAATGGATTGCGCCCGATATTCCATGACCGCTCGATCTGCCGAAACCGGCACGCTAGGCGCAAGAGCCAGGATCACCTGCTCCCGACCACTCCATCCTCCGGCTTGCTAAATATACGTCAATGACGTATATTCAAGGAATGCGAACAGTCATCGAAACTGAGATTTTCAAGCGCTATGCAGACAACATCTGGAGCGACCCCGAACGGGAGGAGTTCATAACGTGGATTGCCACCAACCCCCTAGCCGGAGATGTAATCCCAGGATCAGGCGGGCTTCGCAAGGTGCGTTGGTCTCGTCCTGGCATGGGAAAGCGCGGAGGCGCGCGTGATTTATTACAACGCCGAAGAGGCGCAAGCCATCTGGCTACTGATAGCGTACACAAAATCAAAGTTCGATAACCTACCAGCATCCACCTTGAGCAAATTGAAAGAGGCCATGAATGGATAAGGAACTTGAAACTTTCGAGGCCGATCTCCTCGCCTCGATTGACGAAATGAAGAAGGGGAAGGCTGCCCGTTCGACGCAGGTCGAACTTTCTCCGATTGCAGAGATTCGTGCAAAGGTCGGAATGGCGCAATCTGAGTTCGCACTCCTCCTGGGAGTTAGCGTTCGTACGCTACAGGAATGGGAGCAGGGTAGAAGGTCTCCTTCTGGAGCAGCGAAGACCTTAATTAAGGTTGCAAGCAAGCACCCGGAAACGCTTCGCGAACTGCTCTAGCTTGGTTACGTCGAAAACTCAACCGGATAGTTAAAATGAAAAACAAATCAGCAAGAACTATAGACGAGTATACGAACTCCATGTTCAATCTCCGCACCGATGAGACAGAAAAAATATCAAAAGAGATAATCAGTCTGCTCATCGGCACGGCCTTTTTTATCGCTATCGCAATGGCATCCGAGTATTTTAGCGAGCCTAGTAAATCACACCATCAACAAACGGTCGCTCCCCACGTGCAACGCTAACCGCAAACCGATGAGTGCTTTTAGTGTTCGATGAATTCGGCGTTATTGTTACTCCTGCCTGAGATATATTTACAACTCCTGAATTTGCCCCATTTGCCTCAAGCTCCATCTGTCCAGTTACTGGAAAGTCAACGAACACGCCAGAGTCAGAAGAGTATGTTCCAGAGAACGCAACAGCGGAAGTCCCAGAGACACCAGAGATATAAAACCTAAAAAGAACATTCGCGCCATTGTTTCGAGTTGCAGTTATCACTCGACTCGGAGGTATCGAACCAAAGTCAGCATTCTTTATTGTCGTGCTTGTAATTGATATCGGCATCCACCAATCATGATAGTCTAGCGCTTGCTTTTTCGAACTAACTGAAAGGCCAAGCTTCTTAGCAATAGTCTCAGCAATATACTTATGTCCATGAACGTTTGGATGGGAGCCATCCGAAAAGAGTTTAATGGTATTTACAAGATAATTTGCATCTGCTGGCTGCGATCCTTTTCTAAAGAAATCAGCAAACGGGATGTATAGGCCCTGCGTTTCGTCAGCTAGGCGCTTTAGCTGCTGTCTTGTATTGTTTGTATCTGGGTAGCTCCACAAAAAATCAGGTACCACTACGGGTACGCCATTTTGATTTGAATAGATTATCAGCCAATCAATTCTTTTTACGAACTCATCATAGTACGCCGTATCAGACTCATTGTCTGACGCATCATTGATACCCAGTGCCATGATGAATAGAGAGGTTCCTGTCATCATCGAACTGATGACAGACTCATCAACCCAGCGAAGCCTACGGCCAGAGTTTGAAAAATTATGCAGAGCCGACTGACTATAGGCGTTCGCATATGAAAAACCAGAAAATTCAACAGTTGCGGCAGATGTAGTAACAACCTCGATTACACATTTCCCAAACCCATTATCCTTCAGTGTTACAGCTTGGCCTTGCAAAGCGTTTACAACTGAGGCCTGTGTATTCACACTAGCTACTACCGATCCGTTAACTTTTATGTCAAACGTTCCCCCACCAGGCCTTGCGACGTAGTAAACCGTGCATGCGTCCTGAAATGTTGGGATTGTCGACCTTATGATGTTGCCAACCTCATTTGACACCCACGACAACCCTTGAGGAACATATGATCCGCTTTCATTCGATCTATAAACCCAAGAGTGGGTTCCTGATGTTTTTGCGAAGTCGATAGAGTGAATTTCATTAGATGTATTCCCAGCACCGTCAACGAGAGACATCAGCGGCGTGAATCCATAAGTTAGAGTACCGATCTCGTTGTATAGCATTCTTCGCAGGAGATTAACCCAGCCATTCCGGTATATTCTCCCGGCAAAAGCTCCGTGAGAAATAGAATCACCAAGCACATACATAGTTGGGGCACCTGAGATTCGTGCTCTTACTCTTGTTAGCATCTGCGCGTTACCAAATGCGCCAGTCGTCGCTAAGTTAGATGCTTCCTCAGCCTTTCCATCAATCTCATTTATTGCATAGCCAACGGTGCTAGCAGGGTATTCCACCGATGCGCTATAGCCAACCATGCCCCCCCCAGGGCTCAGACTTAATTGCTGGCGCAGAGCCTGGTCTGACCGAACAGTCAGTAGAGGCTCATCGGCTGCCCACGACCCGCTCAGTGTGAAGGGGAAGCTTGCGGGAAGGCGAACGCTGTAAAGATTCCCCCCACGCTGGATCAGTTGGCTCGAACGATCGACAGTCAGCGGAGTTCCGTCGACGTAGATCAGCGGAACAGGCTCGAATGCCGTGCCGATCAGGAAGTCGTTGACCTGTTGTTCCAGTCCAAACCAGTTTTTTCTCGAAACGCCGAATCGGTCACTCCATGCAGCGTTCGCGCGGTCATTCATCGCCGCGTCTAGGTTCTCGGCGTTATCGTACAGATCACGCGGGTCTTTAGAGCCTAGCGGGTTACCGGTGGCGTAGGTCGTCATGCAAATTCTCCGGGCATGAAAAAGCCCGCTCTATGGCGGGCTATGGTTTTTCGTGTGCGGTCAGTTTGGGGCGCTGGCGTTGTCGTAGGTGTAGACCCTGGGGTCGTAGTTCACCGCACGAACGGATGCCGAGGTATTGCCGTTGGGATCGATGGAACTGATCAGGGCCGGGTATGGGTTTCCCAGCAGCAGGTGTGGAGGTTCGATCTCCCAAGAAACATCAGGGATGAAATCGATGCTGGGAATGCTCAGCCGGTAGTCGTCGATCCTCGACGCCGGATATCCACCGGAAACCGTTCCGTCTGGGCGCCGCAGGTAGAGCGCTGGCGAGTTCAGCAGTGACCAGTCGAGCGGCTCGCTGGACTCGATCAGGACCGAGCTTCCAGAGATCACGAACGATTTCAGGTATGCGCTCTGTGCCAGGCCAGGGCCGGGAACATCGCCGGCAAGGGCATCGTAGTCCCAGAACTCGCTGTTCAGCGAGTCCAGGCCGGTATCGAACGAATACTCTGTTCTCCGGTATCGCTGAGCCATCCGGCGGCGCATCCCGTAGCGCCAGGCGCGATCGCGGTTTGTGACACCGACAGCCGTGATCTTCTCGACCTTCCTGCCGACATCCCCGGGCAAGCGGCACTGGACGGTATCTTCTATCCAGCCGTTGGCATTGACGAACTCAACATCGACTCCGTCATAGTCGTCCTCAGACGGAGCGCTGATGCTGATCCTCAGCGGACCATCCATGTTCTGCGGCGAGTACATGTGCCCGAATGTGGTCCTTGGTTCGTCTCGGGCTGCGGAGATCACGCCGCGCTTGATCGTCTTCTCCGCATACCCGGCGGCAAGCACATCGTCCATGACCTGCGCGACCGTGACCTTACCGTCCTCGTAGATCATGTCGAACGTGTCGCCGCGGTCCTTCCAGATGGCGTCAAGCCGATCGAGCTCTTCTAGGTCGAGGTCGGCGTCTGTGTAGCCGCGCTCTTTGGCGATGTAGCAGAGGAACGGGACGATGTCTCGCGTAGCGATCTCGCTCGTCCATGCACCGTTCTGCCGAGTCGGTAGCATGCGAGTAGCTTCCACCGAAACGCGGCTTTCGGTCTGCGCTGCGATACGGTCAGACGACCGATACCTGACGGCCATTGTTGTGACGCCGGCGTAGGACGATGGAGCCTGGAGGCGCGCGCGCATCCCGTACCACTGGGTGCGGTCCCGGTACTCGGATGTTGAGTTGCCGCCCTGGTTGACGAACACTTTTCTGATGCGAAACTCGGGCCGCATCATGTACGGCAGCGAGATGCCGTCCGTAAAACCCTGCTGGTCGAGAGAACTGCCAGCATGGTTCTTGCTGACCGTCGTCCATGCGCCGCCGATGGCCATGTCTCGCCACTGGATGTCGTAATAGGTGCGGATCTGGTAGATCTGCCCTTCCCTGCCTACACCGCAAAGCCCTTCCGGGCAAAATACGTCGATCTCGACGAAGTTGGTCTTCTCCGATACTGGGCACGCCGGGAAGGGACCGCGCCAGCCCCCTTCTAGGCTGGTCGGATCAATGGTGACTCGGGACGTAGACGAGTTGAGAGCGGTGAATCCTGGCCAGTCAACATCGACACCGCCCGCACTGGTCAGCCGCTCGACGGTGAGTTGCTGCGCGCTGTACGCCGTGATCCGATAGCGCAGCCCACGCGGGCCGATTGCTGCATTTCCGGAGCCGGTCTGCAACGCATTGGCCGGCGAACCGTTGCTGTAGTTGAGCGTCATCGACGTTGAGGTGATGTCGTTCACCAGGTAGAGGCCGCCGTTGGTGCCGACCACCTCGATCTCATCGCCAACATCCAGCCCGAGCTGAGCGATATCCCCCGTCACGACGTCGCGATTCGTCCCGCCGCCATCGTTCACCGAATAGGGGTACATCGCCTCAACCCGGAGGATCGTCCCCGCAACCCAGTCAGAGGGGAACGACCCGGCTCCGGCAGAAATGATGATGTTCGTTCCGGAAAACGTGAACGTAGTTGCCGACGGGTTCGGGGTGAGATTGGAACTCTCGGTCAGGTCCAGGCCGGCATTACCAGTCGAGCTCGCACCAACTTCCTCAACCAGGTGCCACCAGACCGATGCCGGGTGCCCGCTGACGTTCTGCCCTGGTTCGAAAATTTGGAAAGAGGCATCAGCGCGCAGTGCCAGGAACGACGTGTCACCGATTTTCGCTGCCCCTTCGGCGATCTGGAACCGACCACGGCCAATACACAGGAGCATTTCGGTCCACTGCTCACGCGGACCGGCGAAATACTTCCGGGGCGGCAGGATGTAGTCTGGATAAATCAGACGACGGCCAGCGACTTCGCGGATCGCATCGCCGAGTTTTACCTTGTTCCCGCGCGCGCTAGTTTCAGAGAGCGACGCGCCCTGCCCGGGGTTCGTCGGCATGCCGGGCAATTGAGGCATGAGCATCCGAAAAACCGATTGCGCCCCCTTGAAAAGGGCCGCAGTAATCGTGAACGGATCAGTCCCGCGCGGGAGCTTGTAGATCCTCACAATGTCGCCGCGGTCGATGATGCGCTCGGCCCACTCACCGGGATGGATGAACTCCTCATGGGCCTTTTTCTGCTTGTCGGTGAGGTCATCGCAGAGCGCAACCTCAGCGGGGACAACACCGATAGAGAACGGGTGGACGTCGTGGCAGCGGTACCCAGGCGAATTCGCGGTCAGCCAGGAATGAATCGTCATCCTGCGGCCGATCGGATGCCGCTCCAGCGGTTCTCCGTCAAGGAGCGATGGGTAGATTTCGATCACGGTAGAAGACCACCTTGGAGTATTTGTCGGAGAACTTCTGGAGCGGGGTGAGTGAAACCCCGCTTCCCGGGTTGATTTCGAGAACCCGGAGGCGTCCATCCACCTCAACCAGCAGACCTACGTGATCGAGCAGCCGCCCTCTGTAGGCCGCGGCGATGACCCCAGGTCCTGGCTCGCATTGCTCGAGCGCGCGCTGGATCTCCGTATCGCACGCCCTTTGCATCGAAACCGGGGTGCGCCGCGTGACACCGCCGAAGTCGGTCAGCATCGGCAGCCCGAACAACTCAACCCGCGCGATGAGCGTCAGGCCCCAGCAGTCAAGGCACGGCAGGGCCCGTCCGCCCTCGGTATAGATGGCGGTGAGGTATCTGTTCGGCATGGGGTCAGGGCCAGTATTTGAGGCCAGGGAACTCGCTAACGTTGTAGATGTGGCGCAGCGCGGCGGTGTTGATGAGGTCGTAGTAGCCGGCTTCTACCTGGACAGTGAGGCTTTCGAAGTCGACCCCTTTCACGCGCATCCGATACGGCCGCTCGGCCGGCGCAGTCAGGTCGCTTTTGAGGTAGATTCGCAGGACAAGCGTGACCGGCTCTCCGGCGTCGATGGCCTCGGCAATATATTGCTGAGCAAAGCCAGTCACGTTGTCGATCGCAAAGCCAACGTTCTGGTTCCCGCTGTTGTCGCGCTTCGGGATCGAAACGTCGATAGCGCCAGCGATGAATGTCAGTAGCCGTCCGTCTTCTGTCATGCAGGTCAGGTCTTTGAACCCCTGACAGATGAGGATCGGATCGGGCCTGGAGGGCCGAGTAATCTCGATCGTTGCAATCGGAAGATCCGGCCCATCCGATGCATAGAACCGCTCAAGAGCCGTCGACATGGCGAGGCCACTCCATGTTCATTGCGATGTCGAAGATATCCGCGAGGAGGATGTACTCGGGCAGAATCTCGGCCCACCCAGCATCGATGACGGGGCGCTCACGCAACTCCAGTGTGGCGGTGAAATCCCAGAGCGAGATACTGCCGCTGACCAACTTTGGACCGTCATAGATGTCGGTGAATCTGGCGGCATACGCACGCAAACCATCAGGAGTCTCCGGCGTCTTTAGCGGGCATTCGAACCAGTGGTAACCATCCACTAGAACATCACGAAACCATGCCTCAAACAGCATTGCCTCGCTGTCGCTGAGCCTCCACCTGACGCTTGCCATAGTTGGAGTAGCGGTGAAGTGACGCCTCTGCCTCGCCCTCCCCGTCTGCATCTCCGTGCGGATTAGAGGGCTAACAGGGGTAAGCCC
The DNA here is from genome assembly GCF_001810205.1 of Pseudomonas sp. HMSC076A11. Lineage (NCBI taxonomy): Bacteria > Pseudomonadati > Pseudomonadota > Gammaproteobacteria > Pseudomonadales > Pseudomonadaceae > Pseudomonas > Pseudomonas sp. HMSC076A11. The sequence continues at coordinate 240,410 of NZ_KV800319.1, read as the reverse complement.
ATAGCCCTCCCGCTGAGGCGGGCAGATATTTGGGTACTGCTTCATGTCCCGCTCCTTCGAATTCCGAATGCCTGGGCAATCGCTCTGGATGCCGGGCCGTCGCCATTGATGTCAGCCACGAACACTTCCAGGAACTCTTGTCGCCCATCTCTCCGGCGCTCCACCTGGCCTGCACGGGCTTTGTTCTCCACGATGTTGACGGTGGTATTCCCGCTCTGTCCCTGGTTTGACCGAACGTCATCAAGCGTCCTGTCGAGCTTTGCGCTCGTCTCTGCCGTCGTCACCCTCTCGCCCTTCTGGAGTAACCAGGTGCCGGTCTCCGGAACAGCATCAATGCCATCGTGAGCCATGCCAGCAAGGGCGGACGCAGCAACTCCGGCAACCATTGGAGCGGTGATGCCGGCAGCCGAAGCAGCCGCCGCCGGAGCCAACAGCGGGCCTACGATTGGGATTGCAGCGGTGCTCGCAAATGCCGCCAGTTGAGCCTGGAAGGCAGTTGCTTGTGCGTTCGCGATGAGAGTAGAGGCGGCGCTAGCCTGAGCAGCTTTCCCGCTCACCAGTTGCACCGCCTGATAGACCAGCCATTGGGCGGCCATCTGCGCGAGGGCATTGATGATGCTTGTGGCCATCGTCTGCGCGATGTTCTTGAAAACATCGGCAAGACTCTCGCCGTCCATGATCATCGAAGCGATGCCGTCTCCTACAGCAGATGTGAGCCCGTCCAGTGTCTGCGTGGTGAAGTCGGCAGCTTGCTGTTGATAGTCCGTGGCTGTGTCGCGATAGTTCTCCCAGGCAGACGTGACGCCATCCAACCAGTTGCTCTGAGCCTCATCCTGAGCTGCGTAGTACTCATGCTGGATTTCCAGGCGCTCGGCCAGAGCCTGGCGCAGGAGGTCAGTTTCTTGGTCGTAGAGTTCCTTGCTGATTTCTGCGCTGTTGAACTGCTTCTGGAGATCGGCAAGCTGTTTGTTGTAGTCCTGCTGGATCTCCAGGTCTGCGCGCAGTCGCTCTCTCAGCTTGTCGCCGCTGCCCGATCCGGCCAGTTCAATCGCAAAACCTGCCCGAGCAGTTGCGTTCGATTCATTGAGCGTTGCACGGAAAGCCTGAGCTTTCGCCGCATCCTCGTTCGCCTGCTTTAGCTGCTTCAGGCGGTCAAGCTCTTCCACCAAGCCATGCAAGCGTTTCTGCTGCTCGGCATTGATTCCAACCAGCTTGCCCGACTCGATTTCGAACTGAAGCTTTGCTACCTCGGTGGCATCCTTGCGCTTGTCGACTTCCGTGTTGATCAGCGCTATCTGTCGCTGATACGACTGCTCAACCGTTTCGTAGGCGCTTTGCAGCTTCTTAGCAGCAGCCTCGGCTTCTTTCCCAGCTTCCTTCTGCTCCTTGGTAAGAGCCTTGAAAGCTCCAGGCTTATTCGCCTGCTCACGAAGCGAAGCTAGCGTTTCGGCCAGCTTGGCTACCTGCCCATTGGTTCCACCCGTTCCGGCGCGGTCGATACTGTCCATAATGCCGGCATACTTGGAGACCGTATTGGACAGGTCTTCTGCTGCCACACCGGCGCTGGCCTTGATTCCGTCCCAGTTTTGCGCAAGGCGTTTAGCAAGCCCGGCGGGGCCGGACGCGAGTTCCAGCCACGTCACTCCATCAAAACCAGCCCTGGCCGTTGCTGCGGCGCCAGCAATCGATTTCCCCACCAGCTCGAATGCTGCGACAGCGCCAATTGCTGTCTTCGCTATCCAACGGAACGAATCGGCAACGAATTCGCCAACACTCACCATCGCCGTGCCTTCCTTGGTCACGTCGAATATAGAGTCAGCGAGATCGCTCAGAATTGGTATCAGCGCTGTGCTTAGTTGGTTTTTTAGGCCCGATGCGCTCTGCTCAACCAGCCAGGTTGCGGCCTGAAGCTCATTCGCCGACTTAATCGTCTTCTCGTCGAGAATCGCGCCAGCGGCCTGGGCGGCGTCACCAAAGGTCTTGAATCCTTCAGCGTTATTGCGAAGCAACGGGAGCAGCGCAGTCGCATCGCTCGCGATAGCCTCCAGATAGAAGGTCATGTCCGACTGGCTGACCTTGGCCTTTTCCAGGCTTGAGACATACAAGCCAAGGGCCTGGGGGCCGCTCAGATTCCGGAACTGGTCTGCGGTCACGCCAATTTTCGGCGCTACGTTCTCGAAAAAGTCAGCAAGCGCGCCACCGTCGGTATTGAGGAAGTCGCCTACCTTGTCGTTCACATCCTTGAAGATGTCAGCAAGCTTCTCTTGCTCAATGCCAACCATCTTTGCGCCGGCCGCATATTTCTGAAACTCGGTCGTGCTCGCATTGGCAACGCTAGCAAGGTTTGCGATTTCATTGGCATTGCGAACTGTCGAAACAGTGAGGGCAGCAAGCGCGGTAATACCTGCCGCAGTGGCGGCGCCAATTGCGGCACCGACCTTTGCCGCATTCTTCTCGACTTCCTTGCGCCACTTTTCCGAGCGGCGCTCAGCAGCGTCCATGCCGGACACGAACCCGCCAACCTTGGCGATAATATCTAGCGTGAGCGTCCCTAGACTTCGCGTGGCCATCATGGACTCCAAAAAAATGCCCGTTTAGTTGCGGGCGGATCAGATTGCTACCCCCAGGAATCGAGGGCAGCTTCTAAGCTCAGGACGGGCTCATCCTCGTGAGGCATGAAGTCGTATATCTTGTAAGGCTCCTTGCTATGAGCATTGGCGTAGAGCGCAGACAATAAGGCCGTGCCACGCTCTATTCTCATACCAAGATGAAGACTGCCGCGCTTGTCCCTGAACTTGCACCAGCTCATGAACTCCCGGTAGCTGAGACGAGATTTGGCTTCTGCAATGGTTCTTCCGCCAATCCCACACATCACCAGCTCATGCCAGACCTCATCTAGTTCGCTGAGCTGGTCGTCTTTCCCAGGTTGTTCACCTCGGCGATAACGGTGAGCAGGGCGATGGTCAGGTTTCCATCGAGCGCGCCGCGACTGGGGTCGGCCTCGCCGGTGATATCTGCCGGCGTGAATACCGGCTTGCCCTCTTCGTCCACGATTGACGCAGCGATACGTCCCGCTACGCCATCGACCTTGCCATTCATCGCAAGGAGGTCGGAGACGGCGGTGCTGTACGACAGAGGCTTGACGTAGACGGTAGCGGTGACTTCCTTATCGCCTTGCTTCCATGTGATTTCCCTTTCCACTGGCGCACCCGTGAAAGCACCGATCGTTGCAAGATTTGAAATACTCAGCTGCATGTTTAAACCGCCTTTCTGATCCAGTAACCACGGCCAGACCGCTGAATAGTGAAGTTCGTAGCAACCACAGCGTTGCTCTGGAAATCGAACGGGAAGTCAGACACGTAGCCCCGGAAACGGTACCAGGTGCGATTGGCGGGCAGATTGAAGCCGCCATCACTCGCAACCGTCGGGATAGAGATTGGCTCCCCACTCTGGTCAAGCGGACCGTCTGACCAGCCGATGACCATATCCATTTCGATCTGATCGAATTCGGGGTCCTCCGCGAACTGCCAAAAGCGGTAGTGACTGTCATTTTCCGGGTCAGCATTCAGCGTCCCGGTTGCCTGCCCGGGAGTGCGCAGGCCCTTCTTGTAGGTTCGCGAGTTGTATTTCAGGCAGGTGTCTTCGATCTGGTCGGACGGGTTTCCGCCAGGATTGAAAGCGGTGATGCAATCGATCTCCAGCACACCGGGGCCATTGCTGTCGAGATTCGGATCGATTACGAAGAACTGAGTTCCTTGAGCCAAGATGGACATGGGTGTCTCCTGTCGCGGGTTTCTTGAGGCACAAAAAAACCCGCAGATGCGGGTCGTTACTTAGGTCGGTGACTAGCGGTTAACCCACCAGTCAACGTCGAAACTGATACGGTATAGGTCTGTTGGATCGTCCCGCTCTTCCCCGCTCCAGCGGGTGATCGTGGCGCGCAGTTCGATCGCGTTACGGATCGCCGTCGCGACGGCGCGAACCTGGGCGGCCGTGTCCGCGAAGACGTCCACCTGCAGGCTGAAAGAGTCGATGTCAGGGCGGTGGGCCAGGTAGCTCTCAGGCTCGCCACCAAAGGTCTGCCATGTGGCATAGGGGCGACCAGGCTGGTTTGGTGCTTCAGCGAACAGATAGAGTCGGGTCGGCTTCGCACCAAGCAAGGCGACAACGCCTGGGTCCTGCGAGCAGACTTTGAAAATCGGTGCGTACATCAGTTGCTCCCAGCGGCCATCTTCTGGGCGCGCTTGATTGCGCGGTCGATGGCTTTCTCGTACTCGCTGACGAAAGTGCTCGTGACCTCGGCGATGTTGTCGGCCAGCGCACTGCGCATGAAAGGTGATGCCTTCATCTTCGAGGTTCCAAATTCCCAGAGACGCCAGTGCGGAGTCGGCGCATTCTTCTGCTTGTCGACGCGGTCGCCCCTCGCCGGCAAAACAGCCCCATGGAGCACGCCAATACGGAAGCCAAGGTCGCCGGACTGCTTGAAGAGACGACCGTTCCACCGCAGGACGATGTTGTCGGAAATGCTTCGGCCGGTACCCGGGTCATCGATCTTCTCGGCGCCAGCCTTCGCGGCATTGAGCGCCACCATGGCCGCTTTTCGCAAAGCGGCGCGGCCACCCTTTCGGCGAATGTCGACGCTCAGAGCATCCAGCTTGCCCAGCAGGGACTCCAAGCCGGTGATGCTGAACTCGACGCCGTCAGCCATGGAACCTCCGGAAAGCGAAGCTGGTGATCCCCTCGCGGCCGATGTCGGACTCTTCCTGGTTGATCTCGACACAGCCGAAGCCGAGCCGCGCAAACCAGCTGATGAGACCGTTCTGAGTCCAGTACCAGAGATGCTCACCGGGCTTGAAGTGCTTGCTTGCCAGGCAGTCGGCCTGATCCTGGTAAATCGGCATCGAGACGAACACCCAGTCCACCACCTGAGCCAGCAACCCTTCAGGGTTCGGGATGTGCTCGAGACTGTCCCAACAGGTGATCGCCGGGATCTTTCCAGCGTAGGGGTCCAGGAAGCGGCCGCGCTCCTTGAGCCAGCGCACAGCGTCGGCATTTACGTCAAAGCCGAAGGCGCCAGACTCTTCGAGGAAGCGACCGCCGCCAATGCCAATGTCGATCAGGTCGCCACCGTGGTGACGTCGAACCATGCGCACGCGGGCCTTGGTCAAAGCTCCCCCCATCGGGGTGGCGTCCATCGCCTGGTACTTCTCGAAGTAAGGACCGGAGTAGTCCATCGGCTTGCGTGGGTGGTACCCCATGCCCAGCTCAGCCGACCACAGCAGGCAGTCGGCTAGCCCAGGCGGTAAGGCGCTCTGCATAGTTCGAGATCCTCTTGTCGCAGTTGTGTTCTTTTTGGGTGCAGCGACAGAAATTGTCGGGCACCACAAATTCGATTCGAGAGACGTCCATCGCCTTGGAGGTGATGAGCTCCGGCGCGTTGTAGCCGCCTTGGCCGCCGCAGATAATCAGCGCCTGCACCTTGGCGGCGATCGCTGCCGGTAGGAGCCAGCCGATTCCACCGATCACCGCCGCGGCGCCCTGCACCAAGGCCAGAAGCTGGTCGACTGGTAGCTCACCGCGGTGGAACTGCAGGTCAGCGACCGGCAGGGGATCAAGCGCCCACTCACGGCCTTCGACCAGGTCGGCTACCGAGACCACCTTGTAGCCGCGACGACGCATCTCGGTGGCCGCCTGGGCGATGTACTCGGGCAGCGGGTTTCGGGTGTCGGCCCGCCATTCGGAGCGAACCGTCGCCGGCCTGATCACCACGTAGCGGCCATCGACCGGCGATGGTCCGAAATCGGGCAGGTCCATCTCTCCGGGTGTTCGAGCGAAGCTGCGCATCATCCCGGGGAAGATGCCCTCTCGGCCGTAGCCAACCTGAACGACAGTTCCGCGCGGACGCCGTTGCCAGGTGCCCTTCGGTTGCCGGCAGATGTTCTTCATCTGCGTGCGCAGCCTGGTTACCGGCAGGATCAGGTTGATGTCTGGGATGTCCTTGTAGAGCTCGGGCCAGGGAGTCTCCAGCCACACGCCGCACGGAAGCTGCTTGATGAATGCCCGCTGGTAGATGTTGTCCCCCAGCCCCTTCATGCCGTTGATGATCATCATCGACCGTCGGTGACTCCTGTCGCGCAGCGCAGGCGCCATTCCTTGCGCCCCGTGGCATCCGTGTCGGCGCCGGTAATGGTGAAGGGCTGGCCCTGCCAGAGGAGGCGCCAGGTCATGTCCAGATCAGGGAACCAACGCAGGTTGACCCTGGCGTCTGTCTCGTTCTGCTTGGTGTTCGCCGCCATGAACTCTCGGCCGGCGCCAGTGAGCACTTCGGCCGGGACGTCCACCAGCAGCGTGCCGTCCGACAGCGAGGCGTCCACCCAGACCAGCAGCACGTCACCCGACTCCGAGTCCTGCTGCTGCTCCTGCGCCTGGAAGGTGATCCGGTGCCGCAATCGATTGGTCAGCACCTCACACCCCCAGGCCGATGCGGTACGGCATCAGCTTGACCTCGGCCAGTTCGCGCAACTTCTTCGCCTCGTCGACCGTCGCCTCGTAGTCGGCCTTCACCAGCGCCGCCACAGCGGTGAACACGCTGGGCGCCACCGGGTCCTCGCTGGACGGGACATCCTCGCTACTCGGTGAGCAGGGGTTGTCCAGCGGTAAGGTCGGCAACTGCGTGCGGCCGCAGAAGCGCACAGCCTCATCTTCGGCGCTGTCGATCAGCTGCTGGATCAGGGCATCGTCGGCGCTGTGGATAACGCGCAGGGCCTGCTTCACGTCCTGAAGGTTGATGACGCTCACGAGAGAACCTCTTCAAGGGGGCGCCGCGGGAAGGCCTCGAGGGCCGTCTCTCGACTGCAGTTGATGACATCAAGGCCAGCGAGATGGTCCGCCAGTTGGCGGAACTGCGCGGGCCACTTGTCGACGCTGCCGGCATTTCCCAGGACGGCCGGGTGGTCACCGTGCCAGTGAGCGCGGCCGCCGGTTTTCTGGCAGTCGTAGCCCAGCAGAATGATGCGCCGAGCGCCCCAGAAGGAGGCGAGCGACGCAGCCCCGGCCCCGCTATTCTGGAAATGATGGAAGCGAATCTTCTTCACGCCAGGGAAGGTCAGTGGCGCGCAGAGCTCGCCGCCGAAAGCATTGGCAGCCTCTTCGCCGTGAACCCTCCACCATGCCGCATCCATCGCGTACAGAACGTCAGCCCATGGACAGAGCCGGAATGTGGTGTTGGTGACGATTACTCCGCGGCCGGCTTCTTCTTCACGCCACGCCCGGACTGTTTCGCAGTCGTCTGCGGTGAGACTGGGGCCACTTGCGATGCAGACGACTTCTCGCCAGCGGCTGGATCGGGGTCCGCCTGGTTCTCGTCGTAGGTGACGAGCCCGTTGCGCTTCAGCGCGGCGGCATGCTGCGGGCTGACGTCGAATTGCTCATCGCGCCGGCGACGGCCGCCGTGGTCGAAACCCGTAAGTGCTGTTACCAGGACCATGGTCTTTCCTCAGGAGATGGCGGGGCCGAAGCCCCGCCAGTAGATCAGGACGCCGGCAGGCCGTCGAAGTCGCCCTTCACGAAGGCTTCCGGACGGAACACCGACAGGCCCACGCGCTCCTCGCAGAGGATGGTGACCATGTTCTTCACGAGGTTGTCGCGGTCCTCGGTGGAGACGGTGACGCTGACGTCCTCGCGATCCCAACCTTCAGCGCCTTGCTGGAATGAGCCAGTCAGGAAATCACCGATATCCATGGACTTGGAAGCAACAACCGGGCGACCCCACAGACCCGGAACGGCCAGGCCGGTCGGGGTGGCGAAGACATAGTTGTTGTTCTTGTCCTTGGTCAGCTCGATCGCGGCCCAGTCCACTGGGCTCAGCACGATGCCGTCGGCGTCGTACTCGGCCAGGGTGACCTGCAGCAGCGCGAGGCGTAGGCGGTCGATGGCGGTCTCAGCCTGAACGACGACGCCAGGGTTCGCGTAGATGCTCGCCTGAGTGTAGAGGCCGTTCAGGTTGAGGCCGACGCCGGAGCCCTTGAGCAGCTGCATCTCCTCCTTGAGCTTCAGGCCATAGCGCAGGCGGCCGTCGATGTAGCTGGCCAGCATTGGAGCGTCCGACAGAACCTGGCGGGACGCACGAACCCAGTGGGCGATCGTGGCCACCGGATCGGTATCCAGCTCGAAGGTGATGTCCGATTCCGGCTTCGGGTTCTGCGGGTTCTCCGACACCGGCGCGGCGTTGTTGGTGAAGCCGGTCTCGCGCACATACTCGATGGAGTTCGAGGTAGTGCGCCCCCAAGCCAGCAGGTCGCGTACGAAGAGGCGCTGCTGAGTGGGGAGGACCATTCCGACGCGCTGCGGCTGGATCAGGTCGCCAGCAGAGCCGGTCAGGCTGGTGATCGCAGCCTTCACCGGAACGGTAAAGCTGCCCTTCGCACCGCCCGCGGCGCGGGCAGCCCAGGCGTCGTAGCCTTCAGCAGCGATGAAAGTCTCACCCATGCTCTCGGGCGCAACGATACGGCCGCCACCTTTTTCCAGCTTGGCCATCAGCTGCTCAGCAGCCTGCAGGCGGGCCTGAAGTTCCCCCTGGGAAACCAGGAGCTTATCGACGCTGGCCTTGGTTTCTTCGGAGAGCTTGGAGTGCGCCTTCAGTTCCTTTTCGGACCGCTCGGCGTAAGTTCGCAGATCGTCGCCAACCTTCTTCAGATCGGCCTGGACCTGTTGGTATTCCTGTTCGATTGCCGTGGGCATTTGAGTTACCTCGCGAAAATGCTGGTGATGGTGGAGCTGATGTTTCGCGCAGCCCCTGTGGAAGGGTCTGCAGGGTTGGTGGCGTCGCGCTCACCATCGCCAGCCGAGTCGCTCAGGCTGGCTTTGAAATCGGAGATCAGGCGCATGGCCTCGGAGCGAGGCATGCCAGACGCGCGCAGCGCGTTCTCGATGCGGCGCACCGTCTGGGCTGATGGTTTCTCGTTGCCGCCGGCGACCTCGTCGGAGTCGAGCAAAGAATCAGCAAAGCCCTGCTCTACCGCCTTGCTTCCCCCGATCCAGGTCTCGCCGTCCATCATCGTGGCGACGGTCTTTGCATCCAGGCCGGTGCGAGCCACATAGACGTCAGCCATCGCTGCGTCGAAGGGCTCCAGGTAATCCGCAAATTCCCGGAAGTCGTGCCGGTTGCCGGCGGCCAAGGTCCAGGCGTTGTGAATCATCAGGAAGCCCGCACGAGCCACCTGCACCTCGTCGCCTGCCATCGCGATGATGGAGGCGGCCGATGCGGCCATGCCGAGCACCTTGATGGTCACGTTCCCCGGGTGCTCGCGGAGCAGGTTGTAGATAGCCAGCCCCTCGAACATGTCGCCGCCTGGGCTGTTGATATTCACCACCACGTCACCGTCGCCGATCGTACGGAGTGCGCCGGCAATGCGCTTGGCGGTAACACCATCGCCGGTCCAGTAGTCCTGACCGATGATGTCGAAGATGCTGATGCTGTTGTCTTTCTCGGAGGCTGCCTGCACTGCTGGGTTCCAGCGCTCCATGGCGCGGGCCGACAGGTCAAAACGCAGGCCAGCCGCGGGCGCGCCCACACGCGCGGCGGGCAGTGTTTTTCTGGACATGTTGGTTCCTCTGGATCAGTTGCCGGCAGGGGCCTTGCCCAGCTGGTCGAGGGGGATCAGTGCGGTCTGCACTGTGAGCACGTCGGCATTGCCACCCATTAGCGGCAGATTGTCCTTGGCGCGACCTTCATCGCGGGTCATCAGGCCGTTGTTCACCATGCTCGCCAGGTATTCCGCGCGGCCTTTGCTGTCAGCTCGCAGCAGGCCTTCCACGGAAAACTCCGCGTAGGTAGTCATCTGGTCGGCCAGCGATAGCAGGTCCTTGTTGATGGCCTGCTCGATGCGAGTCAGCCAAGGCCGCAGCGTGAAGGTCAGGAAACCGATCATCTGTTGCTCGATCCCGGTCCCCCAGGAGCTGGACTTCTCCGACTGGCCGACCATGAAGGGGGGCACCCTGAACCAGCGGCAGATTTCTTCCACGCTGAACGCGCGAGACTCCAGAAGCTGGGCATCCTTGGGGTTGATTCCAATGGTCTTGGCATCCATGCCGCCCTCGAGCAGAGGCGACTTCCCGGCATTGATGGCGCCGCTGACCTCGGCCAGTCTCTCGCGAAACTCGGTTCGCTGCTCCTTGTTCAGGACCCGCTGCATGGTGAACGCAACGGTCGGCGCCAGGCCTTTCTCGAATGTGCTGTTGGCAGCGTTTCCGGCCGCCAGGGCTGATCCGAAAACTTGCGACCCGTACTCGATAGCGGACAGCCCCCAATCACCGTCGATGGTGAAGCCCGGGATACGGAAGATGTTCTTCGCGGGGATATCGCGCTGCGTCCCATTCTTCTCGGTGTACCGGTACTTCCTGTTCCCGTAGATGTCGCGGGTGATGGAAAGGCGGCCAGGCGCCAGGAAGTCCATCGACACCATGCGCTTGCCGATGTAGTTCTTCTCCGCGAATCCGTTCCCCCGCAACAACATGGAGACGATCATCGCCTCCCAGAACACCACCGCGGTGGAGTCCGGGTTGGGACGGGAGTGAATGATGCTGTAGAGCGGGTGATCGGTCAGCGCCAGCCGGCCTCTGGCGGTCTTCTCATAGAGGCCCAAGGGCAGAGTGGAGATTGTCTCGGCGATCAAGCGCGCGCAGGCCCACACAGCAGACAGCTTGAGGACCGAACACTCGTTGACCGATTGGCCAGCGACATTCGTGCCGAACTCATGCCAGAACGTCTCATCCGTCAGGCCGACCGGTACACCCAGCCAGCCCAGAACGGCAGCCTTTAGCCGGCTCGGCTTCTTCGTCTTGGGCTTCATACGATGATCGGTGCCTTCAGGAATTCATTGAAATCTCCCTCATCACAAGCCGAGGGGTTGAGCGCCATGAGCGTTGCCGCATCGAAGGTGGCCATCAGCGGGTCGATCTTGGCGGTGCCGCTGACCTGCTTGTTGATGGCGAGGGCGTTGCCGACCTGGACGGTCCGCGCGTTGCCGACGCACCAGGCCATCAGCGGCTGGCCGCCGTGGACGAGCTCGCCGCCGGCGACCTTCCGCTCGGTGGTCTTGATCGCCCCATTGAGCTTCCAGCCTTGGCCGATGCCCACGATGTGCTCCATCGTGAAACCTCGCTCCTCGGTGGTGAGCTCGTCGACGATGTCGCCGATACCGGCCTGGTCGACACCGATCGCCTGCTTCTCGGGGAACAGCCCGGCTGTCTTCACTCGACAGAGGATGTCGGCGAGTTCGTTCACATCGTCTCCGGGGAGGGCAACAATGGTCAGGTCGCCATCGGCCTTGAAGTCCAGGAGCTTGGTAGCGATGTCCTTGCGCCGCTCCAGCACGATCTCGTGCGCCCAGGCATGCGCCCAATGCAACCAGCGACGGGAATCCTTCTCGCGACCGAGAAGCGTCAGGCCGAGCAAGTCATCGAGGCCGCCGCCGTCGATTCCGGCCACGATCACCTCGGAGCGGAGAATCAGCTGATCCAACGTCAGCGACTTGTCCGTCCTCTTCTCCCAGTGATCGGCGCCGGCCCAGCGGTTTGCCCGCAGGTTCATGCCTATCTGGATGTTGAGGTGCTTGGCGAAGAACTTGCGCTGCGCCCCCTCGTCCATCCGGAGCACCTTGGCCAGGTGATCCTCCAACCACTCCCTGCTGACCGATCGGCCCAGGTTGGGATTGGTGACGTAGAAGTTGTCCGGGTTGAGGTAGGTCTTGTTCTCGACCATGTCCTCGGGGAACTCGTACAGTACGCCCAGCGACTTGCGGTCATCGACCACGCCGTCCCGGACATCACGGAAGTAATCCAACTGCTCCTTGAAGACGCCGGCGGGCGGCTCGTCGCTCTGCGTGGAGAGCATGATGACGACCCCCTCTTCCCGAGAGATCTGGCCGCCGGTGGCTTCCATCAGCATCGCGTCTGCGTTAGGGCGCTTGCCGAACACCCAAAGCTCGTCGATCAGGATCTTGCCGGACTTCTTACCCGACACGGTGTCGGTATCGGCCGCCACGACCTTCAGGGCCGCGTTGGTAACCAGGTGGGTGATAGTCCTGATGTGATCCTGAACGTGGAGCAGTTCAGCCAACTCAGGATCTGCACGCACCATCGCGGCAGCCGGCTTATAGCTGTTCGCCGCGACCTCAATGGTCGGAGCGATAATCAGGAGCTCCTCATCATGTCGCCAATTGAGGATCAGCGCCGTCAGCATGATGCCTGCGGCGATGGTGGACTTCGTGTTCTTCTTGCTGATGAGCAGGAAGAAGGTTCGGATCAGTTGCTTGCCGTGCTCGGCGTCGTAGGCGCCGAAGATCGCAGCGACGAAATCGAAGACCCACTGATCGCAGCACTCGCCGAAGGTCGGCTGGCCAGGAAGGTCAACTACCCGCAGCGAGCGGAAGACCTGCAGCGCGGCCTCGGCCTCGCTTGGGAAAAGTGGTGCGAACGGGATAAGCGACTGGCCAGCGACGATCCGGCGCTGCCAATCAGGACAGGCCGTAGTCCACTGCATGCGTCACCCCTTGGTGTTGTCGACAGCAAGTTTCGGCGCTGGACGCGCTGCGAATTTGCCCTTGCTCGCTTCTTTAGCCGCGGTACCCCGCTGCTCCTTCTTCCCCTGGTCAGCCTTCTTCCCGTGGAAGTAGTCGACAGCCTTCTGGGCAGCGCTCCGGCGATCGAACACCTTTGCACGAGGCTCGTTCATCAGCGCGAGCAACCACACCAATGGATCGCCGGTAACCGGAAGGCAATCGAGGAACTCGCCATTTGAATCGGAAAGATCGCCAGCAACGTCTGGATGTGCGCTAGGCGGAGGGCGCGGATTAACATTTCGTGGCGCCGTTAACTTCTGCAGTTCGGCAACAACATCGGGATGTTTGGCCAGGCGAGATCCGGCGACGGCAGCACTGGAAGGCGCGTAGCCCGCGGCCTCGGCTGCCTCCTTGTTGGACGCACCTCTGGCCTTTGCGTCAACAAACCGCCGCTGTTTGTCTGTTAACGCCATTAACAAAAACCTCAAAGGGGGGAAAAATCCGCGAATGAGAGGGGGCGCGGTTTCCAGTGCGATGACTTTTCAGAGTTTTGACCCACCCCTCCCCTCTGGGGCGATTTTTCGCACCAATTTGGTGCAGAAGTCAGGGAGACGTCGGACTCATGCTGCCCCCCCATCGGTCCGCGTCTTGCGGTCGTGGCAGCTTCCGGGACCGCAGCAGAGGATCTGACAGTTCTCTTCCGTGTCCTCGCCGCCCTGGAAGAGCGGGACCTTGTGGTCCAGTTCGAAGCCGCCAGGGTATGCCACCATCACGCCGCATTCGGCGCACTGAGGTGAAGCCAGCCACAGCCGGTAGCGGCGCTTCTGCAGCCTGCTTCCGGTCATTCGTCGCTCGCTGGTGCTGGCCGTTGCCTTCAGCTTGGAGCCGACCTGCTGCAGCCGAGGCGCCAGTGTCGGGATCTTAGCCATGGTGACCGCCCGGCTTCTTCAGCGGCCTGCCTGACAGGTCATGCGTGATGATGCTCTCGGCCTCGACATCGACAGCGCCTTCATCTGCCATCGCAGTGATCAGCGCGGTGAGCAGGTCGTTGGTCTTGCGCTGCTCGGCAACCATGTCAACCAGCAGAGGGCGCAGGTCCCGATCAATGTGCGCATCAGCCCCGCCAGTCAGCAGCAGAGCACTCATACCAAGACGCTCGGCTCCCCGTTCAACGTCCTTTGCGAACGCCGCTTGCTGCTCTTTGTCCAGTAGCCGATCCATCTTCACCACCAACACTGGCTTTTCTCTTTCGCAGGGTCGCTCGCTCATACATGATCCTCAGATTGGCCAGGATGTAGGCACGGGTTTCCTCACAGCGCTTGCAGGCCATCACTCACCCGCCTTGCTGCTAGGCAGCTTGAAGTTGGCGTAACGGTCGGCCAGCGCCCGGATCTTCTCAACGCCCAGGAACCCAACCCACCCACCAACGAAGGTGGAAAGCGACTGAGGCAAGCCAAAAAACTCCAAGCCACTGATCAAAGTCACCGTGAGGCATCCGCAAATAGCGCCTTCGAGGATCGCCTGGCGACGAGTACCGCCGCCATAGATGATCCGGATCGCAGCCATCACGAACGAGAGACCAGTGGCGTACAGCACTGGAGCATGTTGGCTCAACCAGGCGAGCACCAACGCCCATGTCTCCGGTTTGTCGGGCATGTTTGACATCTCGATATCCCCTCGGCGGGGCGGAAATGAAAAAGCCCCGCACTCGGCGGGGCTTGGGGAGTGGTAGCAGCGCAGGGAGTCGAACCCCGTATCTCCAGCTTATGAGGCTGGTGAGGCTGGTGAGGCTGGCAACCTACCGGTGGTCTACAGCTTCCGCAGAAAGCAAAACCCCGCTCGATGGCGGGGCTCCGGAATAGGTGCGGGTGGTTAGGGGCCACTACCCCTGTGCGCATCCTGCGCTCCACCTGCATTGAGCGATCATTTCCCTCGGACAGATCCCAGCATCGATCTCAACTCGCCAAAGATCTCCTGCTGCACGGTGTCAGCCACAGCCTCAGCTTCTTCTGCCGTATAGAGGAAATCACTTCTCAGGTCGAAACCATGCATAACTACGTAACAGACTGAGTGGCCAGCCAACCGCACGGAGTACGGCAAGCTGTCACCCTCAAGCTTTACGACCTTGATATCAGGATTTCTCATTGGACCACCTCTCGGCCTCAAGATGGTCATTATCGCAAGGGTGAAGGTCTTGTGGGTCGGTAACCCATCACTTTGCTTACAGCCCGATGTGGCAGGTGAGACTGCCGTCTACCGAGTTTCGACCTTCGAATGAAAAAACCCGGCGCGAAGGCCGGGTTTCGGTGTCGATCTGGCTTAGCGCGCACGGATCAACAGATGTGGGTAAATTACGCCCATCCGATCACATCCGTCAAGCCACATCGAGCAGTTTCTCTCGATCAAGTATTTCGGTCACATGCACCAGAGCCTCCTCCTCAAGCTGCTCGAGTTGCTTGCGGATATCGCGGCGCCACCTGTTGCGGGTCGAGTCAGGACGAGCCTCGGTATCCCACTGGTTCATGTCGTAATACTCATCGGACAGGATCAGCACATCAGTGGAGCGCTTCCCCTCCTTCCCCTTCATCTTCGGAATTGCCCAGGCGGAGACGGCCCTGGTCAAGAACAGGTGTGGCGCCGGGGTCTGGATGCGCGGAACCAAGCGCCCTATCGCCTGAAGTCGACGGCCGTTATTCGTCGAGTAGCGAGCATGCAGCACGTCCCACTCGCCCGGCGAAAGCTCCCGGTGCAGCAGTGCGTGCAGAATGCAATCGAACTCGAACTGGTCTTGAGCAGAAAGCAGCGCCCGAAAGCCGCCGTCGACCTTTCGATCAATCAGCCTGTTCCAGTTCATCTTCGCGGTGTTGTCGATGGCATCGGCTGCTAGGACACGAACGATCGCCGGCATCACATCACGGTAGATCCCAGTCATGCACCCTCCTTCGGCTTGCCGTTCAGGCCGAACAGATCACGCAGCAGCGTTTCCGAAGCGGCGCCCTTTGCGTTGCCGTCCTGTAGCCAGAGCCGGGCGTAATCGTGAAAGCCCAGAGTGCCGCGGTCGCCGTGCCAGTTGGCGATCATGACCACCAGGGCAGCAAGGGCGGCTGCGCCTCCGATCTTCGCCTGGGCCAGTTCCCGACCCGCCAGCTTGAGGAACTCGCGCTCTAGCCTGGTCATGGCCTTCCGAGGTGCGATCGGTTGTACGTTGCTCATGCCGCTCTCCCCTTACCGTACTGCCGGCCCTTGTAGGGTCTGGCCATCTCGACTTCTTCATCGCTGGGCTGATAGCCGCCGATAATCTCCACGAACCGATGGAACTGACCCTGGTGCTGAACGTGCGCCACGCCAACCTGCCCGTGCCGGTTCTTGTCGACGATCAGCTCGGTAATGCCGGCCTTGCCGGCGTCGCTTTCCTGATCCCGGTGGACCAGCACAACCACATCGGCATCGGCCTCGATCTGCCCGGAGTCGCGCAGGTCGCTCTTGGTCGGGCGCTTGTTGCCCCGCGCCTTCGGCCCACGGTTGAGCTGCGCCAGCACCACCACAGGTACGCCCAGCTCCTTGGCCAGGCGCTTCAGGCCCTTGCTGATCTCGGTCACCACGTCGTAGCGGCTCGCGGTCCGCTGCTCGCCCTTGATCAGGCCGATGTAGTCGACGGCAACCAAGCCCAGGCCATGCTCGCGCCTCACCGTCCGGCAGATCTGGCGGATATCCCGGAGCGTCAGTGAAGCGTCATCACAGAGGATCAGCGGGGCATGGTTGAGCTTGTTCACCGCACCAGTCAGGCCCGGCCAGTCTGAATCGGCCATCGAGTGTCCTTCAGCAATGTGCTTGAGCGGAACGCTGCCCACCGATGACAGCACGCGGTTGGCCAACTCGACATCGGTCATCTCCAGGCTGAACACCAGCGCGGGCTCGTTGCACGCCAACGCCACCCGTTCGGCGAACCCAAGGCCAAGCGTGGTCTTGCCGCTGCCCGGCTCGCCGGCCACAACCACCATATGGCCGGGACAGATGCCCGGAATGAAGGAGTCCAACGAGGGCAGGCCGGTGTCGTACCCCAGCTTCACCTCACGGTTGAATCGCCTGTCGATGCCGTCAATGGCCTCCGGCAGCACCTCACCGATGAAGCGGTACCGGCGCCGGGAGTCGAGCCCCTCGGCCTCGAGGGCAACCCATGCCTGCTGGCCCTGGCTCAGAACCTCATCCAGCGGTTCGCCATCCTGCAGACGCTGGCTCATGACCTCGGCCGCGGCGATCACCCGGCGCGCCACCGACCGCTGCTTGATGATCCGGGCGTATTCATCGGCGTTCGCGATGCTTGGGGTGTTATTCACCAGGTGGGCGGCGACCTGCAGGGTGCTCTGCCCGTCCGCCAGTTGAGCCCGCGCCTCGTAGAGGGTCACGATGTCGACCGCGATGCCTTTCGCCTGGCAAGTCAGCAGTAACTCGAACAGTTCCGCGCAAGCGGGGTGGTGGAAGTCCGAAGCCTCCAGCTTGGCGCCCATGTCCTCGATCAGGTCACCCCTCTGGATCATGGCGCCGATCACCGCATACTCGGCTTCGTGGCTGTAGAGCTTCGACTCTGGCACCTCGTAGCCCATCACAGGGATATCGTGCATGTCGAGGTATCCGGTCATACCGCACCTCGCACGGATTTCCAGCGCAACAGCACCACCTCGCCGTTAGCGTCGCAGAGCCGATCAATCACGCGATCCCCGATGAACCGCCGGATATCGACCAGACTCAAGTTGCTGATCAGGATGGTCGGAAGCAGGCGCTCGTAGCGGCCATTGACGACCTGGAACAGTACCTGACGCTCGAAGTCGGTGCCGTGCTGGGCGCCTACCTCGTCGATCACCAACAGGTCCGGAGCGTGCAGACTCTCGTAGACCTCGGACTCGCTCTTACCCTTCCGCCCAAACGTGTCCTTCACGCCCAGGATCAGGTCGGGTGCGGTGATGTAGCGCGCAGTCGCGCCAGCCAGACCTTCGGTGCGCAGCACCTGCTGGATGATCGCGCAGGCCAGGTGGGTCTTCCCGGTTCCCATGGTGCCCAGCAGCATCAGCGAGCGACCAACCTTCCAGTTCGAGGCGAAGTCGTCTGCGTAAGCCTTGCAGCGAGCCAGGACTGGCGACTGCTGGTCCGGTGCGAAGTCGGTGCGGTAGTTCTCCAGGGCCGCCGGTCGGAAGCGCGGCGGTATCTGGCTCTCCAGCAACGCGGCATTGACCATCCGCGCATCACGCGCAGCCTGAGCCTTGGAGCGAACCTCCGGATCGGATGATTTGCGAGCTTCGAACTCGCAGCGCCAGCATCCCGTCCAGACGAACCCGCCGTCGAACTGCTCCTGCTGCTTGCTCTCGAAGCCGCCATGAACGGGGCAGGTCTCGTCCCTGGTTTTCACTTGGTTTTTGGTCATGGTCATGGTCATGGTCATGGTCTCGCAATTCGGTAGGTGCCGTCGGCCTGGCGCTCCAGGCCCTCTTCGTGGTTGGTCTGGTCGAGGCCCAGATGGGGCGAAGCAGGAGGAGGCCCAGCGCGCTGCGCGCCGAACGGAGGCCGTTGGTTTCGCACCCAGTTGCGCCAGGTCGCGAACCAGTCGAGCTTCGTCGCGTTCTTCCCGGTTACGGATCGCCAGTGATCACCGAAGCTATCACCGACCCTGCGCATAGCTGCCTCGCCGAACTCCGGCCGCTCAGTCAGCGCCCAGGTCAGCCAGTCAACAGGCAAGGTCCAGTCTTCCGGTAAGCGGGAACCTCGCTTGGGCTTTTCCGCCGATTGATCATTCCCTGGCTCAGGAGAGTGGCGACGCTGTTGGGGCGCCTGCTCTTGATCTTCTTCAGGATTCAGGTAATCAGGATTCAGAGAATCAGGAATCAGGGCGTTATGGGTTGATGCATCCACAGGTTCCGGCTGCGACTGCTCTGGTGTTTTAACTGTTAAAGCACTGTTATTTGCATCCGCGCATGCGCCAGTTTCCGCATGCACCAACCGTTGCTTACCGGGAACAACCTTCCCCCGCGCGCGCTCGTTCACAGTGAGATAACCGTTACAGTCGGGTAACTCACTGTCCTTTTCAGTGCTATGCGGGGACTGGTGGCGAGTGAAGTTCGGCAGCGAGATCACCGAGAAACCTGTGGCCTGGTAGCGCTCAATAAATCCCTTCCCTTGCAGGTTGGTCAGGCCGATCTCCACGTCATAGCTATCCCCGGGGAACAGTTCGATCTTGATCCGGCGTGGCCGGTCCTCCAGTCGCCCCTCTCGGTCTGCCAAGCACCACAAACCAATGAACAACAAGCGGTCGAATGGCTCTAGGTCGGCCAGATCCTCATTTTTGAAGAACGAGGGTTTGATGTTCCGTGCGCGAGCCATTACTCCCCCCCCTAACTAGGTCTGGCAGTTGCCCCCGCTGGACGCCCTTCAGCCTGGCGGCAAGAACGCTCAACGCAAGTGACGCCTCACCCAGTTGGTGATAGGCCTCGTCGAGCTCGGATCGGCTTGCCCCCAGGTACGAAAAGGTCTCAAACACCATGGCAACATCCATCCAGCAGCGAAAAGCCAAGGTGTCACTGGACATAGCCTCCAACTGACTGATCGTCGGCGGTTGAACAGGCAGATGAACTACGTTGTTCATATGTCGAGCTCCTCAGTCACACGCCTTACAAAGGCATCATAGGATTCCGCCATGACTAGCCCCTGCTCCTCGAGACATTCACGGGACGCTTTGGCGTGTCCGTAGAGCACCCAGCGCTCACGCTCAGGCAGGTCGCGGAATTGGCGGTATGAAGGCCAGGGCCCGGCGATCACCGGGCGGCCGTCGTGACTGGGGAGACTTAGCCCGGGGCGAGTCTTGGCGACACTCATGTCTTGCCCTCCCTCTCCAGGCGCGGCACCAAGGTCCGCAGCTTGCACTTGTAGTCAACCACCGCCTCGGCGAACTGAATAAGATGCGACTGCTCGTCGGTTAGCTTGATCATGCTTGTGCTCCAGAAGCGCCGAAGAGGAACGTCAGATCGATGCCGTAAACGGCCAGCCATGCAGCTGCCGGCCATGCCTTGACCTTCCCATAACGCCGGTCAGGAACGTCCTCAGGCTGAATGCCATAGGTCTGGCACCACTTGCGCAGGGGGACGTAAGCATTGATGGGGAATTTCTCGCCAGCAGCGATCTCGACAGCCGTGACAGTGGCGAAACGAGTGCCGTGTCCCAGTTCGTCGTTCAGGCGCTGGACCTGGCGCACTGCCGAGGAAGCCTTGGCCATCGCCTGAGCCTCTCGGCGGCTGCCGATTTGCGCCTTGGTCTTGACAGCGTGGTCGCGCTCGGCGGCGAGCTGCTGGCATTCCTCTGCCAGGTCAGCGGCGAGGCGCAGTGCCTCGGGGAGGGTTTGTGGAATAGCTGGTTGGGCTACCTGTTCTTCGAGCTCATGTAGGCGGCGGATCACTTTGTGCCGCAGAGGGATGCTATAGCCGGTGACCAGGGTTTCAGTCAGCTCGCGGTCGAGGTGGAAACTCTCCGTGTAACCACGGCTGTCCTTGTCCTCCCGGACATGGCCCAAAACTGGACCATCTTTTTCCAGCGCATCAAGCATTTCCCGGATGTCACGGATCACGTGCTTGTGCTGCTTCCCGGTAAGCTCCGTGATCTCGCGGCTGCTCATGGTGACGGGCTGGCCGCCGATGGTGGTTAGGTTAATCATTGGCCACCTCCCCACCCTCCAAGGCAGCACGGACCAGGGCTGTAGCTGTCTCGGCCGCATGAAGCAGTAGAGCTACGCGACTACTAACGCTCGGCTCGTCGAGGATGTCGAGAAGCCCTCCTTGAATCGCGTCAAGCAGGTCGACCGCGCTGTCCAGTGCAAGGTCGGCATCAATGTCGTCCATCACGCACAGGACATTCGTTTTCTGTTCTCCCTTCGAAAGATCAACCGGCCTAGTCGCCCGGAATCTGATACCCAGTGTGGCCCTCATTGCTGAGCCTCCTTCCGCAGAGCCTCGACTGAGGCGTCAAGCAGTTCGGCAGCCAACCGAGAGCAAAGCTCGAGAGCGGCTAAATTCATCAGCTCGCCGCGCTCGGTGCACGCTTTAAGCAGATCCGAAACGCTGTGATTGATATTGCTTGCCTGCCTCAGAGCGGCTTCGATAGTCAGCGAAGGGAGGACCTCGAAAAACTCCATGGGAGGCAGCGGAGACACTTTCAACCCGAGCGAGCTCATGCTTCACCGCCTTTGTGTCGCGACACGTTTTCGTAACGTTCGGATTGGGCCGCGACACTGCAGCGGGAAGCAGAAACCAAGCTGGAACTGATGCAACTGAGCAGAGCTAGAGCCTCAAGCTCCGCAATGAAAGTCGAATTTCCATCATCAACGGCAGCGCTCAGCCGAAGTGCAAGTTGATGCACTCCGGACGAAAGGGTCTGAGCGACCTTCAAAGCCTCATCAACTTTCTGCCCCTCCCTGATGCACAAGAGGCTCTCGGCGTCGTCGAGGTTGAAGTAGATACCCCTAGCCATGGTCATGGTGTTCAGGGGTTGCGTGGTGGTGTTTTGCTGTGACATAGTTAATTCGTCCTTCGAAAGACAAATTGATAGCTAGGCAGTCGCTGCAACGACTACCGACCAAAGGCCTCGCGGAAGCGGGGCTTTTTGCTGTATGGGGACAGGACAATCCCTATCCTCCATGCATTTTGAAAAGCGCAACCCCTGGGTCAGGGCGGCTCTAATGAAGGGGCGCGAACGCGCGTATCAGATATTTTCAAGTGCAAGCTCCCATTCACTGGCGATGCTGTGCAGGTCGCCTGCACCCTTCTAGAGATATCCAAAAATCCTGCGTAAACGAAGGCCCTCAAGAGGCCCTCTCGGTGAACGCTATCGCTTGGCCACACTCAGAAGAAATGCGTTCATGGCGGAAAGGTTGGCTATTTCGACCCATGCATCTTGAAGCGTATAGCCGTTCAAGAGCCTTACCTGTTTCGTATATGACCTGACGTCCGCGGAGCGCTCGGTGAATCGTCGGCTGGCTTACTCCGATGGTGATCGCGATCTCACTCTGTGAGAGCCCTTGAGCGATAAGGGCCTCAAGCATGTTTTTGATATCCATACCGCCTCACTTACGCAAATGTATTTTTAAAATACCCTAACGCATACAATGGCGCAATACACTTTCGTAATTCGCTAAGGAGTAGATATGCAAGTCTCTGATCGCCTTAAAGAAATGCTGCGGCTGAAGGAATGGACTCCGGCGGAACTGGCCAGACGCTCGGGGGTGCCACAACCGACAGTGCACCGGATCATCACGGGCGCCTCTAGAAACCCACGAAGAGAAACCATTGATAGCTTGGCAAAGGTCCTTGGCTGTCCCCCTGAACACCTTTGGTCAGGTAAGGCTTCAGATACTCAATCCCCAGCGGAAAGGGAGTTCTACTCTGAACCAGGGCAGATAGGGCGAGTTACAGAATGGGATGACGTGGCTTCAAGCGAAGGTGATGAGGTAACCATTCCCTTCCTCCGCGAGGTTGAGTTAGTAGCAGGCCATGACGGCGCTCACTCAGCGGGCTCCGAGTCGCGTCCAGCTCTTCGCTTTAGCAAAAGCACCCTAAGACGGCATGGAGTCCAGGCACAGGAAGCACTGTGTATTGTCGTGAGGGGAAACAGTATGGAACCAGTCCTCAAGGATGGGAGCACCGTCGCGGTGGCTACTACCGAGAAAGGGGTGATCGATGGCAAGATCTATGCCCTCCTACATGATGGTTTGCTGAGAGTGAAGCTTCTGTACCGCCTTCCTGGTGGCGGGATTAGGCTCCGCAGTTTCAACCGAGACGAGCATCCGGATGAGGAATACACTCCGTCCGAAATGGCAAGCCAGGAACTCTCGATCATCGGAAGGGTGTTCTGGTTCGCGTCATTCATCTAAAAATACATAAGAGTATTTTTCAATAGATTAACCCCTTACACCATCGTTAGCGTAAGGCGTCTTGAAAAGTGATGTGATCCCCGTCAGACACATGAATGCTAGTAAGGAGGTCTTGCCCGTGAGAGGTAGAGACAACAGTGTACTTAGCGGGCAATATAGCTGCCAAAAATATCGGAAAGTTGATGAGCTTCGTATTCACATGGTTACCGAAATTTTGATGAGCCCCGAAAAATGCTTCCTCAAGAAGCTATCCAATTAGGAAAGCGCCACCAACAGTTACTATTCAAGCGAAGTAGCGATCCTGACAATACTCAGCACAACTTCTCAGAGCAGAGCATAGTCTATTCAAATCGACGATCCCACTTAATTTCAAGAGGCGAATCAAACCACCCTGCCTCACATATACGAAACCGTTCGCTAGAATTCCTATCAACTAGGAAAAGTAAGGCCTGCTGCGCCTCGAGATAAGTCCTGAACGGGCCACAGACACCATATGGGAAACATTCCCCTCCCTCAATCTGAATACAGAAATATAAGACACACTCATCAGCGACAAAGCTCATATCTTCACGTCCGCCTGTAAGAGAAGTATGGGGCACTATTACATATTCCACCATAGACATTCTCAGCATCCATCAAGCAACCTCACCGCGACTTTCGGCAATGCGTGCGTCACACCACGCGTGTATCTCAGCCTCAATCCAAACGACGGACCTTGGCCCTAGGGTTACTTGACCAGGGAAGGATCCAGCCGCTATACGACGGTAAATCTCAGAGCACGAAAGGCCTGTGATTTCTTCTACAACGCGTCGCTTAATAAAACGACTAACAGGTTGGACCCTACTGAGTGTGCTTGCCATCGTCTGCGCCCTCCGGGGCAATACTGGTAACAACGATGACTATGCTAAGCGATGACGCCTCGAGGGGCATTGCAACTGCAAACCCTAGTTTTGCAATTGCAAAATTTAGGATCAATCAGATTGGGGGGCGTTACTTCCGTGCATGTCTAGCGCTTTAGACCTGGCCTCTTTGCTAGCCTCTTTCGCAGCCACTTTGGCAGCCGCAAACGCTGCGTTAACATTTCGTTTACCCGCTCCGTACCAACCTTTAATGGCAATAGCATCCGCGGCACTACCTTGAGTATAGTTAGGACGGTTTCGGTCCAGCAGCAGCTCAAGCAGCCCAGCTATAACCAAGAGATCTGTTGAGTTTGAAACGCTATCCTTTGACGTTTTGACACTTTTGAGAAACGCCGCCACTTCTTTGAGTGGACGCTGTAGATCTGCAAAATCCGCCGCTACTTTCCCAACAGCAGTTGCTGCTGCAGCTTGTGCTGATTCTAACTTTTCTTCCGCGGCCAGACGAGCTATACGTTCGGCACCTCTCGCTTCCCGCTCGGCGTCTAAGTCCGCTTCAGAAAGAGCCAATCGCCCCGAGAGAGTGGCATTCTCTGCCTCGAGTCGTCGAGCTTTACGTTGCCACTCATCAAGCCGCTCGGCTGCACTTCGTTCGCCTTCCTGACGCTGCTGAGCCTGACGCAGCTTGAGATAGCCGGGCTCACTACCGGAAGGAGGAGGTAACTGGCTGTCATGATGAACTTTTGGCGAAGCGTTAACAGCCATAATGGCCGCCTGAGAGTCATTAGCTGGAACGGCAAATCCCGCTACCTGTAAGGCCCGCTCTGTCGCCTCTACAGCCAAGCTATTCATCCACTGGCGCCAGACGGACACAGCAGAAATGGGCGCAATACCGGCCTTTGTGATGATGTTTTGGGGTGGCTTTCCTTGGCTGGCACTATCGAAGTAATCAGCAAGCGCACCAATCGTAACGGTGCCACCGTTGGAAGTAGGAGATATCAGGAGAGTTGAAACAAATGCCTCCTGAATAGGTTGATCGACAGGTGACATCGAGCGAAGCAGGCCGGCCACCTCACCGGCTAACAAGCGCGGGTTGATCGGGTGCTCCTCAGTCCATTCGGTGATAATTCGATCCAGCGGAATGCGCCCGAAACGCGATTGCATCCTGCCCCCTGCTTCATCTGCAAAAGTAATGGATAAATCCACAGTAATGGCCCAATGTTAGCGGCCAATGGTAGCGGAGCAAAGGGGAATCGTCGGGAATGGTTGGGAATACACTTGGACTTCTCGCGAACAGGTCAAGGCATGCCACCGCCGTAGGGGTGGACGTGTATGGCACTGGCCTTCGGAATCTCTTCCCGGACAAGCCAAAGCTGCCTTCCTCTTCTCGGAGGTGTAACCCACTCAACCAGTGCCGGCATGTTTCGTCACAAGGAGGTACGCAATGGAGCCAGAAATCATCCACGTCCCCCAGCTTGCTCAGCTTCTGGGCCGCACAGAATCATCAATCAGAAGCGCAATTCAGTCTCGCCCTGACTGGCTGCCGCCGTTCTTCAAACAGGGCACTAGGGTGTGCTGGAGGCTGGAGACGGTGAGAGAGTTCCTACGCGAATATGAGGCGGGAGAGCATAAGCCTCCGAAGGTCGGCAGGCCACGGCAGGAACCGCCACGACCAGTAGGGACGGAAATGATCCAAGCAGAGGGAGGAGTAATGCCAATCGAGTTTCTATCGCACGAGGAGGTCTGCGAACTGACGGGGGCCAAAACGAAGGCCGGTCAGATCGAGAACCTCCGCAGAAATGGGGTGCGTCACACTATCAAGCAAAACGGCTGGCCGGCAGTAACGGTTTATGCCGTCACGGGCACTCCACAGGTAGAAGAAGCGCGACCGAGGTGGGTGTCGAACAAAGCTTGTTAGGGTGTTCGCAGCCTTGACCAGGAGATAAACCGCTGCCCTACCAGTCAGTTGACGGCAAGCCGGATGATATCACCCTGCTACAATCCCTTCGCTAGGCTACTGGAGAAGGTGATGAAACGGACATTGCTTTAGCATCGGCGCTGTTCTTGTTCGGTTGCTCTACCGGCCCGATATGGCAAGCGACTAGCACAACCGATGAATTCACTGACAAAACGACCATGATGGTCACAACTGGCGACTTCTCTACATCCAACTCAGTGATCACCAGGTCAGTGCACTACTATCCCGTCGTGCGTAAAGAAGGCGAGGAAATCTATGTAGGGCTCATGTCCGGCGGCCGTTACAAGATACCTGTAGGTACCGTTCAACTCCGAGTCGACCAGAATGAGGCTTGGACCATTACTCCTCAAGAAACCCCGGTCAGCATGATGCCGGAAGCTCCTCAATACTCTATGAATCTCCCTCCTGACCAAGCTGAGATCGTAAAAAATGCTCAAGCACAGGTTATGACGAGCATGGCCCAAGCGATGAGCCCCTATACCGTAACTAGCGGCGACAAGGCTAAGAAGATCCTGAAGCAAATGCTCTCAGGAACTACGCTGAAATACCGAACGGTAGGCATCAATCAGGCAGCCTCGACCACGGGTGAAGTGCTCATCGATCCATCGCTAGCAGAGTCACTAAAGCGAATCGGGATCAGCCCATCCTCGCTGTAGGTCATAGGACAGTACGTGGGTAGTCGTCTTGGAGGACGAGTATGGATAAGAGGAACTGGCTCGAACGGTTAGGCCAAGTCGATGCGAATAGCCGCACTTACGGTACAAAGGTGATGATTCTGCACCTTTCAGCATTGAAGCCAGGCACACAGCCCTCTCATGCTCAACGCCACGGCAAATTGTTCACCACCGATGAGGTTAGGCAATGGCTGGAGACCACAGATTTCACTGATGGCTGCAGATGCACCTTCGCTGAGGTGCTCATGGACGACGGCGGTAATCCACTAGTACCGGCAATCATTGATCGGGCTCGCAGAAACTACGAGGTCATGAAGGCTAAAGGAAAAGGCGGCTGGACAAGCTCTAAGCTGAAACGAAAGTCCGTTTGGCGGCGGGGCTATGATGGCGACAGGAAGCATGCAGGGAAAGACGGCGCTGTATCGAGTTCAGCGCCGGGGTGAGGCGCTCATCCGCTCAGTACTGAGCCGGGAGGGAAGGGATCTCAGAAACGAAAAGCCCCGCGGGTGCGGGGCTCAGCTGTTGGTAAAAACGAAGTACTCAGGCTTAGGCATGTGCATTGGATCGTGGAAGCCATAATCCACCAACCGAATTTCCTTATTCCCCGGGAACCGTTGGAAATGCACCACCCAATCGGATGTCTTATAGCTAATGAATTGATTCCGAGCCGCCTGGTAATAGGGGATTCCGATGTGGTAATGCCACAAGTAGTTATCGATCGCGAACTGGCGCTTGGCGTGATAATCGGGATCAACCCCAGGCACGTTAGACGTTCGCGCAAGCTTGCCTTCGAGGTTCACCAATCCGTGCACTTGGCAGTGGACGATGAATTCCGCAATCAGCTGCTGATCCTGCCGAGGGAAATTCGCATAAAGCCGTTTGAAGTGGTCACTCAGTTGGACGATCAGTGACATTTTTTCCCGACTGCTCGCAAATCCATTTTACGACCTCGTCGGCAGTGAGGCCGCTGGGAACGACAACGTGTCCGCTTTGTACGGATGCGCGCATGCGATGAATGTCAAAGGTGACATCTTCGTTGCTGAGTCGTTCACGCTGGGGCATACGGCCTACGAACTGATAATGCATGATCTGGACCCTCAATGGGTTCCTGACTCCTTTCCTAAGGCCAAAATCTAGGCCTCTCCATGTCAGACACCTCAGCTTGTCTGAGGTTCTGGACGTGGGCGCGAGATTGTACACGCGTCACCACCTGTATAGCTACTATACAGTTCAACTGCAATGGTGGATGCCTGTACAGCAAGTCATCGCAGCACCAGCCACGCCGCAACCGTGACGGAGATCAAGATCACGATCAGCCATCCGCCGACCCAGGATTCGGCGCCGCGGTCGGCTGTCCGCTTGCCTTTGGATATAGCTTCGAAGCAGATAGTCCGCTGCCGGGAATGCCAGCGGTCACCCGGGGCCTTTCTTGCTCAGGTTAGCGGTGAGCCCCTTCTTGCCAATCGAAGTACTCACGCCGCTCTTACTGACGTTGGCAGTGAGCCCCTTACCACCAACAGACGTACTCACCCCACTTTTGCTGATGTTCAGGCGGACGCCTGGGACTACCTTGATTGACTTCCTAAACCTGATTGCCATTGCAGACCCCTTTGCACCTACCGACGGCTATCACCTGTAGCCAACTGCGCGCTGCTGAGCGTAGCTCACATTGGTGTCCCTATCCGATATGGTGAGACATTGCCCAACGAAGACTCTAGTCAAACGGCCTGAGACAAGGCTTCTGTAGATATACGGGCGCGGCTCAATCTGTAGGAGTCGCAACCACTCCAGCAAAGTGAGCCTGGCGATCGAGCAACTTTCGACATGGGGGTATGAATGGGGGTATTACAAAAACATAAATATATTTATACCTTTATTTTCAAATAGATATAAATCTAATTTAAGTCCCTCCCGAGCACCATCCTGACTTCCCAAGCGTTTCCAGGGGAGCACAGGACAGCAGAGAAACCGGCCTTCGCGCCGGTTTTTTGTTGTCCGCGATCTGGCTGATCCGGCCTGCAAATAAAAAAAGGCAGCGCTGGAGTCGAGACGCTGCCTTTTACCCGAGCTGCTGTCTTCCCAGCTCGGCGAAAAAAATCTACCACAGCCGACGCCAAAAAGAAGCCCCGCGGATGCGGGCTTCTTGTCGCGCCAGGGGCGGTTTGCACCTGTTCGGTCTGCGAGTCTTTTGCTCATCCGTGACGAATAAGCTGGCAGCTCGCCCCTGGCGCGGGACTTTCAGCCGCTAGCCTCGGTCCGCCGGAAGTGCGACGACGGAAGCCCCCTGCCCTTCCTGCACAGTCAGGCTGGAAAGCAGACTCTCCAGCGGCATCGGCCGGCCGATCAGGTAGCCCTGCAGGTAATCCACCCCGCGGGCGGCCAGGTAGTCACGCTGCTCGGGGGTCTCCACGCCTTCGGCGACGATATCCAGGTCGAGCTTGGCGGACAGCTCGACGATGCTGTCGAGAATATGCCCGGAAAGAGTATCGATGCCGATGCGGGCGACGAAGCTCTGGTCGATCTTCAGGCAGTCCACCTGGAACTTGCGCAGGTAGGCCAGGCTGGAATGTCCGGTGCCGAAATCGTCGATGGCGATCTTCACTCCCAGGGCATGCAATTCGTCGAACAGGCGGTCGGTGACTTCGCTCGACTCGATCAGCTCGCGCTCGGTCAGCTCCAGGACCAGGGTGATGTGCCCGGGCGGAAACGCCGCCAACAGCTCGCGACAGTCGTCCACCAAGGCCAGATCGTGGCAATGGGTGGCGCTGATGTTGAAACCGATGTGGAAGCCCGGCTCCAGCTTCCCGGCATGCCCGCCGAGGTCTTCCGCGACCTGGCGCATCAGCGCGCGCGTCATCGGTACGATCAGTCCCGAGCGCTCGGCGAAAGGTATGAACAGGTCGGGCCGGATCAGTCCCTCGCGCGGATGACGCCAGCGCATGAGCACCTCGACGCCTATCCAGCGTCCACCCTGGCCGAGACTCAGCGGCTGGTAGTAGGGAATGAACTCGTTGGCCTCCAGGGCCCGGCGCAGTTCGCTGCTGGGCGAGGCGACCCGCCTGGATAGCCAGTAGCACAGAGTGCCGGCCAGCAGTCCGAAGAACAGTAGCAGGCCGAACATCGCCGGGTTCTGCGAGCGGATCGATCGCCATTCCTCGCCCTCGGGGAAGCCCGACAGCACCCGCAACGGATAACGCTGCGAAGCGAGCGATACGGCGGCGACCTCATAGGTGGGCGGCGCGTCGCGGTGAGTGCGGCCCTCGGCATCCAGCCAATTGGGACCGACCACCAGCACCTGGCGGCTGCGTCGGTCAACGAGGTCCAGTACGTAGCTCAAGTAGCGCCCGTCGATCGCCGCCAATACCCCGCGCTTGCCGTCGAAGTCCCGCAGGACCAGCAGCGCGGCGTCCGGCGTGACCTGGTTGCCGGGCATCAGCAGGAGGCGTCCGTCGACATAGTTCTCGATCCGCACCGGCTCGTCGAAGCCGCCGAACAACGACGTGCAATAGATCGTATTGTCGCGCGTCAAATTGACCGAGCGCACGAACGGCATGATCGCCACTTGCTCGCGCAGCGCCAGCTCGGCCTCGGGACAAGGACGCCCCGCCACCGGCATGACCTTGCGCGCCGCCAACGCAGCGTTGTCGAGCATCCGTTCGAACTGCCGCACCGCATTCCCGGCTGCCTGCTCGGACGTCTCCTGGAGGCTTCGCTCGGCCTGCCAGTAGAGGATGAGCAGCCCCAGGACGATCGGCATCACCCCGACCAGCACGGACAACGACAGCCGGAGCGCCTTTCTCCTGGCTCGCTTCACCGGAATCGGCATAGAAAAGACTCGTAATGATTGGGGTCTGCGCAAAGACTAGAACAGCCGGGGAAAAGCGTTGCCCGGGTGGGCGGCGCAAGCTGCGGATGGACGTATAATCCCCGGCTTTGCCCCGCACGGAACACGCCGATGCCGAAACACATGCTTTCTCCCCAGGGCGTCTATGCCCCTGCCGGTCTGATCCGCCGCCTGGCGGCGATGTTCTATGACTTCCTGCTCTGCGTGGCGCTGATGATGGTGGTCACCCTGGTCTACCAGCAAGGCATCCTTCGACTGATCTACGGCAGCGACCATCTGCGCGAACTGGCCGACCGCGGCGCGCTGATCGGCGACCCGCTGCTCTCGACCTTGCTGGTGTTCGCCCTGTTCGGCTTCTTCGCCAAATTCTGGACCCACAACGGCCAGACCCTGGGCATGCAGGTCTGGGGACTGCGCGTGCAGAACCGCGACGGCAGCGCCATCAGCCTGCTCCAGGCGCTGCTGCGCTTCATGATCGCCATCGCCTCCTGGCTGTGCCTCGGCCTCGGCTTCCTCTGGATGCTCTGGGACAAGGACAAGCGTACCTGGCACGACCGCTATTCGGAGAGCCAGGTGGTCAGGCTGCCGAAGAACACTCACAAGAAGTGAGCGAAACAGGTCCGCAGAACGCGCTGTTTTGGCCTTTGTCGCGCCGACGGCCAGGCTCCAGCCCGACGCGACAAGGAAGCACAAAGACCACCCGTGGGTGGCCTTTTTTCATACCCGGCCTGCCGGGCCTGTCAGCCCGCCCGGCGTAGCAGCCAGACACCCGCCAGTGCGCAGATCGAGGCGGGGATCACCACCGCCAGCAGCGGCGGGAAGTCGAACACCAGGCTGGAGGGTCCGAGCAGGTCCTGGGCGATGCGGAAGACGAAGCCCACCAGCACGCCGGTGAAGATCCGCTGGCCCAGGGTCACCGAGCGCAACGGACCGAAGATGAAGGAAATCGCCATCAGCACCAGCGCGGCGGTCACCAGCGGTTGCAGGACCTTGGTCCAGAACGCCAGCCAGTAGCGGTTGTTGTTCAGGCCCTGGTCGGCGAGATAGTGGATGTACTGCCAGAGACCGCTGATAGACAGCGCCTCGGGCTCCATCACCACAGTGTTCAGCAGTTGCGGGCTGAGCTGGGCATCCCAGCGTTCGGTCGGTAGCTTGACCACCTCGGAACGCTTTTCCCTCGGATGCAGCAAGGTGGTGGTGACCTCTTCCAGTTGCCAGTGATCGGTCTCGAAGCGCGCGCGCTTGGCGAAACTGGCCGATTCCAGGCCACGCTGCTCGTCGAAGCGGTAGCGGGTCACGCCGTACAGCACGCCATTGGGCTGCACCGCGTTGATGTGGATGTACTCGCGCCCCTGGCGATGCCACAGACCGCGCTTGGAGCTTTGCGAATCGCCGCCGCCCTGGGCCAGGGCGCGGCCGCTCTGGGCGATGTTCTCGGTCCAGGGCGCGACGTACTCGCCAACCAGGATGCCGGCCAGCATCAGCACCAGCATCGGTTTCATCACCGCCCAGACGATCCGCGACAGGGATACCCCGGCCGCGCGCATGATGGTCAGTTCGCTGTTGCTGGCCAGGGTGCCGAGGCCGACCAGGCAGCCGATCAGCGCCGCCATCGGCAGCATGTCGTAGGCGCGCCGTGGCGCGGTGAGGAAGATGAAGCGCAGGGCGTCGCCGATGCCGTAGCTGGCGCTGATGTCGTTGAGTTCGTCGATGAAGGCGAACAGCAGCGCCAGGCCGAGGATCACCCCGAGCACCGCGAGGATCGCGACGAAGACGGTGACACCGATGTAACGATCGAGCTTAACCATGCGCCACCTCGCGACCGGCACGGGAGGACGCCAGCTTCAGGCGCAAGGGTTCCCAGTAGAACAGAAGAAGACCGATCGCCAGGAATAGTCCGTGGACCCACCACAGGCCGATGGCCATGGGGATCTTGCCTTTGTCCAGCTGGCCACGGACAGCGATCAGCAGGGCCAGGTAGCCCATATAAAGGAGGATCGCCGGCAGCAGCTTGAGGAAGCGCCCCTGGCGTGGGTTGACCCGCGACAGCGGCACCGCCAGCAGGGTCACCACGAATACCAGCAGCGGTGTCGACAGGCGCCACTGCAATTCGGCCTGGTAGCGTGGGTTGTCGCTGCCGAACAGGTCGGCGGTGGGCACCGCGTCACGCTCGCTCACCTCGCTGCTGGCCTCGGGCTTGGGCAGCATCACGCCATAGGTGTCGTACTGGATCGCCCGGTAGTTGGCCTGCCCGGGATTGCCGTCGTAGCGGTAGCCGTTGTGCAGGATCAGGTAACGGCTGCCATCCGCCTGGATGTTCTGGGTGCCCTTCTCCGCCACCAGGATGGAGATGCCGCGTTCCTGGTTGCTGCTGTTGAGGTCCTTCTGCGAAATGAAGATGCCGGCCAGTTCGCCGCGATCCTTCGACAGTTCCTCGGTATAGGTCACCCGGGTACCGTCGCGCATTGCCTGGAAACGGCCCGGGACCAGGGTGTCGAACTCGGTCAGGGTATCCTGCTTGTTCAACAGCAGGGCGAACTGGTTGATGCCCTGGGGCGCCAGGAACAGGCTCAGCCAGGCCACCAGGATCGCCACCAGCAGCGCCGGGGCCATGGTATAGCCGAGCAGGCGCTTCTGACTCATGCCGGTCGCCGAGAGCACGGTCATCTCGCTTTCCAGATAGAGTCGCCCGTAGGCCAGCAGGATGCCGAGGAACAGGCCAAGCGGCAGGATCAGCTGCAGGAAGCCGGGAATCCGGAACGCCATGATCAGGAACAGCGAACCGGGGTCGAGCAACCCCTGCGCCGCTTGCGCCAGGTACTTGATGAAACGGCCACTCATGATGATCACCAGCAGCACGGCGCTGACGGCGCTCATGGTGACCAGCACTTCACGGGACAAATAACGGAAAACGATCAATCCGGACACTCCTGGGTTGCCAGGCTCTGACGGGGCCCGTCGGCCCCGTCATCACGCGTTTCCGGCCATGGCGGCATGGCGCGGAGAAAATAGCCGGCATTATCCTGCGATTCGGCGGGCCTGTCACTGCGCAGGCCGAACCAAGAGCCCGATAGACCGTCGAGGCGAACGCTCGTTCAGCGCTTGCCGATTTATTCGACGACTGTCGCTGGCTGCTCGCCGCCCTCTCCGAGATGACGGACGAACCAGTCTGCCGCAGCCTGGCTGGTGGCGTCGAAATGCTCGATGTACGGCGTGAAATGGCCGCCGGCGAGCATCAGCAGCCGCTTGGGCGGCAACGCCCGCTGGTAGGCCTCCAGGCAAAGGTCCGTGGGCGTAAGCAGGTCCCGGTCGGCGACGATCATCAGCAGCGGCGTGGGGCTGATCCGCCCAATGTGAATGCCCGGCTCGTTCTCTCGCGCCAGCTCGGCGCTACGCAGGGTCACCCGGTTGCACCAGTTCGGTGCCAGCGCCGCGCTGTCGGTGAAGAACCGGTGGGCGTCCGCGCCGGCCATCGCGCAAGGCTCGTCGGGGCTCGCGGCGACCGCCGGCAACAGCGCCGGCGGCAAGCCCTCGAAGCGCCGCTGGCGGTCCGCGTCGAAGCTTGCCAGCAATGCCGGCAACTGCTCGGCGCGGGTCCGGCGCAACGCCGAGGCATGGCCACTGACGGTCGGCACCTGCGCCACCACGCATTTCACCCGCCGATCCAGTGCGGCCACTTCCAGCACATGTCCGCCGCTGTAGCTGGTTCCCCAGATGCCGATGCGCCTCGCGTCGACCCGTGCCTGGGCGCCCAACCAGGTGATCGCGTCGCGATAGCCGCGACGCTGCATCACCGGATCGATTTCCTGGCGCGGCTCGCCGTCGCTGTCGCCGAAGTTCGGATGATCGTAGAGGAGCACGACGAAGCCGGCGGCGGCGAATACCTCGGCGTAACGGCCCAGGTACTGCTCCTTCACCCCGGAAAAACCGTGCGTCATGACGATCGCCGGCCGCTCGGCACGCGCTTCCGGCAAATACAGCCAGCCGCGCAGGGCGACACCCTCGGAGCGGAATTCCACGTTCAGTCGTTGCATGCTTGCCTCCCGGGGCGGTCGTCTGGAAACGGGCCCAGCATAGGAATCCTGCCGCGTCGACGCCGTCCGCCAACGGACGAAGGCTACGCCGAATCGGACAAGGCGAAGTAGCGGCTCGGCGTGCTCCCGGTCAGGCGTCGGAACATGGCACTGAATGCGCTGGGCGTCTGGTAGCCGAGATCCACGGCGATCCGCGCCACCGCTTCGCCAGCCGCCAGGCGTGGCAGGGCGGCGGCCAGGCGCACCTGGTGGCGCCAATGGACGAAGGTCACTCCCAGTTCGGAGAGAAACAGCCGTGCCAGGGTCCGCGAGGACGCCCCCACGCAGCGCGCCCACTCCTCCAGCCCGCGAGGGTCGGCCGGGTTCTCCAGCAGCGCCTGGCAGATTCTTCCCAGGCGTCGGTCTGCGGGGTCGGGCAAGGCCAGGGGCTGTTCCCGCGACCACTCCAGTTCGTCCAGCAGCACCGCCATCAACCGCCCCTCCCGGCCGCGCTCGTCGTACAACAACGGCAGGCCGGCGGCGCGCACGATCAACTCGCGCAACAATGGGCTGACCATCACTCCGCGCGGCACCCGGGGGAATTCCGGCGGGCAGGACTGCGGCCGGACATAGACAGTGTGCAAGCGGACCTCGCCGCGCGCCAGCATCGCGTGCGCCATCCCCGCCGGCATCCATACCGCGCGCTGCGGCGGGACCAGCCATAGCGTGCGACCGACATGCAGTTCGATCACGCCCGACAGGGCATGGATCAACTGCGCCCGCTCGTGCCGGTGCTCGGCGACCACGAACCCCGCCGGAAAGGTCTTGGCCATGACCCCGAGCGGCCGGCCGACTCGCTGGTAATCGCGTGGGTCGGTACTCCGGGCGGGATCCGCGACTGGTTTGCTGGCGGGCACGGTGCGACTCCTGCGGAACGAAACGTTCATTATAGGGACGCGGCATGGCCGCGGGTTCCCATGCGTACACAGTCGTGCCAGACACGCCGCAGTTGTGCGACCATGTGCGGCAACGGCCGGGAGGCACCGCCAACCCGGCTCCGGCGCTGTAGAACCTCGGTTGCCATCCTCGGCATGGAACGACCCCCGCCGCAACGACTAAGCTGTCGCTGCCTGCGTCACCGCCCCGGCGGCGACCGTCAGTCCTCGGGACGAATCGTGCTCGGAACAATCGCTTACCGCTAACGGATGCCGCCCCTTGCGCCATCCCGACTGTCTGTATTGGGGACCTCTTCCATGGAATTCCTTGTTAAAAGCGTACGCCCGGAAACCCTGAAAACCGCCACCCTGGTGCTCGCCGTAGGCGAAGGCCGCAAGCTCGGCGCCAGCGCCAAGGCGGTCGACGACGCCACCGGCGGCGCCATCAGCGCAGTGCTCAAGCGTGGCGACCTGGCCGGCAAGGTCGGCCAGACCCTGCTCCTGCAGAGCCTGCCCAATCTCAAGGCCGAGCGCGTGCTGCTGGTCGGCGCCGGCAAGGAGCGCGAACTGGGCGACCGCCAGTACCGCAAGCTGGCCTCCGCCGTGCTGTCGACCCTCAAGGGCCTGGCCGGCGCCGATGCCGCGCTGGCCCTCGGCGATCTCGCGGTGAAAGGCCGCGATGCCCACGCGAAGGCGCGTCTGCTGGTGGAAACCCTGGCCGATGGCCTGTACGTGTTCGATCGCTACAAGAGCCAGAAAGCCGAGCCGCTGAAACTGAAGAAGCTGACCCTGCTCGCCGACAAGGCCGACAGCGCCGCCGTCGAGCAAGGCAGCAAGGAAGCTCAGGCCATCGCCAATGGCATGGCCCTGACCCGCGATCTCGGTAACCTGCCGCCGAACGTCTGCCATCCGACGTTCCTCGGCGAGCAGGCCAAGGGCCTGGCCAAGGAGTTCAAGGGCCTGAAGGTCGAGGTCCTCGACGAGAAGAAACTGCGCGAGCTGGGCATGGGCTCGTTCCTCGCCGTCGCCCAGGGCAGCGACCAGCCGCCGCGGCTGATCGTCCTGCAATACAACGGCGCGAAGAAGGACCAGGCCCCGCACGTGCTGGTCGGCAAGGGCATCCCCTTCGACACCGGCGGCATCAGCCTCAAGCCGGGCCTGGGCATGGACGAGATGAAGTTCGACATGTGCGGCGCCGCCAGCGTCTTCGGCACCTTCCGCGCGGTGCTCGAACTGCAGTTGCCGATCAACCTGGTCGGCCTGCTGGCCTGCGCCGAGAACATGCCCAGCGGCGGAGCCACCCGTCCGGGCGACATCGTCACCACCATGAGCGGGCAGACCGTCGAGATCCTCAACACCGACGCCGAAGGGCGCCTGGTGCTGTGCGATGCACTGACCTACGCCGAGCGCTTCAAGCCGCAGTCGGTGATCGACATCGCCACCCTCACCGGCGCCTGCATCGTCGCCCTGGGCAGCAACACCTCGGGCCTTATGGGCAACAACGAAGCGCTGGTCAGGCAACTGCTCAAGGCCGGCGAGTTCGCCGACGACCGCGCCTGGCAATTGCCGCTGTTCGACGAATACCAGGAACAGCTGGACAGCCCGTTCGCCGACATCGCCAACATCGGCGGGCCGAAGGCCGGCACCATCACCGCCGGCTGCTTCCTCTCGCGCTTCGCCAAGAAATACCACTGGGCGCACCTGGACATCGCCGGCACCGCCTGGATCAGCGGCGGCAAGGACAAAGGCGCCACCGGCCGCCCGGTTCCGTTGTTGACCCAGTACCTGCTGGAACGGGCCAAGTGACCCGGGTCGATTTCTACGTGATCCCCAGCGCCGATCCGTCGGCGCGCCTGCAGGTCGCCTGCCGCCTGGCCGAGAAGGCCTGGCGGCAGGGCATGCAGGTCTACCTGCATTGCGCCGACGAGGCGCAGCGCAGCGAGTTGGACGGCCGCCTGTGGAGCTTCCGCGGCGAGGCCTTCATTCCTCACAGCCTGGCCGAGGAAGACGCCGAGGCGCCCGTCGCCCTGGGCCTGGGCGAGCCCCCGGGGAACCATCGCGACCTGCTGATCAACCTGACCCTCGAGGCCCCCGGCTTCGTCCCGAACTTTTCGCGGGTGGCCGAACTGGTGGTCGAGGAGCCGGCGATCCGCCAGGCGGCACGGGATAAATTCCGCTTCTACCGGGAGCAGGGCTATCCTCTACAGGACCATCGCCTGCCGCGTATCTGAAGTGCACGACCATGGACAGCCACAAACCGACACAACCCCCGGAGCAGTTGCTCGATGACCTGGAGTCGATCCACGACCTGCTCTACGAACGGAACGAGCCGCCCTTGCTGACCGAATCCTTCGAGCCGGACAACATTCCCCTGCTCTCCGACGTCGTCTCCCCCGGTACCGCCCCGCGCGCGCCAGAGCCGCAGACCGCGGCACCCACCACGGCAGGGCTGGCGCCCGCCGAACAGGAGCGCCTGGACGACGAGTTGCGAGCGTCCGCCGAACTGATCCTGCAGGAAGTCATCGACGACTTCGCCCCGCAGATCGAAGCCGAACTGCGCCGCCGCCTGCAAGCCCGCCTGGGTCGCCTGCTCGGCCAACGCAACGGCTGATCCGGACGCGGCGGGCGCCCGCCG